>NZ_CAJMZA010000004.1:0-464445 GCF_905220195.1 Paraburkholderia sp. J8-2
CTTCGAGTGCGGCGTGCTCAACGGCCGAGTCGAACCCGGCAGCACGGTCGCCATCGTCGGGTCAGGACCGATCGGGCTGGCCGCGCTTTTGACCGCGCAGTTCTATACGCCCGCGCAGATCATCATGATCGACATGGACGCCAACGGTGTGCGCCGGACGGATCGATCCGAACCGGCTGATCACGCATCGCTTCGCGTTCGACGACATGCTCAAGGCCTATGAGACGTTTTCGCAGGCGGCCAGCACGCACGCGTTGAAGGTCATTGTCGAGATGTGATGTGGAGTTTTCGATGTTTGCGAACATCTTAAAAAAGTTGATAATTTATCTTATGTAAACTTATATAATCCACGTGTGGCACTGCTTGTCAGCAGTTCCCGCACCCCCTGTCACTGAGCCTCCTCAATGTGGCCCCATGTGACGCCTGCAGGCTAACCTCTCCCTGAGCGCTCGCGCCGCGGCCCCCTTAGTAAAAGCCCTGGTCGGTTGGCTCGACGCCGCGCAGTATTATCGAGTCACATTTTCAGAACGTAGTTCTATCAGATAGAACGAAGACGCGTAATACACGTAACCGAAGAGTTCAGGAGAGTTCAATGTCCAGCCTGCCAATCGGAGCGACGCGCGCGTCGCTCCGGGACGATGCCGCCGCGCCCGCCACCGCGGCCGAGATCAACGCGCGCATTGACCGCCTGCCGGCCACGCGCGCCATCTGGACGCTCGTGTTCCTGCTTTCGATGGGCGGCTGGTTCGAGTTCTACGACCTGTTCTTCACGGCCTACGTCGGCCCAGGCCTCGTGAAAAGCGGTCTCTACTCGACCACCACGGCTTCGTTCTTTGGGTTCTCGGGGCTCGGTGCCTTCGTGGCGGCCTCGTTCGCGGGGCTTTTCATCGGCACGTTCTGCCTGACGAGGCTTGCCGACCGCTATGGCCGCCGCACGCTGTTTACGGCGTCGCTGCTGTGGTACTCGGTGGCGACCTGCATCATGGCGCTGCAGACGAGCGCACCCGGCATCAACCTGTGGCGACTCATCGCCGGCATTGGCGTGGGGGTCGAGCTCGTCACCATCGACACCTATGTGAGCGAACTCGTGCCCAAGCACATGCGTGGCCGCGCGTTCGCGTTTGTGCATCTCGTGCAGTACACCGCGGTGCCAGCCGTCGCTTTGCTCGCGTGGTGGTTCGTGCCGCGCGCGCCGCTCGGTTTCGATGGCTGGCGCTGGGTCGTGATGTTCGGGGCGTTCGGTGCGCTCATCGCCTGGGCGATCCGCCGCCGCGTGCCCGAGAGTGCACGCTGGCTCGCGCAGCGCGGCCGAACCGAGGAAGCCGCGCGCATTCTCGCCAGGCTCGAAGCGAAGATCGAGGCGCAGTCCGGGCGCCCGCTGCCCGCGCCTGTCGTGGAACTGGCCGGCGCGCAAACCGTCAGTCAGGCGCGTTTCGCCGAAATCTGGCAACCGCCGTATCGCCGCCGCACCATCACGCTGCTCGTGTTCAATCTGTTTCAGGCGATCGGCTTCTATGGCTTTGCGTCGTGGGTGCCGACCCTGCTCGTTTCCAAAGGCATCACGGTCACACACAGCCTGCTCTACTCGTTCGTGATCGCCGCCTCGAATCCGTTCGGCCCGCTGCTCGGCATGGCGATTGCCGACCGCATCGAGCGCAAGACGCTTGTCGTGCTTTCGGCGCTCGCGATCGCCGTGTGCGGCACGCTATTCGCCATGCAGACTTCCGCCGGCATGCTCATGTTCCTCGGCGTCCTGATCACGCTCGGCGGCACGCTGCTTTCCGTCGGCTATCACGCGTACCAGGTCGAGCTGTTCCCCACTCGCATGCGCGCCACGGCCGTTGGCTTCGTGTATTCGATGTCGCGCCTTTCCGCGATGTTCTCCGGCTTCATGATCGCGTTCGCGCTACGTCACTTCGGTGTGCCAGGCGTATTCGCGCTCATCACCGGCGCAATGATCGTGGTGATGGCGGCTATCGGCATCTTCGGGCCGCGCACGAAGAATCGCGCGCTCGACGACATCTCCCGCTAATCTTTTGAATACGAGACTTCAATCATGCTTCCGTTAGCCGGCGTGCGCGTCCTGGATCTGTCGAATGTGCTCGCGGGTCCGTTCTGCGCCTATCAACTCGCGCTCTTCGGCGCCGAAGTCACCAAGGTGGAACATCCTGAAGGCGGCGACCTCGCCCGGCGTCTGGGTGCCGACAAGGACGCTGCGGCGCGCAATATGGGCGCGTCGTTCGTGGCCGTGAACGCGGGCAAACGCTCGATCACGCTGAACCTGAAAGACCCGCGCGGTAAAGCCATCTTGCTCGATCTGGTGCGCCACGCCGATGTGCTCGTCGAGAACTTCCGGCCCGGCGTAATGGACCGCCTCGAACTTGGATACGATCAGTTATCCAAAGTGAATCCGGCGCTGGTCTACTGTGCCATTTCTGGTTTCGGCGACGAAGGCGAGCTGTCGCGCCGCCCTGCTTACGACCAGATCATTCAGGGCATGTCTGGCGTGATGAGCGTAACCGGCGACGCGCAGAGCGCGCCGCTGCGCGTGGGCTATCCCGTGTCCGATACGGTGGGCGGCCTCACCGCTGCGTTCGGCATCTGCGCGGCACTCGTCGATGCGCGCGCGAGTGGCCGCGGGCGGCGCCTCGATGTTTCGATGCTCGAAGCCACGCTCGCGACCATGGGCTGGGTCGTGTCGAACTACCTGAACGCAGGCGTGGAGCCCGCGCCGATGGGTAACGAGAATTTTACGGCCGCGCCCTCGGGCACGTTCCGCACCGGCGCGGGTCTGCTCAATATCGCTGCGAATGAAACGCGCCAGTTCGAGAGCCTGTGCGAAGTCATTGGCCGCCCCGACCTGCCGCACGATGAGCGATTTTCCGCGCGCCATACGCGCAAGCAGTATCGCGAAGCGCTCAAGGCCGAGATCGAAGCCGCACTCGCGGCAGACAGCGCGGCCAACTGGGAAACGCGTCTGCTCGAGCGCGGCGTGCCGGTGGGGCGCGTGCTCTCGGTGCCCGAAATCCTCGCGCATCCGCATCTGGCCGAACGGCGCTTCATACGCGAGTTCGAGGCAGTTCAGGGCGAAGCGGCACAGCGCGTGACACGCGCGGGCCTGCGGCTCGCCGATGCCGACGCTGCACCCGCCACGCCCGCACCAACGCTTGGCGCTCACACGCGCGAAACGCTTGCACAACTCGGCTACGAGGCCGCCCAAATCGACGCCCTGCACCACGACGGAGTGATCTGAACCATGTCGACGACGAACACCACCCCACCCGATCTCGCCGCCCTCTGCGCCGACTACTGGAGCACCTCGATCACCGACATCCATCCGGGCTCGATCAAGGTGCGCGGCTATCCGATCCAGGAACTGATCGGCAACGTGAGCTTCCCGCAGATGATCTGGCTGATGCTGCGCGGCGAACTGCCCGGCGACGAGGAGGCCACGCTGCTCGAAGCCGCGCTCGTGGCCTCGGTCGATCACGGGCCGCACGCACCGTCGATCGCGATCTCGCGCATGGCCACGAGCTGTGGCCTGCCGATCAATGGCGCCATGGCATCGGCGCTCAACGCACTCGACGACGTGCACGGCGGCGCAGGCCAGCAGGCGGTCGAACTCTATGCCGACATCGCCGCGCGTATCGTGGCAGGCAGTCCGTTCGATGCAGCGGTCGAGGCAGGCGTGGACGAGTTCATCGCCGTTCACGGCAAATATCTGCCGGGCTTCGGCCATCGCTTTCATCCTGTCGATCCGCGCGCCGGGCGCTTGCTCGCGCTCGTCGATGCGCGCGCGGCGTCCGGCACGATCAAGGGCCGCTATGCGGCGATAGCACGCGGCATCGAGGCTTTGCTGAAAAGACGCAAGGACCGGCCCGTGCCGATGAATATCGATGGCGTCACGGCGGTGATCTACGCGGAGCTGGGGTTCGCGCCGGAACTGGCGCGCGGCGTATTCTGCCTCTCGCGCGCGGTGGGCATTCTCGCGCATGCGTGGGAGCAACGCGGACGCGGCGAGCGTAACAAAGGACCCATGCCGCGCCAGATTGCCTATGCCTACACCGGCGCGCCGGAGCGGCATCTGGAGCAGTCCTGATCAATACACAGTGAAGGAGACCGCATGCAAGCTGCGGCCAAGCCCGCGGTGCTCCCGCTAGCTCGGTGCGGACTCAGGCGTCCTGGCGCGCACGCGCCGCGTGCGCGCTTCGGGCGGCGCGCAGCACGCGCGAGTCGCCGCCGAGCGCGTCGGTAGCGCGTATCGCGCAATCGAACAACGCATCGAGATGGCGCTCGATGAATGCCCCGTCGATGCGCGAACTCGGTCCGGCGAGCGTGAGCACGCCACGCAACGTCTCGTGAATGCCGAACACGGGCATGGACACGCCCGCGGTCTCGCGGTCGCGCTCACCGATCGATATGCAGTAGAAGTCGCGCCGAATGCTTTCGAACGGCTCGCCCGGCTCGCCGCCGAACGCGAGCAGTGCGTGCCCGCCTGAGCCGCTCTCCAGCGGCAGGACGTCCCCTTCGCGCACGTGGTGGCGCACCACATGGTGTGAATCGACGCGATGCAGGCACACGCGCACCGCGTTGTCGCGCACGTAGAACGACACGCTCTCCCCGCTCGCCGCGGCCAGCTCGCGCATGAGCGGCAGCAGAATGTCGCCCATGTTGAGACTGCGCTGATAGAGGGCGCCCAGCGCGAACGTGGCGGGGCCGAGCTGATAGCGTCCGTCGTCGAGGCGCAGCAGCAGGCGATGTTGAATCAGCGCGCCGGCCAGCCGCAGCAGCGTGCTTTTATAGAGACCCGTGCGCGCCGCGAGTTCGGCGAGCGTGAGCGCGCTATCTCCGGGGCGAAACGCGAACAGGATGGCACACGCGCGGTCGATGACAGCGACGCCTTCTTCTTTCTTGACCGTACCAGCCGGATCTTGCGCGGGCATGAATGGCAAACGTGGGGATGGGGAACGCGTTCGATTTTACGCGACTTGCTACTACCCTGGGGAGGCTCCCCATCCTCATCTTCACCGCTGTCGCCCGACGCATGCGCCCCGGCCGGCTGGCGTCACTTCACCCGCGCCACCGAGTCGCGCAATGTCACGCTAACCGGGAAGGTGCGCTCGATCGGCCACTGCGTGCCGTAGCACTGGTTGATAAGCCAGCGCACCGCGTTGCGCGTGAGTTCGGCGGTGGGAATGTGCACCGAGGTCAGCGCCGGCGCCATATAGGCGGCTGAATAGTCGTCGTCGTAGCCGATCACAGAGACGTCGTGGGGCACGCGCAACCCGGCCTGCTGCAGGCGCGCGAGCGCACTCATGGCCATCGTGTCGTTCGCGCAGAAGAGCCCGGTGAAGCGGTGTTTGCGCTCGAGGAGCGTGCCGGCCGCCACGTAGCCGCCTTCGGGCGAGAAGTCCGACACGATATGCGGCACGGTTCTGCGCTCGATGCCGTGGCGCGCCAGTTCGGCGAAAAAACCGTGCAAACGCGCCGCATTGTCCGACGAGGTGGACGGGCCGCCGATGACCGCAAGCTCGCGATGGCCGTGTTCGATGAGCGTGCGCGCAGCCATCTCGCCGCCGTGAAAGTGATCGGCGCAGAACGATGCTTCGGGCAACTGATCGAATGCTCGATTCAGGAACGCCATGCGCGGGTGCATGGCGTGCAGCATCTGCAGGTCGTCGTCGTACAGATCGTGGCTGATGACCACCACGCCGTCGCAGTCGCGCCCGATCAGGAAGCGCACGGCCTCGATCGCCTGCTCGCGCGGCGAGGCTTCGCCGCAGCCCGTGGCCACCACCACGTGGCGCCGCACGGCGCGCAACTGCGTATCGGTTTCCTTCAGGATGGTGCCGTAGTACGAGCCGAAAAAAGTCGGCACGAAAATGCCGATGATGCCGAGCGACTTCGTGGCCATCGCCCGGCCGATGGACGAAGGCCGGAAATTGAGCTGCTCGATCGCGGCCTGCACGCGCGCGGCCGCCTCCGCCGACACCGGACCGTTGCCCGATATCGCCCGCGAAGCTGTTGAAAGGCCCACGCCGGCCAGCGCCGCCACGTCTTTCAGGGTCGCCACGTTCCTGGTCTCTCTCTTGTTGTCGGTAATGTCCATCAAATTCGTGCGCCGGTTTCTTCGTCAAACAGCGAAACGTGCGCCCCGTCGATGGAGAACGGCACTGCCGCCCCACTTGCGAGTGGCGTCTTGTCCTGATCGATCGATGCGATCTGCCCCCCTTGATGCTCGATCCACAGTACACGATGATTGCCCATTGGCTCCACGAGCGTCAAGCGCCCTTCCCACGCGGCCTCGTGCGGGCGCACCGCGCCCCCCGCGCGCACGTCCTCGGGGCGCACGCCGAGCACGCAGGCGCGCGTTGGATCGGGTGCGCCCTTGAACGCGTAAGCCGAAACGTCCACGTCGAGGCCCTGCCCGCGGAAGCACAGCCGGCCTTCGTCGGCTTCGAGCCTGCCTCGCAGCAGGTTCATCGGCGGCGCGCCGAGAAAGGTCGCGACGAACAGGTTCTCGGGGCGAGCGTAGACTTCCGCCGGTGTGCCGAACTGCTGGATCGCCCCGCCCTTCATCACCGCCATGCGTGTGGCGAGCGTCATCGCCTCGACCTGGTCGTGCGTCACGTAGATCATCGTCGCCCCGAGTTGCTGGTGCAACTGCTTGAGCTCGCGGCGCAACTCGGTGCGCAACTTGGCGTCGAGGTTCGAGAGCGGCTCGTCAAACAGGAACACGTCTGCCTCGCGCACGAGCGCGCGCCCGATTGCCACGCGCTGGCGCTGGCCGCCCGAGAGCTGCGCGGGCTTGCGCGAAAGCAGCGGTCCGAGCTGCAGCATGTCGGCGGCGCGCTTCACACGGCGGTCAATCTCCGCCTTGGGCGTGCCGTTGATACGGAGTGCGAACGAGAGATTGCGCTCCACGTTCATGGTCGGATAGAGCGCGTACGACTGGAACACGAGCGCCACGCCCCGATCCTTCGGGTCGGCCCATGTCATGTCCTCCCCGCCGATCTCGATGCTGCCGTCGGTCACGTCGACGAGGCCCGCGATGCTGTGCAGCAGCGTGGACTTGCCGCAGCCCGACGGCCCGAGCAGCACGACGAACTCACCTGCGCGCACGTCGAGATCGAGTTCGTCGATCACCGTGTTCGCGCCGAGGTCGATGCGCAGATTGCGTACGGAAACGTTCGTGAGATTGCCCATGCCCTGCTCCTAGCCTTTCACCGCGCCCGAGGCGATGCCGCGGACGAACCAGCGCCCGGAAATGAAATAGATTGCGAGCGGCACGGCCGACGTGAGAATCGTCGCGGCCATGTTGACGTTGTAGATACGCTCGCCGGTCGTCGTGTTGATGATGTTGTTCAGTTGAACCGTCATCGGCAGATTCTTCGTGCCCGCGAACACGAGGCCGAGAATGTAGTCGTTCCAGATGCCGGTGACCTGCATGATGATCGCCACGACGATAATGGGCACCGACATGGGCAGCATGAGCTGCAGGAAAATGCGCCAGAACCCGCCGCCGTCGATGCGCGCGGCCTTGAACAGTTCCTGCGGCAAGGACGCATAGTAGTTGCGGAACAGGAGGGTCATGACCGGCATGCCGAAGATCGTGTGAATCAGCACGATGCCCGGCAGCGAGCTGAAAAGATGCACGAAGGCCAGCACGCGCACGAGCGGGTACACCATCACCTGCACGGGAATGAAGGCGCCCGCGAGCAGAATGCCGAACAGCACGCCCGCGCCGCGGGGCCGCCAGAACGACAGCGCATAGCCGTTCACCGCTCCCACGGCGATCGAGAGCACAGTGCTCGGCACGACGATGCGCACCGAATTCCAGAAACCCACCTGAATGCCGTCGCAGTCGAGGCCCGTACAGGCGGAGGACCACGCATCACGCCACGGCGCGAGCGTAAATTGCGCCGGCAGTGCGAGCAGATGACCAAGACGGATCTCACTCATCGGCTTCACCGAGGTCACGACCATCACGTACAGCGGCAGCAGGAAAAAGAGCGCCGCCGTTAGCAGAAACACGTAGACGCCGAGCCGCGCGGGCGTGAAATGCTTGCGGGGCTTGCGCCTCGATTGCGCCGCACGCGCTTGGGTGGGCGCGGGACGCAGCGAGTCGGCCACAGGCGTGCTCATGCGCGGTCTCCTTTGAGCGCTGCGCGGCTGCGCGCGTAGAAGAACGGCGCAAGAATCGCGAGCACGGTGGCAAGCAGCACGATCGATGCTGCCGAAGCCAGCCCGATGTTCGCGCGGTTGAACAGGTAATCCATGATGAATTTCGCGGGCACTTCGCTCGCGGTGCCGGGGCCGCCCTGGGTCATCGCGACCACGGCGTCGTAGAGCTTCACCACCATCACGAAGAGCAGCACGAACGCGGTGGAGAGCGAGGTTTTGAGCATTGGCACGACAATGCTCGCGTACACGCGCCAGCGCGGAATGCCGTCGAGGCGCGCGGCCTTCCAGATCTCCTCGTCGATGCCGCGCAGCCCCGCGAGCAGGAGCGCCATCACGAGGCCCGACGCTTGCCACACCGTGGCGATCACGAGCGTGTAGATCGCAAAGCGCTGCGTGACGATCCAGTCGAAGCGCGCATGCTCGAAGCCCATCTGCCGCAATACGGCCTGCACGCCGAGTTCCGGATTGAGGATCCACTGCCATACCAGACCCGTTGCGACGAACGACATCGCGTAGGGGTAAAGAAACACCGTGCGTAGCGCACCTTCCGCGACGACGCGCTGGTCGATGAAGATCGCGAGCAGAAGCCCGATCACGAGGCACGCCACGATAAAGCACGCGCCATAGATCACGAGATTCTGCAGCGACAGGATCCAGCGGTCGTTCTGGAAGAGCCGCACATACTGCGTCACGCCCGCGAACGTGTTGGTCGGCAGCGAGCGCGAGAAGCTGAGCGAGACGCGCGCTGTGAACAACATGGTGCCCAGATACGCGAACAGGACCGTCGCCGCCATGGGCGCGAGCGCGATCCAGGCGGCGAGCGAGAGCCGCCGTCGCACGGGGCGCACGCTACGCGCTTGCCCCGCTTGACGTTTGGCCGGATGCAGCTTGGCGGCGTACATGATGGCGCTCAGCTCTTGATTGCGGACGCGAAAGCCTTCTGCGCGTCTTCGGCCGACTGGTTCTTGTTCCAGAAGTTCGTGATGACGTCCTGGAGCGCGCCCTGGACATCAGGCGGAATCAGCATTTCCGGATTCGGCAGTTGCCGCGACTTGTCCTTCATGATCGCCATGCCCTCCTTCGCGCAGATGTCGAAGCCCGAGGTGTCCACGTCCGGGCGGATCGGGATCGAGCCCTTGCGCTGGTTGAACGCTGCCTGCGGTCCCGGCGACGTCATGACCGTCGCCAGCAGTTGCTGTGCCTTGACCTGCTCGGCGTTGTCGGTCTTCGGGAACACGAACACGTCGCCCGCGATCATGTACGGCGAATTCTTGAAACCGGGAAAGCATCCGAAGTCCTTGCCCGCCACCTGGTTCGCCGCCGAGAACTCGCCCTTGGCCCAGTCGCCCATGATCTGCATGCCCGCCTTGCCGGAAATGACGAGCGCCGTGGCGTCGTTCCAGTTGCGGCCCGGCGAGCCGGGGTCGACATAATTATGCAACCGCTTGAAGGTCGTGAGCACGTTGCGGAACGCAGGCGAATTCACGGCGTTCGCGTCGCGGTCGCGGTAGACCTTCATGTAGAGATCGCGGTCCATGTCGGCGAAGATCGCGTCGAAGGTGATCTTCTCCTGCCACGCCTGGCCGCCCAGTGCGAGCGGAATCAGGCCTGCCGCCTTGAGCTTGTCGAGATCGGCGAAAAGCTCGTCGAAATTCTGCGGTTCACCCTTGATGCCGGCCTTCGCGAAAGCGGGCTTCGAATAGAAGAACCAGTCCTGCATGTGGATGTTCACGGGCGTTGCGTAGTAATGCCCGTTGATGCGGATCGCATTGACGATCGACTCGGGGAAAGTTCCGCCCCAGTTCTCCTTCGTCGCGACCGCATCGACATTGTTCAGGAGTCCCTGGTCGATGAGATCGTGAAACTGCTTGGACGTGTTGAACTGCGCGGCGGTGGGCGGATCGCCGCCCACGATGCGGTTGATTGCCGTTGCACGCGCCTGATCCGCACCGGCGATCGCATTGTCCACCCACTTGCCACCCGCCTGATCGTAGGCAAGCGCGAACTGCTTGATCGCGGCCGACTCGCCGCCCGAAGTCCACCAGTGAATCACGTTGGCTTTGAGCGGCTCCGCGGCGTTGGCCGCGAGCGCGCCGGCCAGCGCGAGAGCGGCCACGATGCCGCGCAGAACGGGTGCGTTATGCTTCATTGCGTCTCCTGTCGATCCGGAGCGGGCGCGCCGCGCTTGAACCGGTCCCGCGCAGGGCTCCGGTTGCTCCGGGTTGGTCTGCAAAAGCTTATGGTTGGAAGTTTCGCGGCCACGGCGCGTCTTGCGGCATGCCCGAGCGTCGCATGCCATGCCGTGGTTGTCACACTAGTTGTTGCCCTTGCCCGGGAACCCTGTCGAACACCCTGAAGCGTTTTCAAGCACCTTCGAGCGCGCGCCGCTGCGCGATGAAATGCGCGATGAGTTCCGCGCTGCGCTTGGGCGTGCGAACCTGCGTGTCGTAGTCGACATGCACGACGCCAAAGCGGCGCTCATAGCCGAACGCCCATTCGAAGTTGTCGAGCAGCGACCACACGAAATAGCCGCGCACGTCCACACCGGCCTTGATTGCGGCGTCCACGGCGGCCAGATGGCGCTTGAGGAACGAGATGCGTTGCGTGTCGTTCACTTCGCCGTCGCTCACGCGGTCGTCCGACGCCATGCCGTTCTCGGTGATATAGATGGGCGGCAGGTTCTCATAGTTGCGCCCGAAACCGATCAGCAGGTCGCGCAGACCGTCGGGGTGAACCTCCCACCCCATTTGCGTGCGCTCGACGTCCTTCAGCGGCACTTCGACAAAGCCGTGCGCGCCGTCGCTCTTCACGTTGGTGCGGAAGTAATAGTTGATGCCGAGGAAATCGAGCGGCGCCGAGATCGTCTTCATGTCGCCTTCGAGCACGAGCGGCTCGGTGCCCGGCCACAACTCGAACAACTCTTCCGGGTACGCGCCCTTGAGCAGCGGATCGAGAATCCACGCGTTGTGCTGCACTTCGAAGCGGCGCGCGGCGCGCACGTCTTCCGGCGACGAGGAGTCGGGCGTGCCGCGCCCCACGTTCGCGACGATCCCCTTGGTCGAGCCCGGGTCGTTCGCGCGCAGCACGTTGGTGGCAAGTCCATGGCCGAGCAGCAGGTGATGCATGGCCTGCGTGGCGTAGCGGCCGTTCGCGAGGCCCGGCGCGTGATGGCCGTTGCCGTAGCCGAGGTACGCCGAGCACCACGGCTCGTTGAGCGTCATCCAGGCGTCGACGAGGCCGGAGAGTTCGCGGCTCATGAGGTCCGCGTAGTCGGCGAAGCGGTACGCCGTGTCACGGTTGAGCCAGCCACCGCGATCTTCCAGGTGCTGCGGCAGGTCCCAGTGGTAGAGCGTGGCGAAGGTGCGCACGCCCTTCTCCTTCAGGCGCTCCAGCAAACGCTTGTAGAACGCGATGCCTTTGGCATTGGGCCGTCCCGCCTCGTCCATCACGCGCGGCCATGCGATCGAAAAGCGATACGCCTCGAAGTTCAGGCTTTCGAGCAGGTCGAGGTCGGCTTCCCAGCGGTGATAGTGGTCGCAGGCCACGGCGCCCGTGTCGCCCGCGAGCACTTTGCCGGGCGTTGCGCTGAACGTGTCCCAGATCGACGGCAGGCGGCCGTCCTCGTGGATCGCGCCTTCGATCTGATACGAAGCCGTGGCCGCGCCCAAAAGGAAGTCGCTGCGCCACAGTGCGGAGCTGGCGGGCGGAGTGAACGGATCGTCGGCGACTGCGGCGTCGGCATGCGGCAATGCGGTGTCCTGATTCACGAAATCTCCTGCGCGGGAATCACCGGCGTATGCATTCTGGGCAGCCGGATCGGGTTGGAGTGGAAGCGCTTCCACAGCGCTTGAGGCGCACAATAACAGTGGCCAAATCCAACGGACAATCGGGGTTTTTCTGTACCTTTTTATGTAGCTGCTTCACATGTTTTTCGCACTACAGCGCTTTTCGGCTTGTAGCATGGCTACACGAGCGCTACGCATTCGAGCGCGACTCCAGATCGGGCCGCACCGCTGCCAGTGCCTCGTGCAGCGTCGGGAAGATATTCGCACGCCCGACCACAGGCGTGATGCCGTGCCGGTCCATATCCGAAAGCAAATAGCGGTTCACGCGCCCGAAAATCACCTTCACGCCGCGCTCTCCGAGCTCCGCGCAAAGGTCGATTACGGCACGCCCCGCGGAATAGTCGAGATCGGTAATCGCACCCGCATCCACGACCACGCAATGCACCGGTGTCGGCGCCCGATCGATCAGCGCGCGCAGTTCGTCGACGAACAGGTGGTCGTTCGCATAGAACAGGTCCGCACCGAAGCGATAGACGATCAACCCAGGCGCCGTAAGCTGACCGGCTTGCGCGGGTTCGGGCAGCCAGTGCCCCTCTTCGTTTGGCACGAGCACCATGGTGTGCGGCCGGTAGCTATGGCGCACGTGGCGCAGCAATGAAAGGCCGATCGCGATGAGGATGCCGTTCTCCACGCCGATCACGACAACGCCAAGCGCCGTGATCACCGCAAGCCGGAATTCGCCGGGGCTTTCGCGGCGGATATCGATCAGCTGGCGAATGTTCACAAGCCCCACGGCAATCGTGAAGACGATCGCAGCCAGCACGCAGTGCGGCAGGTACTGCAGCAGGCGGCTGAAGAACAGCAGCACGACGAGCACGACGCCTGCAAACACGAGCTGCGCGAACTGGCTGCGCGCGCCCGCCTGATCGGCCATGGCGGTCTGCGTGAGGCTGCCGTTCACGACGAAAGCGCCGCTGAACGAAGCCGCCGCATTGGCCGCCGCGAGGCCGAGGAGATTGGCGTCCTCGTCGGTGCGCTCGCCGTAGCGTTCGGCAAACGCGCGGCTCGTGGCGGCGCTCTGCGCAACGATGATGACGAAGCACGACGCGGCCACCTGCAGCAGGTCGATCATCTGGAACCAGCCCACGGCGGGAAAGCTGATGTGCGGCAAGCCACCCTGCACCGGGCCGATCACGGAAATGCCATGGCCCGCGAAGTTCAGTACGGCGCTCGCCGCGATGCTTCCCACCACCGCGACGAGCGGCACGGGCCAGCGCGGGCGCAGCTTCTTGAAAACCAGGATCGCGGCCACGACGGCCACGGCGATGGCGAGCGTCGCCCAGTGAATCGTGCCCAATTGCGTCACGATCTGCTTGATCTGCAGGACCGTGCGGCGCGAATTGACAGTAATGCCAAGCATGTCGCCGAGCATGGCCACACCGACCTGCACGCCCACACCCGTGAGAAAGCCGGCGAGCACGGTGCGGGACAAAAAGTCCGCGAGAAAGCCGAGACGGAACACACGTGCGATCAACAACAGCACGGCCGTGAGCAAGGCGGTCATGCCCGCGAGTGCGACGTATTCATCGCTCGAAGGCGCCGCCATGGTCGTGAGACGGCTCGCGAAAATGGTGGCCGTGGCGGAGTCGGCGGCGACGACGAGGTGACGCGACGCGCCAAAGAGCGCGAATGCAACGAGCGGTAAAAAGCCCGTGTACAAACCGGTGACGGCAGGCATGCCCGCGATGCGCGCGTAGCCAAGCAGTTGCGGCACGTTCATCGAGGCGAGCTGCACACCGGCAAGCGCGTCGCGCAATGCCGACGCGCGAGAAAGCGGCCGTACGCCGCGAAACAGTTCAAACGCCATACGCCATCCTTTCGAAATCCGCCTCTACGTGCGGTGTTTTTTTGCTGCGGGTTCACTGGCGCAGTATGTTAGCGCGCGTGGACGTTCCGGGACGTGTTCGATTGCAACGTCGTTGCACGCGCATCAATGAAAGAGGCCAGCCCGCAGGCTGGCCTCATGACTTATACGCTCAATCGCGTAACGCAGCGAGATGGCTATACCCGAATCGGCGGCGGCATATAGCGGCATTCATAGCGTTTTCGGACCGTGCCGTTTTCGTCCACGCTTTCGAGGAACACGTCGAACTGCCAGAGGCGCGCCATGTGGCGCAGCACTTCGTCGGTGTCGCCCGAAAGATGGCGGTTATCGCTCATGAAGTGACGCAGCGTGAGGCTGCGATCGCCGCGCGTGTTGACCGACCACACCTGGATATTCGGCTCGCGGTGATGCATGTCGTACTGACGCGAAAGCGCCTGGCGCACGTACTGATAGCCACTGTCGTCGTGGATGGCCGAGACTTCGAGCGCGTCGCGCATGTCGTCGTCGAGCACCGAGAAGAGCCGCATTTCACGGATCAGATGCGGCGACAGATACTGCGCCACGAAACTCTCGTCCTTGAAGTTGCGCATGGCATAGTGCAGCGCCTTGAGCCACGGACTGCCGGCCAGTTCCGGAAACCACTTGCGGTCCTCCTCCGTGGGGTTCTCGCAGATGCGGCGAATGTCGCTCATCATCGAAAATCCGAGCGCATATGGGTTGATGCCGCTGTAATACGGCTTCGTCACGGGCGGCTGATAGATCACGTTGCTGTGCGAATGGAGGAACTCCATCATGAAGCCGTCTTCGAGCTTACCCTGCGTATAGAGCGTGTTGAGCAGCGTGTAATGCCAGAACGTGGCCCAGCCTTCGTTCATGACCTGGGTTTGCCGCTGCGGGTAGAAGTACTGCCCGATCTTGCGCACGATGCGGATGACTTCCCGCTCCCACGGCTCGAGCAGCGGCGCGTTCTTTTCGGCGAAGTACAGCAGGTTTTCCTGCGGCTCCGGCGGAAAGCGTTCGTCGAATTCCTCGGCAACGGGCATTTGCTGCTTGGGCAACGTGCGCCACAGCTCATTGACCTGGGACTGCAGATAAGCCTCGCGTTCCCGACGCAGTGCTGCCTCGCGTTCGAGAGAAAGCTTCTGCGGCCGTTTATAGCGATCTACGCCGTAGTTCATCAGCGCGTGGCACGAGTCGAGCAACTCTTCCACGCGGTCCAGACCAAAACGCTCCTCGCACTCGGCGATGTAATTCTTCGCGTAGACGAGGTAGTCGATGATGGCGTGCGCATCTGTCCATAACCGGAACAGATAGTTGCCCTTGAAGAACGAGTTGTGCCCATACGCGGCGTGCGCGATCACGAGCGCCTGCATCGTCATGGTGTTTTCTTCCATGAGATACGCAATGCAGGGATTGGAGTTGATGACGATCTCGTACGCGAGACCCATCTGGCCGCGGCGATAACTCTTTTCGGTGGAGAGAAAGTGCTTGCCGAACGACCAGTGGCGATAGTTCACCGGCATGCCGACGGACGCATAGGCGTCCATCATCTGCTCGGCGCTGATCAATTCGAGCTGGATGGGATAGACGTCCAGTTCATATTGCTCTGCAACATGAGAGATATGTGTGTCGTACTCCTCGATAAGTTCGAAGGTCCAGTCGGAGGGGCACGGCAACGGCCGTTTGTCGGCTACGTTCATTTGCACTTCCCTTTGCTGGGCGAGCCCATGCTCCTTGTGGCGAGCAGCCCCGGCGGCAGTTCCGGGCGCTTCGGCGTCTTCGCGGTAATCGGGCTTGTGCTCGTCACCTTGTTCGCCATGATGCCCTTTTTCGTGGCCGCTCGTCTTCCGGCGCTCCGGCTGGTAGCCGCGCGCCTCATTGTGCAGGTGGCGTGTCGTCATGAGTGCTCCACCTGCTTTTCGAAAAGCTCCCGGAACACCGGGTAGATGTCCGCCGCGGTGTCGACTTTCTTCATCGCCAGATGCGGTTCGGTGAGTGCGAGCTGCGCGTATTCAAGCCAGAGGTTCTGCTCCTCGGGCGTCACCTGAATATACGCAAAATAGCGCACCTGAGGCAGTATGTCATCCGCAAGAATCTTGCGGCATTTGGGTGAATCGTCAGTCCAATTGTCGCCGTCCGAAGCCTGTGCGCCATAGATATTCCAGTCGCTGGGCGAATAACGGTCCTCGATCACTTTTTTCATCAGCTCCAGCGCGCTCGACACAACCGTGCCGCCGCTTTCGGTGGAATGAAAGAAGGTGTCCTCGTCCACTTCCTCGGCGCGCGTGTGGTGACGAATGAAGACCACCTCGATCTTTTCGTAATTGCGCTTGAGGAACAGGTACAGGAGGATGAAGAAGCGCTTGGACAGGTCCTTGCGCTGCTCGTCCATCGAGCCTGACACGTCCATCAGGCAGAACATCACAGCCTGGCTCGACGGTTGCGGCTGCTTCACGCGATTCACGTAACGCAGATCGAACGGGTCGATGAACGGAATGCGCCAGATGCGCCCGCGCAGGTGATGAATCTGCTCTTCGAGCAACGCGATCTCTTCGCGCCGGTCGGCCGGGTCGGCCTTGAGCGCTTCGAGCTGTTCTTCGAGGTCGTGCAGTTCGTTCACGAGCGGCGCGCCGAGCGCAATGCGCCGGCCGAGCGCACTGCGCAGCGAACGGACGACGTCGATGTTGTTCGGCGTGCCCTCGGCGGCCCACCCCGCGCGGATGCTCTTCCACGTAGGCACGGCCATGAGATGGGTTTTGACGAGGCGCGGCAGTTCGAGGTCGTCGAAGAAGTACTGCATGAATTCTTCGCGCGAGAGTTCGAACACGAAGTCGTCCTGACCTTCGCCCTCGTTGCTCGCCTGGCTGCCGCCACCGCCTCCGCCGCCCTGTGGGCGCGGAATGCGGTCGCCGCGAATGTAGTCCTCGTTGCCTGGGTGAACCATTTCACGCTTGCCGCCCGGGCCGTGCCGGAACGACGGCTCCGCAATGTCCTTGCGCGGAATGGTGATGCTCTGGTTACTCTGTATGTCCTTGATGCTGCGGTCACGCACCGCTTCCGAAACGGCGTGACGAATATAGTTCTTCACACGGCGCAAAAAGCGCTCGCGATTGGCAATACTCTTGTTCTTTCCGGCCAGCCTGCGGTCGATGATTTGATGAAGCACATCTAGTCTCCCGCTCCAGTTTCGAATGGGCGAGGTGCGCAGTGTTCATTGCCGCGTCTGCCATCGTGCGTGCCGCGTTCACCCGCTCATGGCCACGCCGCCTGCGCCCCGCCGGTAGTCCTTTTGCGCCGCCGCAAAACCGCGGCGGCGCGCTCGGACGGTAAAGCCTCTTCGATCACGACGACTTGCGCACCCGCAGATACCAGTCGCAGAGCAACCGGACCTGCTTCGGCGTATAGCCCTTCGCCACCATGCGGTTGACGAAGTCCTCGTGCTTGCGCTGCTCTTCCGCCGATCCTTTCGCATTGAAGGAGATGACCGGCAAAAGTTCTTCCGTGTTCGAGAACATTTTCTTTTCGATCACCACGCGCAGCTTCTCGTAGCTGATCCACGCCGGGTTCTTGCCGGCATTGGCCGCACGCGCACGCAGCACGAAGTTCACGATCTCGTTGCGGAAATCCTTCGGATTGCTGATACCCGCGGGCTTCTCGATCTTCTCGAGCTCGGCGTTCAATGCCGCACGGTCGAAGCTCTCGCCCGTGTCGTGGTCGCGGAACTCCTGATCCTGAATCCAGAAGTCGGCGTACGTGACATAGCGGTCGAAGATGTTCTGCCCGTACTCGGAATACGACTCGAGGTAAGCGGTCTGAATCTCCTTGCCGATGAACTCCGCGTAACGCGAGGCCAGCACGTCCTTCACGAACGACAGGTACTTCTGCTCGGTTTCCGGCGGGAACTGCTCGCGCTCGATCTGCTGTTCGAGCACGTACATGAGATGCACCGGATTCGCAGCCACTTCGGTTGAGTCGAAGTTGAACACGCGCGAGAGGATCTTGAACGCGAAGCGCGTGGAGACCCCGTTCATGCCTTCGTCGACACCCGCAAAATCGCGGTACTCCTGATACGACTTCGCTTTTGGATCGGTGTCCTTGAGATTTTCGCCGTCGTACACCTGCATCTTCGAGAAGAGGCTGGAATTCTCCGGCTCCTGCAAGCGCGTGAGCACCGACATCTGCGCCATCATCTTCAGCGTGCCCGGCGCGCACACGGCCTCGGCCAGCGACGAATTGCGCAGCAGCTTCTCGTAGATCTTCATCTCTTCCGAGTAGCGCAGGCAGTACGGCACCTTCACCACGAAGATACGATCGAGCAGTGCCTCGTTGTTGCGGTTGTTGCGGAACGCCTTCCACTCCGACTCGTTCGAGTGCGCGAGGATGATGCCGTTGAACGGGATCGCGCCGAATCCTTCGGTGCCCTTGAAGTTGCCTTCCTGGGTGGCCGTGAGCAGCGGGTGCAGCACCTTGATCGGCGCCTTGAACATTTCGACGAATTCGAGCAAGCCCTGATTCGCAAGACACAGGCCGCCGGAGTAGCTGTACGCGTCTGCGTCATCCTGTGCATATTGCTCGAGCTTGCGAATGTCCACCTTGCCGACGAGTGACGAGATGTCCTGATTGTTCTCGTCGCCAGGCTCGGTCTTCGCGATGCCGATTTGCCGCAGGATGGAGGGGAAGCGGCGCACCACGCGGAACTTGCGGATGTCGCCGTTATATTCGTGCAGGCGCTTGACCGCCCATGGGCTCAGAATGCTCCTCAGGTAACGGCGTGGTATGCCGTATTGCTCTTCGAGTATTGGACCGTCTTCGTCGTAGTCGAAAAGCCCTAGCGGAGATTCGTTCACGGGCGAGCCCTTGATCGAATAGAACGGCACGCGCTCCATGAGCTGCTTCAGACGCTCGGCGATGGAGGACTTGCCCCCCCCAACCGGGCCGAGCAGATAGAGAATCTGCTTCTTCTCTTCGAGTCCTTGCGCCGCATGGCGGAAGTACGCGACGACCTGCTCGATCACGTCTTCCATGCCATAGAACTCGCGGAATGCGGGATACACCTTGATGACCTTGTTCGCAAAGATGCGCGACAGGCGCGGATCGTTGCGGGTGTCGATCTGTTCGGGTTCGCCGATTGCCGTCAGCATGCGTTCGCCAGCCGTGGCGTACGCATTGGGATCTTCCTTGCAGAGCGCGAGATACTCCTCGAGCGAGAACTCCTCCTCTCGCGTTTTTTCGAAGCGGGTCGCGAAGCTGCTGTAGATATCCATGCTACCTCCTCGCCGAGATCTGCGACCGATGTCGTGCGCGGCGCGCTATTCGGAAACGACATCGCTCAAATTCATCCTAAACCCTTTTGAAATTTTTCGCACCGTTAAATCGCGCCGGATGTGCCCTCGAAAGCTAAGCATTTTTGAGCGCTTGGAGGGCGCCAGACAACGACTTACAATGATCTTCCCCATTGGTGCAAATTTCAGACCGGGGTCACGCTCCATCTCACATGCTGTGCCCGCGTGTCGCCCAAATCTCTCGCGCTGAGCGGTCGCAGCAACCCGTCCTCTTACCTGACATTCGACCGGTTTTCGCCTTGTTTCCCGGCCGGTCCGGCGTTACGGCATACGCAGCGCCTCTTCATCAAACGCACCAGCGAAGCGCCGGTGCACAGCCACTCGTTACGATTTGTTCGCGTGCCCACATGGCGCGCTCGTATTGCGCGCTGCCGCGCCATTGTTGTGAGCACGCGTCAATGCGATTTTTTTCCCGTTTTACGCGTCGATTTCGCCAGCGTCGGTGACCTGCCGCGCATTCTTGCGCGTATGCGAGCCGGCGTTGACAAGCCCTGTTGACAGTAGTGGTTTTCCCCGCTGCGTTCGAACGACGCGCGCGCACAATGATGGTGACGCGCGTGACAGGTTGCCAGGTTTACACCCATGAGGCGCGCAATGCGCACAAAAAAATAAAGCCGCCGCGCAATGCGCGCGGCGGCTGTTCATTAGAGCCAATATGACAGGTACGATTGTTACAGCGTGCGCACCTGCGCGACCTAGACAAATTCGACTTCGACTTCCCCTAACCCGTCGATGTGGCCGTGCAGAAGGCCGGGCTTGTCGATGCGGTGCGCACCAACATAGGTACCGGTCGTAATCGTCCATTCGGGCTCGATCGTGATGCCCATCGCAGCGCAATGATTGACGAACCAGACGAGCAATTCGCGCGGATCGCCGGCAGGGTTGCCTGGCGCCTCCGGCACGAGCGAGGCGCCGTCGAATGTCAGTTCGAGCTCGGGAGCGACGAAATCGAGCGCGCGGGCAAGTGCGGCATACGGCAGCGCGTGCCCGGTCACGAGTGCGCCATTGTTCTGCGCATCGGCGAGCTGGGCGAGCGGCGCGACGTTGGGCCACTGCGCGAAGCGGCTATCGACGATCTCGATGGCCGGGAGAATCTGCCCCACACGCGCAAGCACTTCGTCGCGCGCATAGGCTTCGGCGCGCGGGACGATCGGTTCCGAAAAACGAAACGCGATCTCCAGTTCCACGAGCACGCGGAAGAAGTGGCGGCGCTCGAAGCGCGCCGGCGAGGCGTGCACGAGCGGCGCCGGGATCGGGGCGCCGGAAGCGGGGCCGCCCGGCGCGCGCGCGCCGACCTTCCAGCCGCCCGTGGTCGTTTCGAGCCCGGCGAGCACCGCCTGCTGGATCGCGTAGGCCGTGGCCGCGTCCGGCGGCACGCGCTCGGGTTCCAGGGTTTCGATCAGATGATGATGCCGGCGCGCATTCACGAGGCGTTGCGCGAGATCGTCATGCGTCATGTCGGGTTCCTTGTTTGTGCTGTCATGCGGCGCCGGCGCTCGATGCCGGCGCAATCCGTGCTGCGTGGCGCGATGCGCCCTCCCTTGCCCTGCGGCGCCACCCCGTGCGGTCCGCGCGTGAGCGTGTGCGCGGGCTGAGCCGTCCAGCGCGACGCCATGCCACTCGCGGGCACCGCTGGGCGCCGCAGTGTAGCGCGCCGACCGGGCCGCGCAGATGACACGGCTGACAATGTACCGTAACGGCGCGCGCATGGCGCATGGCGGAGCCGCACATCGGGGCCAAAGGCGAAAAAAAAGCCGCTGCGGCGCAGCGGCTGGCTCTCAGGCACAGGGACGGTCCGCCCCTGACAAAAATGGCTTCAGAAGGTCTCCCAATCGCCGTTCGCGCCCGCGCCCGCTGCCTGCGCGTTCACGGGTGCGCTCGCGGCGGCAGCCGGCCGCGCGGTCGGCTGGGCGGCGGCGGGGGCGCCACGCGGCGAGCGCTTTGGCGCGGCGGCAGACGCTGCGGCGGCCGGTGCCGGGCGCGCAACAGAACGGGCCGCAGAAGGTGACCGGGCAGCTGCCCGCGCCGTCTGCGCCGGGGCCGCGCCGAGCGCCGCTTCGTCGAGGCTGAACACCGCTACGGCTTCGCGCAGGCGTCCCGCCTGGTCCTCGAGCGACTGCGCCGCGGCCGCCGCCTCCTCGACGAGCGCCGCGTTCTGCTGGGTCACCTCGTCCATCTGCGTGACCGCGCGCGCGACCTGGTCGATGCCGCCCGACTGCTCCTGGGAAGCTGCCGCAATCTCGCCCATGATGTCGGTTACGCGCTGCACTGCGGCGATGATCTCGGTCATCGTGCGCCCTGCTTCGTCAACGAGCGCCGACCCCGCCTGCACGCGCTCGACCGAAGTGTCGATGAGCCCCTTGATCTCCTTGGCCGCCGCCGACGAGCGCTGTGCAAGGCTGCGCACTTCGCCCGCCACCACGGCGAAACCGCGGCCCTCCTCGCCCGCGCGCGCCGCTTCGACGGCCGCGTTGAGCGCCAGGATGTTGGTCTGGAACGCGATGCCTTCGATGATCGTGATGATGTCGGCGATCTTCGCGGAGCTGTCGTTGATGTCGCCCATCGTGCCGACCACCTGATTGACGACCGAACTGCCCTTGTTGGCGATTTCCGAGGCGTTGGCGGCGAGCGCGCTGGCCTGGCGGGCGTTGTCGGCGTTCTGTTTCACGGTGCCGGTGAGCTGTTCCATGCTCGAGGCCGTCTCCTGGAGCGCCGAGGCCTGCTCTTCGGTGCGCGACGACAGGTCGAGATTGCCCGCGGCAATCTCGCGCGTGGCCGTGGCGATCGATTCGGTGCCCGAGCGCACCGAGCGCACCGTTTCGGTGAGGCTGCGCTGCATCTGCGCGACGCCGCCGAGCAGTTCGCCCATTTCGTCGTTGCGGCGCACGACCACGGGCCGGCGCAGGTCGCCCGCGGCGATCGCATGGAAGGCGCCGAGCGCTTCGCCGAGCGGCTCGGCAATGGCGCGGCGCAGCGAGAAGAATGAATAAGCGGCAGCGCCGATGCCCACCAGCAGCGCGGCAATGCACGCAATGCGCAGTTGCGAGAACGCGGCCTGGGCGTCGTCGAAACCCAGTTGCGCCTGCGTCATCTGGAACTTGTCGAGCACGGCGTCGGCCTTCGAGAGCCCGTCGTAGGCTTCCTTGAGCGCTTTGGCGCCCGCCGTGACTTTCGCCTGGTCACCCGACTGGACCGTGGTCGAGAACTGGTCCGCAATCTGGTGCAGGGCTTCGCGCCGGGCGGCGACGTCCTGAGCGAGGCGCGCTTCCTCGCCGACGCGCGGCAAGGCCATGTACTTCTTCCAGTAGTCGTCCGACATGCCGCGCAGCATACGCGCCCGCTCGATCGTCGCGGCGGCGTCCGGCGTACCCAGTTCGAAGGCGGCCCGGTCGAGTGCGAGCCGCTCGCGCGCCGCATAGATCTCAGCCAGGTTGACCGCATGCGAACTGGGCATCTGGTCGGTGAAGGTCTCGCGATACGCGTCGTTCGAACGCGTGAGACCGAGCAATCCGACCGCGCTGATCACGACGATCAACGTCGCCAGAAAACCCATTGTGATGCCAATGCGCGCCTTGATACTGATGCCCTTGCCCATGACTCCCCCAATGCTTGTAGTGTGATCGGGCCCAGCGCCCGACATAGAGTTGCTCCTCTAACAAGCGTTTACGGCACGGGATTTCATGGTCTTGAAATCTGTATATCGTATGAAGTATTAGTGAAAACCATTCATGCGCAGCGCGAATAGCCGGCGCTAGGTCCGGCCAGGTCTGCCAGACGCGCAAACTCGCTCAGCCGGCGAGTTCGGCGAGCGTCGGAATGGAGGGTTGTGCGCCCGCGCGCGTGACGGAAACCGACGCCGCGCGCAATGCGAACGCAACGGCTTCGAGCGCAGCTTCGCCTGCGGCGAGGCGCGCGGCCAATGCACCGATGAAGGTGTCGCCGGCCGCCGTCGTATCGACGGCATCTACGCGCGGCGCGGGCAGATGAACTGGCGCCGCGCCTTCTAGCAGCGCGCATACGCCCTGCGCCCCGAGCGTCACCAGCACGTTGCGCGCGCCCGCCTCGTGCAGCGCCGACGCCGCGCGCGCGGCGGCTTCGGGGGTGCTCGCGGGCAAGCCGGTGAGCGCCGTGGCCTCCAGTTCGTTCGGCACGAGGTAGTCGATGAGCGCAAGCCACTGCGCGGGCAGCGGCCCCGTAGCGGGCGCTGGATTGAGGATGGTGATCTTGCCGAGCCGACGTGCGGCGGCGAGCGCGGCCGCCACGGCGTCCGGGGGCGTTTCGAGCTGGCAGACCACGACGTCGGCCTGCGCGAGCACGGCCTCGTGTCGCGCGATCGTCTCTGGCGTGACTTCGCCGTTGCTGCCCGCCACGATGACGATGGCGTTCTGGCTCGCGTCGTCGACCGTGATCAGCGCCACGCCGGTTGGCGCACCAGGCGACGTTTCGAGCGCGCCGCAGTCGATCCCCTCCGCCGCCAGGCCCGCGCGCAGGACTTCGCCGTTGCTGTCGGCGCCTACGCGCCCGACCATGGCCACCTGGGCGCCGAGGCGCGCCGCGGCCACCGCCTGATTGCCGCCCTTGCCGCCCGCGACCTGCGCAAACGCACTGCCCGCGAGCGTCTCGCCGGGAGCCGGCAGACGCGGCGCACGCGCGACGAGATCCATGTTCAGGCTGCCGACCACGGCCACGCGAGCGCGCGCGCCGGCCGGCTTTGCTGCGTCAGTCGTCACGATGCCTCCTTGATGGCGGCTTGCGCGCCTTGGGTGCGGCTGCCCTGCCTCAGGCCGCGAGCGGCGCGTATTCCTCTGCGCCGACCCAGGGCCCCGTCGATTCGCGGGCGAAGAGCGTGGGCGGCATCACGCGGCGGCGCGCCGTCGCGCCTTCCTCGCGCGTGCTCGCAATGCGCTCGATCAGCGTGAGCGCCGCCATGTCGCCGAGCGCGCGCGCCGGCTGTCCGACGGTCGAAAGCGCGGGCCACGTGAAGTTGCCAAGCTCGATATCGTCGAAGCCGATGATCGAACAGTCGCCCGGCACGCGCAACCCGCGCTCGGCGGCCGCGCGCAGGGCGCCGATGCCCATCATGTCGTTGCCGGCGAAGATCGCGGTCGGCCGCACGCTGTCGAACAGTTGTGCCGCCGCGCGGTAGCCGCCCGCACCGGAAAAGTCAGCTTCGACGATCGCACCGGGCGCGATCTCCACGCCGCGCTCCGACATGGCGCGCAAGAAGCCGTGCATGCGCATCGCGCTTACCGCAGTCGTGACCGGCCCGGTGATGCAGCCGATGCGCGAGTGCCCGAGTTCGAGCAGATGGCGCGTGGCGATCCAGGCGCCGCGCTCGTGGTCGATCTGCACGAGATCGGCGTCGAGCCCCTCGATGTTGCGGTCGATGACGACGATTGGCTCGCGGGTGTCGGCGAGCGTCGAAGCGAGCACGGCGTCGTCACCGGCCGAGGCGACGATGAGGCCGTCGATGCGCTTTTCCTGCAGCACGCGCAGATAGCTGCGCTGCTTGTCCGGGTCGTCGTCGGAGTTGCAGAAGAACACGCAGTAGCCCTTGCGCGCGCAGGCGTCCTCAACGCCGCGCGCTAGCTCGGCGAAGTATGGGTTCGTGCCGTTCGGCACGAGCAGCCCCACGGTCGCCGTGGCGCGCGCCTTGAGCGAGCGAGCCACCGCCGACGGCACGTAGTTCAGGTCGCGGATCGCGCGCTCGACCTTGGCCCGCACGTCCGCCGACACCGGACGCGAATTGTTCACCACATGCGACACCGTCGTGAAAGATACCCCCGCCACGGCGGCCACATCCTTGATCGTCGCCATCTTTATGTTGCTCCTGCTTTTTCGCTGCCTGTTGCTGCCGGCTCTCTGCGCGCCCGTTGTTGGTATGGTCTGGCGACGCTTGCCCGGTCATTCCCGACGGCCCGCGCTGCGTTGCGGACCGCGCCCTCGAAAAATTTGTTATGTCCTGCTTCTACGACTTCGCCTGCTGCGGTACGTGTCGAGCACGACCGCCACCACGATCACCGCGCCGGTGATGATGCGCTTGGTGGGCTCGTTCGCGCCGATCTGCGCGAGCCCCGCGGCCAGCACCGAGATGATCAGCACGCCGAAGAACGTGCTTATGACCGAGCCGCGCCCGCCCATCAGACTCGTCCCGCCGATCACCACCGCCGCGATCACCTGCAGCTCCAGCCCGACACCCGCGTTCGGATCGGCGGCTTCGAGGCGCGAGATCTGAAAGAGCGCCGCGAGGCCCGAAAGCGCGCCCATCAACGCGAACACGATCACCTTGTACGGCCGCGGATCGACACCCGCGAGGCGCACCGCTTCCTCGTTGGTACCGATACCAATCAGATAGCGTCCGAACACCGTGCGCGTCAGCGTCAGTTGCGCGATCACCATCACCGCCACCGCGATCAGGAACGCCGGCGAAATGCCGAATGCGATCGGGTTCGAGAGAAAGTCGAACGCGTCGCCGATATACGCCGTGCGCGAATTCGTCATCTGATACGCCAGCCCGCGCGCCGCCTCGAGCACGCCGAGCGAGACGATGAACGACGGGATGCGCCAGCCCACCGTCACCGCGCCGGTGAGCGTGCCCGTAGCCGCCGCGGCGACCAGCCCGAGCAGCGCCGCCGGCAGCGCGCCCCAACCCCACTTGAGCGACGCCACGCTCACCACCGAAGCGCCGAGCGCGAGCACCGAGCCCACCGAAAGATCGATGCCCGCGATGATCAGCACGAAGGTCATGCCCACGGCCATCACCACGAGATCGGGAATCTGGTTCGCGATCGTGCTGAACGTATCGTACGTGAGGAAGTGCGAACTCAACAGCGAGAACAATACGACCATCGCGATCAGCGCGAGCGCGAGGCCCAGGTAGTTCGAAAAGCCAAAGCGCGTACCCGCGGGCTTGCCGCTCGCCTGCACCGCATGCGGCGCCGACTCAGGCGCGGCGGCCGGCGCGATTTTGGCCGAACGGGTTCCCCCGACGTTTTCGTCGCGCTGAGGCGACGGTTGCCCGCGCAACGGGTCGTTCGTCATGAAGCGCTCCCTCGTGGGTCGTCGTTTCGTTCCTGCAGCTTGCGCGTTCCTGCGTGTGGCGGCACATCACCCATGTCGGGCAGATCCGCCGCGTCGGCAACGAGCGCATCCTCGGCGCGCAGTCCCGCGAAGGCGGCGGCCAGCAACTTGTCCTGACTCCATTCATCGCGGCCGTAGATCGCCGTCATCTTCCCCGCCGACATCACGCCGATGCGGTCGCAGATCAGCATCAGCTCGCGCAGGTCGCTCGACACCACCACGAGCGCGCGGCCTTCGCGCGCGAGCGCGCCCATCAGCGCGTAGATGTCGAACTTCGCACCGACGTCGATCCCGCGCGTAGGCTCGTCGAACAGCACGACGCGCATCGACTGCGTGATGTCGCGCGCGAGCCAGCGGCCGATCACGACCTTCTGCTGGTTGCCGCCCGAAAGCTCGCCCACCGGCTGTGCCGGCCCGGACGTGCGGATGCGTAGCGCGTCGATCTGTGTGCGCGCGAGCGTGTTCTCGCGCGCCGCGTCCACGACGCCGTAGCGCGACACGGCGCCCACGTTGCCAAGCGTCACGTTCGCGGCGAGCGGCTGCGGCAACAGCAGCCCTTCGCCCTTGCGGTCCTCGGTGATGAGCGCGATGCCAAGCCGTACCGCGTCGGCGGGCGAAGCGATCTGCACCGGAGCGGGCGTCGCGCCCGGCGTGGGCGCCAGCGCCACCGTGCCGCGCTCCATGCGGTCAGCGCCGTAGATGAGCCGCATCAGCTCCGTCCTGCCAGCGCCGATCAACCCCGAAACGCCGAAAATCTCGCCTGCGCGCACCTCGAACGATACGTCGCGCACAGCCTTCGCACGCGTGAGCCCTTCAACCTTCAAAAGCGGCGCACCGATGCGCCGCTGCCCCAGATCGATGCGCTCGCCAAGCTCGCGGCCCACCATCAGCGCGACGATGCGCTCCGGCGTGAGGTTCGCCATGGCGTCCACGCGCACGAGCTTGCCGTCGCGCAGTACCGCGACGCGCTGTGCAATGCGCTCGAGTTCTTCGAGCCGGTGCGAGATGTAGACCAGCGCCACGCCGCGCGCCTTCAGCCGTGCGATCTGCTCGAACAGCAGCTCGACTTCGCGAGCCGTGAGCATGGCCGTGGGCTCGTCGAGGATCAGCACGCGCATGTCGCTGCGATGAGCACCATCGGCACCACTGGCACCATCGGCGCTGCCGATCAGGTTGCGCGCGATCTCCACGAGCTGCTGATGCCCGATGCCAAGCTCCCCCACCGGCGTGTCGGGATCGATCGCCTCGAGCCCGACCTGCGCCATCGCGGCCCGCGCATCGTCACGCAGCCGCTTGCGGTCGATCCAGCCGAACCGCAGCGGCCCCGACTGCGGCAGGCGGTCCAGAAAAAGATTCTCCGCGACGGTGAGCGTGGGCAGCAGGTTCAGCTCCTGCATGACCATGCGCACGCCGAGCGCCTCGGCTTCGCGGCGGCTCGCCGGGGCGTAGGGCCGGCCCATCAGCGTCATGCTGCCCGCACTCGGCGCCGTCAGTCCGCTCACGATCTTCGAGAGCGTGCTCTTGCCCGCGCCGTTTTCCCCCGTGAGCGCAAGCACTTCGCCGGCGTGCAGCGCGAGGCTGACGTCGGCGAGCACCGGCTGCTCGTAGGTCTTCCCGACGCCCGTGACCGAAAGCACGGCGGGCGCAGGTGACGCTACGTCGGGGACATTTGCATCCATCACGATCCTGTAGTCGCGAGCCGCGCCGCCGGGTTCAACCGGTAGGGAGCGCCGCCCGGATACTGCGGGTCCGCGCCGCCGTGGCGCTCCGGTAGAGCGTCATCGGACGGCGCGCCGGGCAGCGATTCGCGACCCGGCGGAAGACGGCCGCCCATGCGGCCATCCCGGTACAAATAACGGCCGCCCGGCGAGATTCTTGAGCGTTTATTGAGTTCGGTGAACAAATACCGCCGTGGCGGCGCACATCGGCGCCCTCGCCGGCCACGGCAGGCGTCGCGCAGCCTACTTCGTGACGAGCACCACGGGCGTTTCGACGATGCCCGACAGATCCGACTGCTTCTTGTGCTCCTTGAGCGCCTTCAAGGCGGTGTCGATGCCGAACACGGCCTGCTTGGCCGCGTACTGGTCGGCGGTGGCGAGCACGCGGCCGTCCTTGAGCATCGGCTTGATGGCGTCGATGTTGTCGTAGCCGACCACGTACACCTTGCCCTGCTTGCCCGCCGCGCGCACGGCCGACACGGCGCCGATGGCCATGTTGTCGTTGCCGCACAGCAGCGCCTTGATGTCAGGGTATTCGTTGAGCATGGCGGAGGCCACGGCGTTGCCCTTGTCGATCTCCCACTCGCCCGACTGCGTCGAGACGATCTTCGCGCCCACGGCGTCCATCGCGTCCTTGAAGCCCGCGGTGCGCTGCTGCGCGTTGGTCGTCGTGGAAACGCCTTCGACGATGCCCACCTGGTCGCCCGACTTCAGGCGCTTGGCGAGGTAGTCGCCCACGAGGCGCGCGCCCTTGCGGTTGTCCGGCCCGACGAACGGCACGTTCAGGTCCTTGGACTTGAGCACGTCGGCGTCGAGCTTGTTGTCGATGTTCACGACGATGATGCCCGCGTCCACGGCCTTCTTCACGACGGGCACGAGCGCCTTGGAGTCGGCGGGCGCAAGCACGATGGCGTCGACCTTCGAGACGATCATCTGCTCGACGATCTGGATTTGCGCGGCGGTGTCGGTCTCGTTCTTGATGCCGTTGGTGATGAGATCGAACTCGGAGGCGTTGTGCTTCTGGTACTCCTTCGCGCCGGTCTCCATGGTGAGGAAGAACTCGTTGGCGAGCGACTTCATGACGAGCGCGACCTTCGGCTTGTGAGGCGCCTGCGCGCGCGCGGCGAGCGGCAAGGCGCCTGTCACGGCGGTGGTGGCGAGCGCGCTGGCGGCGAGGAGGATGCGGCGGCGAATGCGGGAGTTCATTTCAGGGAGTCTCCGGTTTGTCGGGCCCGGCTGGGCCCTGCTTTCTGGTTATGCGCAAACGTTTTCTGCCGGCCCATTCTCGGCGCAGGCGCTGAACGATGTCAACTCAGGCGCCACTCGGGTGCCAAACTGAGGCACCCGCCCCGGGTATCGATGCGGCAGCGCAGCAACCCGAAGCTCACCCGCCCGACCTTAGAGCCAGTTAATGCGGCGAAACAGGAAAAACAGGAAGATGTCGAGCACGAGCATGGCGCCGAGACAGATCTGGTAGCCGAACCTGAAATGTAGCTCGGGAATATGCTCGAAGTTCATCCCATAGATACCCGCAATCATTGTCGGCACCGCGAACAGCGCGGCGAACGAGCCGAGCCGCTTCGTGACTTCGTTTTCCGCGAGCGAGATCATGCCGAGGTTCACCTGGATGGCCGTGACGATCATTTCGCGGCGCGCGTCGATCATGTTCGACACGCGCACGAGGTGGTCGTACACGTCGCGGTAATACGCTTGCATGCCCGCGCAGATTTGCGGGATGCGGCCGCCCACGAGCTTGCCGACGGCATCGACGAGCGGCGTGACGTGATGCGCGAGGATCACGAGGCGGCGCTTGAGCGAATAGAGATCTTCGATGATCGCCCGCGAGCCCGCGAGATCGTGCTTCTCGAAGATACGGTCCTCCAGTTCCTCGATTTCGGCAGCGAGCCTTTCGAGCACCGGCGCGTAGCGGTCGACCACGCTGTCCATGAGCGCGTAGAGCACGAAGCCCGAGCCTTCGCGCAGCAGGTCGGGCTCGCGCTCGCAGCGCGCGCGCACATCGGTGAAGCCCTGCTGCGCGCGGTGGCGCACCGAGAGCACGAAATTGGGGCCGGCGAATACGTTCACCTGGCCGGTGATGACTTCGCCGTCGTCGTCGAGCTCGAGCGTGTGGAGCACGCAAAAGAGCGTGTCGCCGTATTCCTCGATCTTTGGCCGCTGGTTGCCGTTCATCACGTCTTCGATGGCGAGCGCATGGAGGCCGAACTCCTCCTTCATCGCCGCCATTTCGCCCGCGTCGGGGTCCTTGAGCGCGACCCACACGAAACACTCGGGCTTCGCCAGATAGTCGCTGATGGCCTCGACGGAGACGTCGGCCAGTTTTTTGCCGCCTTGATACGCGACGCAGTTGATTAGCATGTTTCTTTTCTTCCGCGCGGCGGGTCGCGCCCGCGCCGCTTCGAGTTGCACCGGTTGCCAAGTGTAAGGCGTTCCGTTGACCGGCGGCGTCTGGACGAGGTTCCCGAGCGGCTCGTCTGTGGCTAGCGCCCGTTTCGCGCGCCGAACTGCCGCGTGACAGCACTGCCCGTGCCCGCGGTGCGGCGGCGGTGGCGAACTGGCGGGAGGCGCCCGGCCTACTGCGCGACGCGGCGGATGCCGATGCGGTCATTCTTGTCGAATGTGACGCTCGCGCGGTTGGTGTACCGCGGGTCCACGAGGAAGCGCAGCTCGATCACGGGATCGAACTGCGTCGTCACGGCAATGCGGTGCACGCCCGGTTTCAGGTAGAGCGTGACGTGCTCGCCGTCCATCAGGTCGGTGACGCGCTCGCCGTCGATGTAGACGGGCGCATCGCGGAATTTGACGATGACGTTGCGGGTGCGCTCGCGGCGCACGTCCACGGCCACGAGGCCCTCGCCGGGCTCGGTGTAGCCCGGCTTCAGAATGCGCTCGGCCGGCACGGGCTTGAATGGCACAGGCGGCGCCGGCTCCTCGGCGCAGCCGCCGAGCGCGAACACGGTTACTAACGCGGTTACTAACGCGGTTACCAAAGCGGTTACCAAAGCGCCGGTGGCGGCGATGCTCGCAATCGACCTGCGCGGCGGTATCAGCGGCATAGGCGCTTTCCCCTTGTTTTACGAGGCGAGGCTTCTGGTTCGCGCTCATCATATACGTACGGGCGCCAGATCGATCATCGATGTTATATGCTTCGGGGAATGCGCGGCAGCGCTCGCAACCTGCACAAAGAGGAGGCAGCGACCATGTGGTACTTCTCGTGGATCCTCGGCATTGGCGTTGCGCTCGGCTTTGGCATCATCAACGTGATGTGGCTCGACGCCAACGGTAGATTCCTGAACGGGCACGGCTCCGAACAGGACGGCCCGGAAAAGACCCCGCCGGCAGACGCCGGCACTACACGCGGCGAGGCACGCCGCCCGTGACAAGACTGGTGTTCTTCTGTGGCCACGCCGGCGCCGGCAAAACATCGCTCGCCAAACGGCTGTTCGCCCCGCTCGCTCGCGAGACTGGTGAACCCTTCTGCCTGCTGGACAAAGACACGCTCTACGGCGGCTATAGCGCCGCCGCGATGGGTGCGCTCACGCACGACCCGAACGATCGCGACAGCCCGCTCTTCCTGCAGCGTTTTCGCGAACCCGAGTACCGGGGGCTCATCGACACCGCCCGCGAAAACCTCGAGCTTGGCGTGAATGCGCTCCTGGTCGGCCCGCTGTCGCGCGAAGTGCGCGAGCGCAAGCTGTTCGACCGCGCGTGGCTTGGCGTCGGTCCGGATGTGGGGCTCACCGTGGTGTGGGTGCATACGAGCGAGGAAACGGCGCACGCGCGCATCGTCGCGCGCGCCCATCCCATCGATGCCTACAAGCTTGCTCATTGGGACGAATACCGGCAGCGGCGTTTCATGCCGTCGGGCGCGCAACTCGACGGCCTTCTCCTTTTCGACAACACCGCGCCCGCCGCGGCCGACTACGACGCGCTGCTCCAGCGCATCGTGTCGGCAACGGCATCGACCTGAAACGTCAGGCCGCCACCTTTGCGCGGCTGTCGAGCGTCGCGCCTTCGTACACCTGACCAAAGCGGTTCGCAAGGAACTGCTGAAGCGACACCTGCTCCTGGCGCACGAACCCGGCTTGCGGCAGACGCTGCTCGCGGAACAGGTCGAGCACCGCACACATGGCGCCGGCCGTGGTGATCTGGATCGCGCTCATGGGCACGCCGCACACCGTCTTCGCGAAGATCTTGCGCGTGAACACTTCCTGAACGAGCTTGCCGTCGCGCATGCCGGTCACGGTCATGAAGATGAGCACGACATCCTGCTCCGTGGCGGGCACCGAGCGCCGCATGATGGACTTGAGCGTGTCGCGGTCGCTCGAAAGACGCAGGTCTTCGAGCAGGAACTGCATGAGTGCGCGATGCCCCGGATAGCGTACCGACTTGTAGTCGAGCGATTCAACCTTGCCCGAAAGCGTTTCGCAAAGCGTGCCCAAACCGCCGGAGGTATTGAAGGCTTCGTATTCCACGCCGTCGAGCGAGAAATGCTCGAGGCCTTCGAGCGGCTGCACCCACTGCGTGCGGCTATCGCGGATCGCTTCGCACGGCTGGCAATACTCGTTGATGAGGCCGTCCACGCTCCAGGTGAGGTTGTACTTGAGCGCGTTGGTGGGGAACTGCGGCAGCGCGCCCACGCGCATCTTGACGTCGCGGATCTCGGTGAAGCGGCTCGCGAGCGCATGCGCCGCAATGCCGATGAAGCCGGGCGCGAGACCGCATTGCGGCATGAAGACATGATCCGAGCCCTCGGCCAGCGCGCGGATCGCGTGGGTCGCGCGCACGTCCTCGGTCAGATCGAAGTAATGGACGCCCGCGCCCTTGGCCGCCGAGGCGACGTTCACCGCCAGGTAATACGGCAGCGCGTTGATGAGCACGTCGTAGCCTTCGAGCGCGCCGCGCAGCGCGGCAGCGTCACCGGAATCGACACGCGCGGTGGGAATGCCCTGCGCCGCGAGCGGTTCGAGCGCCTTCGCATCGCGGTCGAAGGCAGCCACTTCGTAGTCGCCGCTCTCGCGCAGCATGTGGGCAATGGTGTGGCCGATCAGGCCGGCGCCTGCAATCGCAACTTTCATGTGTCATCTCCTTTGGTTTTCTATGCTTGGGGATGGGCAGCGCCCGCTCAAACACAGTCTAGGGAGAGACAAAAACGGTTCATAGACACAAAACGATGCGTTTAGACCGTGGTTTTCGTCATTATGACGATACATTTCGTCGAAATGACGAAAACGGTCAATTTCGATGCGGCAAACCCCGTCGTCCAGCCTCCCGTTTGGTCCGCATTTCGCCCGTCACTCAGCCCGTCACGGAGCCGCGATCGACCTTGCGTGCGAGCACGATGGAGGTGGTCGTGCGCTCCACGCCCGGGATGCCGCCGATCTGATCGAGCAAGTCGTTGAGGCGGTCGGGCGAATCGGCGCGCAGCCACGCCACGTAGTCGTACTCGCCGCTCACGGCGCACAGCAACTGCACTTCGGGCATCTTGCCGAGGCGCTTTTGCACATCGGGCCCGTGGCGCGGCGCGATGATGAGCCCGACCCACGCCTGCAAGCTCGCGTCGAGCACGTCCTGGCCGAGACGCACGCCGTAGCCGGCGATCACCTGCGTGCGCTCGAGACGCTCGATGCGTGCAAGCACCGTGGTGCGCGCGACGCCCAGGCGCCGTGCGAGATTCGCGACGCTTTCGCGCGCGTTTTCCTGCAGCAGCGCAACGAGGCTGCGGTCTAGGTCGTCGAGTTGATCGAGGCGCGGAGGTCTCATCGGGCGGTGGTCTCTTCGAGAGGTCTGAACGGCGTCATTATCGCGCGCGGCTCGCCGGCCGAGCGGCGGTCGCGGCGTGCAAGCCATGCGCGACGGGTATTTCCACGCGTTTCGTTTGTAAGCAAGTGTCGCAGCCGGGCCGTCGTGTAGCGAGAACGTGGTACTAATAACGGCTGCAGCCGATCTGGCCGTGCTACCCGCTACGAAATGATTCAAGGAGTCACAATGAAGAAAGCTTTCGTCATCCTTGCCGCCACGCTCTCGATGAGCGGCGCATTTGCACAAAGCGCCGCTCCGGCCGCCGCAGCCTCGGCCGCATCGAGCGCCGACGTGCGCGCCGCGCAGCATCAGCAGCGTGTCGAGGAGCGCATCACGTGGCTGCATACGCAGCTCAAGATCACGCCCGAGCAAGAGCCGCAATGGAAGACGTTCGCCGATGTCATGCGCAGCAACGGCCAGACCATGGCCGGCCTCTACAAGCAGCGCATGGAGGGCGAGAGCACGCGCAACGCGCTAGATGACATGAAGCAGTACGCGCAAATCTCGCAGGCCCACGCCGACGACATGCAAAAGCTCGTCACGGCGTTCGAGCCGCTTTACACGAGCCTCTCGCCCGAGCAAAAGAAGCTCGCCGACCAGACCTTCCGCCACGGCAGCGAGCATGGCCCGTCGGGCAAGCCGATGAAGCCGAAGCACAAGGGTAAGGCGAAGCCGTCCGCGGAAGCAGCGCCAGGCGAGGGCGAAGCGGCCAGCACGCCGGCCGCGCAGTAACGCCGCGTCCCGCAAAAAGGCACAGTAAGGGCACCCGTCGAACGGGCCACGCTCCAAGGCGTGCGCGGCGGCGCGATCCAGGGTACCCTTGCGGACCGCGCGACGGCCGGGCAGTTTCGCCCGGCCGTCGTTTCTTTGGAACCCGATTCTTGTGAAGCAGGTCCGCTGCTGCCGCCATGATTGAACTGACCCAACTCGACCTGCGCGTCGACCCTGCCGCACAGCGCGTAGTCAAGGACGAAACCGTGAGCGTCGAGTTCGCAGCCGCTGCCGGCGAACTGATGAGCCTGGAAGGCCCGAACCGTTATGCCCCGGGCGACGCCATCATCACCGGTTCGACCGGCGATCGCTGGGTCGTATCTCGCGACCGGTTCGATGCGAAGTACCTGCCGGCGAGCGACACCCTCGCCCACGGCGAAGCCGGCGCGTATCGCAACCACCAGGTCGTGGTGCTCGCCAGGCGTATGGACGAGCCGTTTACGCTCGTGCGTTCGGCCGGCGGCGATCGCCTGAGCGGCGTGGCTGGCGACTGGGTCATGCAATACGCGCCCGGCGACTATGGCGTTGTGCAGGCCGCGCGTTTCGCCAAGGTCTACAAGCTCGCCAGCTGAGCTTCAGGACAACGCTGAACGGGGCGCAGTGCGCCCCGCGCTTCGCCGCCAAGTCGTCGCGTCTTCGTCCTCTTCATCCTTTACGCAAACTCTTCGTCCAGCGCGATCGTTACCTCGTGCGGCACCTCTTCGCCCTTCGCGTGCTGTTCCTCGAGCGATTCGATCGTCGCCTCCACATAGGCTCGCAATACCGCGAAGCTACGCCCGCGCAGCCGCGGCGGCAACGCGCGATAGCGCGCGAGCGCTGCAGGCGCGATCGCGACCGTAAGCGCCATGCGGCGCGCCTTCGAGCCAAAGCGCATCGCCACCCAGTGCACGACCAGTTGCGGCACGCCGTTCTCGTTCGGCTCTTCGGCAAATCGCGTCTGCTCGGGAAAGATGTCGGCGATCACGCGGGCGAGTTCGTCGAAATCGGGGCTCGCGCATTCAAACAAATAGGCTTCCATTGACGCCAGAAAAATGAGAGTGAAACGCGCGGCCTCAAGCCGCGCGCGCGACGCGCCGCTCAGCGCGGCACGTTCTGAAAAGCACGACGGCGACCACGAGAGCCGCCACCGCATACACAGCATCCACGACGACGAGCGGCGCGAGACGCGCCTGATACATCGCCGCAGGCACGTCGATGAGCGCGTGCGCCAAGATCGCGAGCGGCAGAATCCCCCGCCATCCCGCGCGCACGCCGCGCCACATCAGCACCGACAACCCAATCTGAAATACGAATGCGGCCGTACGCTCGAGCGCGAACACGCCCGCGAAAAGCGGAGAGAGGCTCGCGAGAATCAGATGCACGCGCAAGACCGAGTCCATCGTGAGGTTGGAGAGATGCTCGTCGAGATCGCCACGATTGGCGAGCACCGAAAACACGATCCACTGCAGTTGCACGAGCACGCCGACGAACCACGCCTCCGCGCCCGCATGGCCGATGCCGTAGCCGAACGCCGCGCCGTCCGCGGGGGTATTGGGCTTGCGCGCGCCGCGGCGCGCGATGATGCGCATGGCGATATAGCGGCCGACCTCCTCGCACACGCCCGCGATGAGCGCGCCGTACAGCACGAAGAACGCGGGATTGGCGAGCACCTGCGCGGCGGCGGCGTTCTCGTGCAGCATGTAGTCGTTAATGGCGCGCTCGATCACGGTCGCGAAGAACGCGAAGACGGCGACGCCCGCGATCGTATCGCGCCAGTCGAGCGCGAATGGCGCGCGCAGCCGGCGATAGAGCGATACGGGCAAGGCGGCGACGAACAGCGTCGCGAGCGAAAGGCAGACGAGCGTGATCGGGGCTACGGACATGGGCTTCCTTATGACGTTCGGCACGCACGTACGCGTGCCGCAGCCCGAATGATCGCAGATATTGGCGCCTGCGCGCAGGCCCGGCTGCGCGCAGGCCTGGGAATCGTGCCGTGGAAGCGCTCATTCAACCCGCAAAACGTGCTGGGGGGATAGCGCCGCAGTCACCCGAGCGTCGAAGCCCTCACCACCAGCTCGCCCTCGAACGCCGCCGCGCGGGCCTTGGGCGCCGCGCCTTCGATGCGCTCGTGCAGAAACTCCACGGCGCGATAGCCGATTTCGCGCGTGGGCTGGCGGATCGTGGTGATGCCGGCAAGCTCGGCCCACTCCGGATCGTCGATGGAGACTAGCGCCACGCGCTGCTGCCACTGCGCACCAAGCGCCGCCTTCAGATGCAAGGCCAGGCGCAGCGCGACCGGCGCGTTGGCTGCGAACAGCGCGCAGCGCGCCCCGCGCGCGAGCGCCTCGGCCACATGGGCGTCGAGCGCCGCGAGCGCGGCTTGCACGGCCGCTTCGTCGTGCAGATCGAGCACGTGCGTGAGGCCACGCGCCGCGCCCTTCGTCGCCTGCATCGACTCGCGAAACGCCGCTTCACGCTCGCGCCGCGAACTCACCTGCTCGAACGGCTGCACGACGAACACGATGTCGTCGTAGCCGCGCGCTAGCAGATGCTCCGTGCCAAGGCGCACGGCTGCCGCATTGTCGAGGCCGACCATATCCGCATCGAGACCGTCGACGGTACGGTCGATCAGCACGGCCGGAATGCCGCCGCTCGCCACGGGCTTCAGCATCGATTCACGCACGCCGAGTGCATTGACGATCACGCCTTCCACGCGATACGTGGTCAGCAGTTGCAGATAGCGCCGCTCCATGTCGATTTCGTTCGCCGCGTGGCAAATAAGCGGCATGTAGCCGAGCGCGTGACACGCCTCCTCCACGCCCTGCAGGATCTCCACCGAATACGGATTGGCGAGATCGGCGAGCAAGAGGCCCAGCAGACGGTTGCGGCCGCGCTTGAGGCCACGCGCCATCTGGTTGGGGCGATAGTCGAGCCGCTCGATCGCCGCTTCGATGCGCGCGCGCAGGTCGGGCGACAGCACGCTCAGCTCGCCGTTCAGATAGCGCGAAATGCTGGTCTTGCCCGTGCCCGCTTCACGCGCCACGTCGCTGATGGTCGCGCGGCGCGGCGCCGTGGCCGCGGCGTCCTTTTCCGCGTCATCGCCGTTGTGCGAACGCGTCGCGCCGCCCGCAGCCATATTCATCGCGCGAGCACTTCGCGGTTGACGACGTTCACGTCGAGCGTGCCGGCGAGCGCCGCGACGAGGTTCTGCGCCGCGCAGCGCGCCATTGCGTGACGCGTCTCGTGCGTGGCCGAGCCGATGTGCGGCAGCGCCACGACGTTCGGCATACGCAGCAGAGGCGACGCGGGATCGATCGGCTCGCGCTCGAACACGTCGAGGCCCGCGCCGTGAATCGTGCCCGCTTCGAGCGCCGCGATCAGCGCTGGCTCGTCCACCGTCGCACCGCGCGACGCGTTGATCAGAATCGCGCTCTTCTTCATCTTCTGCAGTTGCTCCGCGCCGATCAGGTGTCGCGTGGCGTCGGTGAGCGGCACCTGGAGACAGACGAAATCCGAGCTTGCGAGCAATTCGTCGAGTTCGACACGGCGGGCGCCATAGTTGCGCTCGGCCGCCTCGTTCGGACTGCGGTTCGTGTAGAGCACCTTCATGTTGAAGCCGAGCGCCGCGCGCCGCGCAACGGCGCCGCCAATGCGCCCGAGCCCCACGATACCGAGCGTTTTGCCCTGCACTTCCACGCCGAATTGCGGCGCGCCGATGCTGCCCTTCCAGTGGCCCGCCTTCACCCAGTCGGCCAGTTCGACCACGCGGCGCGCGCTCGCGAGGATGAGCGAGAACACGGTATCGGCCGTCGATTCAGTCAGCACGTCGGGCGTATGGGCCAGCACGATGCCGCGCTTCGTGAGATCGGGCACGTCGAACTGATCGTAGCCCACGGAGATCGTGGAGAGCGCCTTCACGCGCGAGCCTTCCAGCATCGCAGGCGTGATCTTCACACTCGCGCCGATCGCGCCGTCGGCGTCTTTTAGCGCGGCGGCGAGTGCACCGGGCTGGTCGGCGTCGACTTCGATCAGGTCGGCGTGCTCGCGCAGGTAGTTGGCGACATCGGCGGGCACGGCTTTGTAGACAACGATTTTCGGCTTCATAAGTGCGCTGGACAAGAAGGGTTATTTACCGTGAGCCGGCGATACATAAGCACGGGCGGCGACGCGCTGCGGCTTCACGGCGAGCGTGAGGCCCACCGAAACGAGGAGCGCCACGCTCATGAACGCATAGGATGCCGCAGGCGAGCCCGTCGCGCCATTCAGATAGCCGACCACGTACGAGCCGACGAACGAGCCGAGCGCGCCCATGCTGTTGATGAGCGCCATCGCGCCGCCGGCCACGTTCTTCGGCAGCAGTTCCGGCACGATCGCGAAGAACGGGCCATACGGCGCGTACATCGCCGCGCCGGCTACGACGAGCAGCGAGTAGGAAATCCAGAAGTGCGTCGAGCCGAGCGCGTAAGAGCCGGCAAAAGCGAGCGCGCCGACCAGCAGGAACGGCCACACGAAGGCGCGGCGATTGTCGAGCTTGTCCGAGGCCCACGAGGCGGCGAGCATCGCGATGGTCGCCGCAAGATACGGCACCGCGGAGAGCCAGCCCGTTTCGACCATGCCGAGCGCCGAGCCATTTTTCACGATCGAAGGCAGCCACAGCACGAAGCCATACACGCCGATGCTCCAGCAGAAGTACTGCGCGGATAGCAGCATCACGGCGGGCGTACGAAACGCCTCGGCGTAGTTGCGCACCGGTTTGATGGCGGCCTGCTCGGCGCGCATCGCGGCGTCGAGCGCGCGCTTTTCATCGTCGGAGAGCCAGGTCACCTGTGCGGGCTTGTCGCGCACGAGGAACCACCAGCAAACGGCCCACAAAACAGCCGGCGCGCCTTCGGCGATGAACATGTGACGCCAGCCGAACGCATGCACGAGATAGCCCGAGACGACCGACATCCACAGCACCGTGACCGGGTTGCCGAGAATCAGGAACGTGTTGGCGCGCGAGCGCTCGGACTTCGTAAACCAGTTGCTGATGAAGATGAGCATGGCGGGCATCACGGCCGCTTCGACCACGCCAAGCACGAAGCGGATCGCCATGAGCGACGGGATGTTCGTGACGACGCCCGTGAGCGCCGCGCAGCCGCCCCACAGCACGAGGCTCGCGAACACGAGCGTGCGCACGCTGCGCCGCTCGGCATACATGGCGCCCGGCAGCTGGAAGAAGAAATAGCCGAGGAAGAACAGCGCGCCGATCAGCGACGAGAGCCCCGGGCTGATACCGAGATCGCGGTTGATGCCCGCCGCCGAGGCGAAGCCGTAGTTGGCGCGGTCAAGGTAGGCCAGGCTGTACGTGATGAACACGATCGGCATGATTGCCCACCAGCGGCGCGGTGCGAGCGAGGTTGAGGTCATCGGTGTCTCCAGTTGAACGGGGGGGCTTGGTACCGGGTGGTGCCGCCCTCTGGTCTCATGTCATTTGGCGCGGCGCCTGCGAATTCGCTTTGCGTTGCGCTGCGGGGTTCGTACTTGTGCCGCGCTAATTCCGCTATACAGCCGTCGGGGCAGCGGCGCCCGCCTGCTCTCGTGCACCTTCTAGCGCGTCGAGCTGCGCGCGCGTCGGCAAGCCTTCCGAGTCGCCGATCACCTGCACGGCCAGCGCGCCGATGCGGTTGCCGCGAGCGACCGCGGCAGCAAGCGCACGCCCTTCGAGCAGCGCGCTTACCACCCCCACGGCGAAGCCGTCGCCGGCGCCCACGGTATCGACCACCCGCTCCACGCGCTGCGCCGCGACGCGGCCCTGCTCGCCTTCGGCCGTGGCGTAGTACGCGCCCTCTGCACCAAGCTTCACGATCACGCCGCGCGCGCCGCGCGAAAGATAGAACTGCGCGATGGCTTCAGGATCGTCCGAGCCCGTCAGCACGCGGCCTTCGCCCACGCCTGGCAGCACCCAGTCGGCAAAACTCGCGAGTTCGTTGAGCGTGCCGACCATCTCGGCTTGCGAGCCCCAGAGCGTCGGGCGCAGGTTCGGATCGAACGAGATCGTGCGGCCCGCGGCCCGCATTTCGTGTGCAAGCTTGAAAGCCAGTTCGCGCGACGACGAGGAGATCGCAGGCGCCACGCCGCTCAGGTGCAGATGACGCGCGCCGAGCACATAGTCGGACTGATAGTCACAAGCCGAGAGCTTGCTTGCAGCCGATCCGCGGCGGAAATACTCGACCGCCGGATCGCTGCCGTCGTCGTTCTTCGACTTGAGCTGGAAGCCGGTCGGAAAGCGCGTGTCGGTGCTCACGCAGCGCGCGTCGATGCCTTCGTGCGCGAGCACGTCGCGCACGAACTGGCCGAACGAATCGGCGCCCACGCGGCTGATCCAGCCCACCTTGAAGCCGAGGCGCGCGAGGCCGGTCGCGACATTGAGCTCCGCGCCCGCCGCGCGCTTCGTAAAATGCGCGACCTCGGCGAGCGGCCCCGGGTCGGTAGCGACGAACATCGCCATTGCTTCGCCGTAGGTGATGACATCGAGTGCTGCGGTCATGAGATGCGTTCCTGATGAATCGTATGGGGTGTCTGCGGCCCGGCTGCGTGTGCTCAAGCGGCTGCGAGCCATTCGACGTAATGCGCGGCGTCGTCTTCCACGCGAGCCGGGTCGAACGGAAACTCGATGCCGCGTGGCACGTGTGTCGGCAGCAATGCAAGCGCGGCGCGGCACACCGCGTCGTCGTCGCCCGGCGCCGCGGCGAAGCGGCGTGCGCCCTCGCCCACCACGGCCTTGCAATGGATGTATTCGACGTACGGCGCGAGCGCGGCGGCGGCAAGCAGAGGCGGCTCGCCCGGCCATTGCCAGTTGCCGATGTCGAAGGTCATGCCGATCACGCCCGGTGCACCGCCGTCGCGCAACGCATTGAAAAGGCTGATGAACTGGTCGAGCTTGCCGCCCTGCTCGAGCTGACCGTTCTCGACGACGACGCGAGGACCGTGGCCCGCTTGCGCCCGGTCGTCAGTTCCGCCAGTGCACGCCCCCAATTCTTCGAGCAGACTCGCGAGGCGCGCCGCGCAAGCCTCGCCCGCGAAACCGCCGAGCTGCAGCTTCACGAAGCGTGCGCCAAGCGCACGGCCCGCTGCGAGCGCGGAGGAAAGCGCGGCCTCGTCGAGCGCGCCATCGTCGCCATAGAGTGCGTCCGGCGTGGACCAGACGCGCCACAAACCTTCGTTCGCAAGTGCAGTTCCGAGCGCGCGCAGCGCATCGGGCTGCACGTCGGCATCGTGCATCAGTTCGCGCCGCACCTCGAACGCCTGAGCGCCTGCGCGCCGCGCCGGCCTGCTCCACGCCGCATGCCCGTCACGCCTGATTGCCTGCGCGCCGAACGCGCTCGCCACGATTGCTACTTCCGCCATTGCCTTCTTCCTGTTGCCTGCCACCGCGCACTTCGCTTTTCTTGGAACCGGTTCCAAATCCAGCCCGAAAAAAAGCGCCTGCGCGCCGGTTGATTAGGGCGGATAGTGCGCGCTAGCCGCTCAGGCCGCCATTCTGGATTGCCCTGGGTCGGGTGCGTCTGGTGAATTACGCGCCGGGAACGTCCGCGAGACACAGTTCCAGAAAGCGCTGTGCGACGCGCGAAGCCGCGCCCGCGTGCGGCACCAGAATCGAGAAGCGCCGCGCAAGCGGTTCGGGGCCGAGGCTGATCTGCCGCAGCGCGCCGTTCTCGTGGCGCATCGACATGGCCGAAACGAAGCCGATGCCCATGCCCGCCCGCACCGCTTCCTTCACGCCCTCCACGCCCGCGATCTCGAGCGCCACGCGCATGGGCACGCCCGCGCGCGCGAACGCCCGTTCGACCACCTGGCGCACGCCCGAGCCATCCTCGCGCAAAACGAGCGGCCACTGCGCGAGCGTTTCCACCGTAATGGCCGGCATCGGCGCGGCCGACTCCCCTTGCGTGTCGGACTGCGACGCCAGCGCGTGAGCGCGCGGCACGATGGCGACGATTTCGTCCTCGAGCCACGGATGCACGGCCGTATCCGGCGGCAACTGCTCGCCCACCGGCCCTTCGATCAGCGCGATGTCGACTGCCCCGAGCATGCCCACGACGTCTGTCGTATTCCCGCTCGACGTTTCGAGCTTGACCTGCGGATAGCGCCCATGAAATTGGGCCACCAGATACGGCAGCCGGTAGCTCGCGGGCGTGGTGGTCGCGCCGATGCGCAGCGTGCCGCGCTCGAGCCCGCGCAACGCGTCGCGGTAGGTCAGTGCGTCGCGCCAGGTGTCGCGCAAGCGGGCCGCGTAGCCCGCGAGTTGCTCGCCCGTAGGCGTGAGGCGCACGCCCCGGCCGTCGCGCTGATAAAGCGGCTCGCCAATCTCCTCCTGCAGCAGCCGCAGCTGGCCCGAAACGGCCGGCTGCGACAAATGCAGCGCCAGCGCAGCTCGGCTGATGTTGAGATGCTCGGCGACTGCCGCGAAAGTTATCAGTTGTTCCGGGGTCATCGTGGAAAACCATCGTGTTGTCCTATATATTACTTCACAAATCACGATTTTTCATATCGATATATCTAATTTAGGATTAGGCCATTCGATAGCGACCTGTTCGCTACCCCATTTTTCGACCGGTGCATCCGGTAGAGAGGCCGTCATGTCTACTCCCAGTCTTGCGCACGCGTTGCCGTCCACCCGCGGGCAGCTCAACGGCGTGCTGTTCGTCGCGCTGTTCGCGGCGGCCGTCACCAGCATCGCTTCGCTGCCCGCCATCGCCGGGCTCGGCATGAGCCCGCTGATCGTCGGCATCGTCGCGGGCGCAATCTACGGCAATGCGCTGCGCGACGGCATGCCCGAAAGCTGGGCCGCCGGCGTGAACTTCTCCGCGCGCAAACTGCTGCGCATTGCCGTTGCGTTCTTCGGGCTGCGCGTGAGCCTGCAGGAGATCGCCCAGGTCGGTGTGCCGGGGCTCGTCGAGTCGGTCGTGATCGTCGTGAGCACGCTGGTGATCGGCACCTGGGTCGGCATGAAGCTGCTCAAGCTCGACCGCGACACCGCCATTCTCACGGCGGCCGGCAGCGCGATCTGCGGCGCGGCCGCCGTGCTCGCGTTCGAATCCACGCTGCAGTCGAAGCCGCACAAGAGCGCCATGGCAGTGGGCAGCGTCGTGCTGTTCGGCACGCTTTCGATGTTCCTCTACCCGGTGATCTACAAGGCAGGCTGGCTGCATCTGGACACGCTCGGCGCCGGGCTTTTCTTCGGCGGCACGATTCACGAAGTCGCCCAGGTGGTGGGCGCGGCGAGCAACGTGAGCCCGGAGGCCACGCATATCGCCACCATCGTCAAGATGACGCGCGTGATGCTGCTCGTACCCGTGCTGCTCGTGCTCGGCGTGTGGTTGAACCGTGCGGCGCGCAGCAAGGCGCTGGCCGACGGCCATGCCAGCCACGGCGGCGCACGCAAGCTCGCGGTGCCCTGGTTCGCGCTCGGCTTCCTCGCGCTCGTGATCGTGAATTCGCTTCACGTACTGCCCGAAACGGCCACCCATGCGGTCAACACGCTCGACACCTTCGCGCTGACCATGGCGATGACGGCGCTCGGCATCGAGACACGTGTCTCGCAAATCCGCCAGGCCGGCCCGCGGGCGTTGACAGCCGGCTTCATCATCTACCTGTGGCTGGTTGGCGGCGGTCTTGCGATCACCTGGGGCGTGGAGCGCCTGTTCGGATGATCCGGCGCCCAGGGGCCGCGCGCCCCGCCCCGTTCCCCTGTGTGCCGGCGCGCCCGGCCACCGGCCCCGCTTACAGCGGGGCTTTTTGCGTTTCTGCGCGCGGCCGTTTTGCGCCATCTCGCGAGTGCGCGCCACGCGCGAACCAGGCGCGACGGTTGCGAGCGATACTGTGCGTTGCTGCCCGTTGCGTGGGCAGCCGCCGCGCGCGCCGAGGCGAGCACGGCAACGAACGCAAGGGGACGACCGATGGCATACGAGCTCTATTACTGGGACGGCTTGCAGGGCCGGGGCGAATTCGTGCGGCTCGCGCTGGAAGAAGCGCAAGCGCCCTACGTGGATGTCGCGCGCGGCGAGAAGAAAGAAGGCCTCGGCATCGGCGCGATGATGAGCGAGCTGGAAAGCGCGCAGCCGTATCCGCCATTCGCGCCGCCCTTCCTCAAGGACGGCGACCTCATCGTGTCGCAAACCGCCAACATCCTTTTCTATCTCGGCCCGAAGCTCAAGCTCGCGCCGCGCGACGAAGGCCTGCGCATCGTCGCGAACGGCCTGCAGCTCACGATCGCGGACCTCGTGACCGAGGCGCACGACACGCATCACCCCATCGCGAGCGCGCTTTACTACGAGGACCAGAAGGACGCCGCGAAGGCGCGCTCGGCGGATTTCATCGCGCATCGCATTCCGAAATTCATGCGCTATTTCGAGCGCGTGCTCGCGCAGAATCCGGACGGCCCGCGCCACATGGTGGGCACCGCGCTCACCTATGTCGATCTTTCGCTGTTTCAGATCGTCGAGGGCCTGCGCTACGCGTTTCCAAAAGCGACGAAGCATTTCGCGGATCACTATCCGCATGTCGTCGCGCTGCACGACGCCGTCGCGAAGCGACCGAATATCGCCGCCTATCTTGCCTCGGAGCGGCGGTTGCCGTTCAACGAAACGGGCATCTTCCGGCACTACCCCGAACTCGACCGGGCCGTGCGCTGATTGCGCGCGCGCCGAGGGACGTGACCGCAGCCGCCCTGTTTCGCGCACGCGGTGCGCAGTTGCCGCCGCGCACCCGTTATGCTTCCTGCCGCACGTCGCGCTCTGCGCACGCGCGGCTTTCTTTCACCCGTAACCCGACCCGCTCGCCGTGCTGTCATTCCTGCTGAAACTGCGCACTCGCGCCCGCGATCTCTTTCGCCTGTCCGACGCCCACACGATGCTGATCTGGTCGGTCATCGTGGGCGTTGCGGGCGCGTTTGCGACCGTGATCTTTCGCGAAGGCATCGCGCACGTGCAATTGTTTTTCACGGGCAGCGAAGGCAGCCTCGTCGAGATGGCGCGCCATCTGCCGTGGCACCGGCGCATCTGGATGCCAACCGTCGGCGGCTTTATCGCGGGCTGCCTGCTGCTGCTCGCGCGGCGCAAGGCACCGAGCAACGGCAGCAAGGCGATCCACGCCGACTACATCGAGGCGGTGGCGATCGGCGACGGCGTCATGCCCATCGGCACGAGCATCTGGCGCAGTCTCTCGTCGCTCTTTACGATCGCGAGCGGCGGCTCGATCGGCCGCGAGGGCCCGATGGTGCAACTCGCCGCCCTCGCCGCCTCGCTGATCGGCCGCTGGGTGCACTTCGATCCGTCGCGCCTGCGCCTGCTCGTCGCGTGCGGCGCGGCGGCCGGTATCACCTCGGCGTACAACGCGCCTATCGCGGGCGCGTTCTTCGTGACCGAGATCGTGCTCGGCTCCATCGTCATGGAGAGCTTTGGGCCGATCGTCGTCTCCTCCGTGGTCGCCAACATCACGATGCGTGAGTTCGCGGGCTACAAGCCGCCGTATGAAATGCCGGTGTTTCCGGCGGTAACGGGCGTCGAGGTGCTGCTGTTCGTGGCGCTCGGCCTCTTGTGCGGCGCGCTCGCGCCGCAGTTCCTCATGATGATGGATACCGCGAAAAAGGGCTTCGGCCGGCTCAACGCGCCGCTGCCCGTGAGGCTCGCGCTCGGCGGCCTCGTGGTCGGTATCCTTTCCGTCTGGACGCCCGAGGTGTGGGGCAACGGCTATAGCGTCGTGAACTCCATCCTGCATTCGCCGTGGACCTGGACCGCGCTCGCCACGGTGCTCGTTTTCAAGCTCATCGCGACGGCTGCGACGGTCGGCTCCGGCGCGGTGGGCGGCGTGTTCACGCCAACGCTGTTCATGGGTGCCGTGCTCGGCTGCCTGTTCGGCCAGGGCATGCACGCGCTCTGGCCCGACGGCACGTCCGCCTCGTACGCCTACGCGATGGTCGGCATGGGCGCGTTCCTCGCGGGCGCGACCCAGGCGCCGCTCATGGCGATCCTGATGATCTTCGAAATGACGCTGAGCTACCAGGTGGTGCTGCCGCTCATGCTTTCGTGCGTGGTCGCGTACTTCGTCGCGCGCGCGATCGGCAAGGCATCGATGTACGAAATCACGCTGCATCGCAACCGCGAGGAAGCCGAGCGCATGCGCCTGCGCATGACGCAGATGCGCGAGCTGGTGCGCCCCGCGCAGACCGTCGTGCTGGAGAGCGCGACGGTGCAGGAAATGACGCGCGTGTTCCTCGAATATCCGGTGAAGTACCTCTACGTGACGGACGAGACGGGGCGCTTTCTCGGCGCAGTCGCGCTGGCCGATATCACTTCGGATCTGCTGCAAAATCGCGACACCTCGAACAAGCACGCCCGCGACTACCTGAAGCCGACGTTCGACGTGCTCACGCCCGACATGCCGCTCGCCGTTGGCCTGCAGCACTTCATGTCGTTCCAGGGCGAGCGCCTGCCCGTGGTCGAAAGCACGCGTGAGCCGACGCTCGCGGGCGTGGTGTACAAGACCTCGCTTCTCGACGCCTATCAGCGCATGAACGCCGAGCGCTAAGTCTCGCGCGTGGCGTGTCGCGTGTGGCAAAGCGCGGCGGATTTTCTAGAATTCAGAGGGCAGTTTCAGAAAGCAGGCGCTACGCGGCCCGTGCTGTGCGCCCGCGCACCGACGCGCGTGCGCAAGGCCGCGAGAATCGACGCGGGGATCACCGGAGCGAAGATGAGCGAACCCTCACTCGAAGCCGTACGCCGCGACCACGCGGGCTGGATATTCGTGCACTTGCAGGGCGAGCCATACGACCGGGGCGAGCAGCACGGCAAGTTGCTCGCCAACGAAATCCGCAACGCGATCCACACCGCGCGCTACCTCGCGAAATGGGACACGGGCGAGGACTTCGACACCTTCATCAACGCCGCGATTGCGCAGTTCACGCCGCGCCTCGACACCGAGTTCGCCGACGAAATCCAGGGCATCGCCGACGGCGCGGGCCTCAAGTTCGCCGAAGTGCTCGCCTGGAATGGCTACATGGACCTGCTGCAGAGCTGGTGGCCGGTTCATGCGGCGGCGCAGCAAGCGCCCCAGGGGCAACCGGCGGTGCGCCCGTGGCGCGGGCGGCGCGGCCACCACTGCAGCGCCTTCATTGCCACGGGCAGCGCGACGCGCGACGGCCGTATCGTCATGGCGCACAACTCGTGGGACCGCTACGCGGCCGGCGACGCCTTCAATATCGTGTTCGACATCGTGCCCGACTCGGGGCACCGCATCCTCATGCAGGGCTTGCCCGGCTGCATCTCGAGCCTCACCGACTTCTGGATCAACGGCGCGGGCCTCATGGTGACGGAGACGACCATCTCGAACTTCGTCGGCTATCGCGCGAACGGCGCCCCCGAGTTCTATCGCTCGCGCCGGGCGACGCAGTATGCGTCGAGCATTGCGCAATGGTGCGAGATGTTCGCGCAGGCGAACAACGCAGGCTATGTGAACAGCTGGCTCCTCGGCGACACCAAGACCGGCGAAATCGCGCGCTACGAACTGGGCCTGCAGCACGCGGGTTTCGAGAGCACGAAAGACGGCTTCTACAGCGGCTTCAACGCGGCCACCGACCTCAGGATCCGCAACCAGGAATGCACCGGCGAGGCCGACGACTACACCGACGTGCGCCACAACGGCGCGCGCCGCCTGCGCTTCATGCAGCTCGCCCAGGAGCACCACGGCGCGATCGACGCCGAACTCGCCAAGGCGATGATCGCCGACCATCACGACGTCTATCTCGAGCGCAGCGACAACCCCTGCTCTCGCACGATCTGCGGGCACCTCGAACTCGACGATGCGCGCTTCGGCGGCTCGGACCACGGGCCGTTCAACCCATGGGGCGCGAACGACGGCAAGGTGGTCGACGGCGAAATGGCGCGCGATCTGTCGTTCTGGGCGCGTTGGGGTCACCCGTGCGGCCGCCCGTTCGACGCCCAGGCGTTCATGCAGCGCCACCCGCAGTGGAACTGGCTCAACGGCTATATGCGCGACCGTCCCTCATGGCCCTGGGCGCGCTTCGAGGCGCTGCGTCGGCCCACGCTTTAATCCCGCGTAACGCCATCGCCCACAAAAAAGCACACGCGTTCGAGACGCGCCGGTGCATTTCCTGCCATTATGGTATTTCCGTATGCGCCTCGCGCACATGAGCCGTTGATCGACTCGTTGTGCCCTTCGCGTAGCGGCGCGCCTGGCCGCCCCGGCTGGCGCGGCCGCCTGCCCCGCCACCACACCTGGCGGACGCGGTACGGCGCTTGCTGCGACCGATGGGCCGCATGAGAAAGGAGGTCGAGCGATGAAAACCTCGACACTGATGACCACCGTGCTGTTGTCGGCGTCTTGCTTCGCCGCTCCGGTACGCACTGCGCAGGAATCACCGGTCGCCCAGGCCAGCGCGCACATCCCGCTCGCAAGTGGACAGTCCCACGCCTACGACGCCCCCGTGGCGCCGCCCGCTCCCAACGTGCCCGTGACCGCGAACGGCCCGCAACACTGGGAATACCTCACGCTGCCCAAATCGCACCGCCTCGACAAAACGCTAAGCCCGGACCTGCACGAACAGACCTGAGCCCGACCGGCCCCCCGGTTGCGAACATGCGGCGAGTGAGCAGCGCCTGCGCACGCTGCGAAGGCGTGCGAGGCCGATTGTGTATGCTTGAGGCGCCGCGCTAGCGTTGCCCGCTGCAACGCAAACCCGAAGCGGACATCATCTGAACAAATTCCGCATAACGAACGAGACGACGACGCGGACCGCCCACGCTGGCCGCCCGCGCAAAGGACGCCACGCATGCCTGCCTCTCGCATTCCCGACGAACCCATCGATCTGCAATTCGCCGACGTACTGCGCGAAGTGCGCTGGCCCGCCAACAAGGACGAACTCGTGAACGCCGCGCGCGAGGCCGGCGCGAGCAACGAGGTGCTGGCCATCCTCGACGGCATGCCCGAGCAGGATTATCAGGACGTCGCGTCCGTTACGCGGCTGATCGGCAGCAACTACGGCCCTGGCCTCGGCGCCTGAATCGCGCGCGTCGCGGGCTTCGTGCGCGCCGGGCTCACGCGCTTCGGCCGAAGACGACTCGCGCGAAAAAGGTCCCCAACACGGTTTCGACGACCGGCGGCGTGACATGCTGCGGATCGGCCGTGGCGAGAAACTGCACCCCGTCGCACAGCCCGATCAGGCCAACCGCGAGCAGCTCGGGATCGAGCGGCACCGGCGTACCCACGCGCGCCGCGAATTCCTCGATATAGACGGCCAGACTCTCGCGCTTCTCCTTCATGAAAGCGTTAAAGCGCGTGCGAAAGCGTGCGTCGCGCGCGGCCAGCAACTTGGCTTCCACCCACAGCAGGAAAACTTTGTTGTCTTGGGGCATGCGGCTGTAATAGGCGAGCACGCGCGCCTCCATCTGCTCACGCGAGAGCTCGGTCTCGAAGATGGCGCGCAAGTCGGTCTGCATGGCTTCGTGATCGCGCCGCAGCAATTCCACAAGCAGGTCCGACTTGCCCGAAAAGTTCGAGTAAAACGCGCCGCGCGTGTATCCCGCCGCGTGCGCAATGTCCTCGACGCTCGCGCCTACGAACCCTTTTTTCATGAACGTGGCCTGCGCGGCGTCGAGCAAGCGCTCGCGCGTCTGATCGCGGCTCTGCTCGCGGGTGAGTCGAATGCGCTTCATGGCTGGGGGCATCGTGATGTGTCGTGGATTGACGCGAGTCTAGCACTGAAACATTCCTCGGATTCAGTTTCGCACTCGGATACAAGGTTGTATTAGAATCCGACTCATCATCCCAAGTCCGGGTCGGGGCGCGAGCCGCGCCGCGCCCGCGACTCAACGGCGGCGCAACCGGCCAGGTGGTTTTGGGGTTTGCGTGCGTACAAGGCATGTTGTGGTCCAAGCGAGGTCCAAGTGAATCGTCGCGGTCGTGGCGCATCGAGCAGGATGCGCAGTGGTACCGGTAAATTCAGTGCGCTGTGGCGGCATGGCGCACGCGTGCTTTTCGTGCTCGGCGTTGCCGCGCTGGCTGCGTGCGGCAAGCAAAACGAGGCGGCGCCGCAGCCGCGCCCGGTCGTCTCAATGGTCGTGCACCCCGACGGCGGCGGCGTGAGCCCCGTCTACCCCGGCGAGATCGAGGCGCGCAACGCCACGCCGCTCTCGTTTCGCGTGAACGGCAAGATCATCGAGCGTAGCGTGCGGCTTGGCGACAGCGTCAAACCCGGCCAGACGCTTGCGCAACTCGATCCCGCTGACTTCGAGAAAAACGCGGCAAGCGCGCAGGCACAGTTCGACGCTGCGCAGCATCGCCTCGTCTTCGCGAAGCAACAGCTCGATCGCGACACGGCCCAGTCGGCGGCCAATCTCATCGCCCGCGCGCAGCTCGAACAGACGCAGGATGCCTACGCATCGGCCGCGGCCCAGCGCGACCAGGCGCAGCAGCAGCTCGCACTGGCAAAGAACCAGTTGCGCTACACGCAGATCGTCGCGGACCACGCCGGCGTCATCACCGCCGAAAACGCCGATACCGGCCAGAACGTGCAGGCCGGCCAGGCCGTCTACCAGCTCGCGTGGACGGGCGACATCGACGTGGTGTGCGACCTGCCCGAGCGCGCCGTGGCCGCGCTGCATACCGGCGACACCGCGCAGGTCACGCTCGGCGCCCTGCCCGGCCGCCACTACACGGCCCGCCTGCGCGAACTCGCCGCCGCGGCGGACCCGCAAAGCCGCACGTGGCGCGCGAAGCTCACGCTCGAACACGCCGACGCCGACGTGCGTCTGGGCATGACCGCCAACGTGGCGTTCGCGGCCCCGAGCGAGGCCAGCGCGAGCGCGGTGTTCACGGTGCCGGCCACGGCACTCTTTCACGACGGCGAAGCGCCTGCGATCTGGGTCGTCCACGCGCCCGACAACGTGCTGCAGCTGCGGCGCGTGAGCGTCGCGCGCTACGACGCGCGCACCATCAGCGTGACGGGCGGGCTGCACGACGGCGAGCGCATCGTGCTGCAAGGCGTACACACGGTCCACGCAGGCGAACAGGTGCGCCCGGTCGCGCCGCTGCATCCCGAGGACTTCGCGTCATGAGCCAGGTGACAGGCTCGGGTCCAGGCGCCGATCACGAAGAGGGCCGCTTCAACCTTTCAGCGTGGGCGCTTCGGCATCGGGCGCTCGTGACTTTTCTCGTTGCACTGGCAACGATCTTCGGCGCGCTCGCCTATACGCGGCTTGCGCAGTCGGAAGATCCGCCCTTCACGTTCCGCGTGATGGTGATCCAGACCTTCTGGCCAGGCGCCACCGCGCGCCAGGTCGAGGACCAGGTGACGACGCGCATCGGCCGCAAGCTGCAGGAAACGCCTTATATCGACTTCCTGCGCAGCTACTCTCGCCCAGGCGAATCGCTCGTGTTCTTCACGATGAAGGACTCCGCGCCCGTGAGCGAAGTGCGCGAGACATGGTACCAGGTGCGCAAGAAAGTGGGCGACATCGCCTACACGCTGCCGCAGGGCGTGCAAGGGCCGTTCTTCAACGACGAGTTCGGCGACGTCTACACCAACATCTACGCGCTGGAAGGCGACGGCTTCTCGCCCGCGCAACTGCACGACTACGCAGACAAATTGCGCGAGCAACTGCTGCGCGTGCCCGATGTGGGCAAGGTCGATTATTTCGGCGATCCCCAGCAGCGCATCTACATCGAGATTCCGAACACGCAATTGACGCGCCTCGGCATCTCGCCCACGCAGCTCGGCCAGGTGATTGGCGCGCAGAACAGCGTTTCGGCCGCGGGCACGCTCACGACCGCCGACGACCGCGTGTTCGTGCGCCCGAGCGGCCAGTATGAGGATCTGGGCGCGATCGCCGATACGCTGATTCGCGTGAACGACCGCACCTTTCGCCTGGGCGACATCGCGACGATCCGGCGCGGCTACGACGAGCCGCTCGCCACGCAGATGCGCATTCAGAACCAGGCCGTGCTCGGCATCGGCCTCACGATGCAGCCAGGCGGCGACGTCATTCGCCTCGGCAAGGCGCTCGATGCGCGCGTCGAGCAGTTGCGCGCGCAACTTCCAGCGGGCCTGAAGCTCGTCGAAGTCTCGAGCATGCCCGATGCCGTCTCGCGCTCGGTGGACGACTTCGTCGAAGCCGTGGCCGAAGCCGTGGGCATCGTGCTGCTCGTGAGCCTCGTCTCGCTCGGCGTGCGCACGGGCATGGTGGTCGTGATCACCATTCCGATCGTGCTCGCCGTCACCTCGCTCGCGATGTACCTCTTCGGCATCGGCCTGCACAAAGTCTCGCTCGGCACGCTCGTGCTCGCGCTCGGCCTGCTCGTGGACGACGCCATCATTTCCGTCGAGATGATGGCCGTGAAACTCGCGCAGGGCTGGAACCGCACGCGCGCCGCCGCGTTCGCGTACACCAGCACGGCGTTCCCGATGCTCACCGGCACGCTCGTCACCGTTGCGGGCTTCTTGCCCATCGTGCTCGCGAGGTCGAGCACCGGCGAGTACACGCGCTCGATCTTCCAGGTGTCCGCCATCGCGCTGATCGCCTCATGGTTCGCGGCCGTGGTGCTGATTCCGCTGCTGGGCTACCGGCTGTTGCCCGAGCGCAAGCCCGATCCGAACGCGACGAATGCCGCCCATGGCGATGACCACGAGCACGAGATCTACGACACGCGTTTCTATCGGCGCCTGCGCGGCTGGATCGGCTGGTGCATCGAACGCCATGCGATCGTGCTCATCCTGACCATCGCGCTTTTCGTGGCCGCGCTCGCGTGCTTCAAGCTCGTGCCGCAACAGTTCTTTCCGAGTTCCGATCGCCCCGAGCTGCTCGTGGACGTGCGCCTGCCGGAAAGCGCCTCGATCGATGCGACGCTGCGGCAAACGAAGCGCCTCGAAGCGGCGCTCAAGGGCCGCCCCGAGATCGACCATTTCATCGACTTCGTCGGCACCGGCGCGCCGCGGTTTTATCTGCCGCTCGACCAGCAGTTGCAGCAGCCCAATTTTGCGCAGTTCGTGATCACGACGAAGTCGGTCGAAGACCGCGAGAAGCTCGCAAGCTGGCTCGAACCGATGCTGCGCGAGCAGTTCCCGGCTATCCGCACCCGCCTCTCGCGCCTCGAAAACGGGCCGCCCGTCGGCTACCCCGTGCAGTTCCGCGTGAGCGGTGACGATATCCCGACGGTGCGCGACATCGCCAACAAGGTGGCGGCGACGCTGCGCGCCGATCCGCGCACCGACAACGTGAATTTCGACTGGGACGAGCCCGCGGGCCGCTCGCTGCACTTCCAGATCGACCAGCAAAAGGCGCGCGCGCTCAATGTCTCGTCGCAGGACATCGCCAACTTCCTGCAGATGACCTACTCGGGCTACACCGTGACTCAGTATCGCGAGCGCGACAAGCTCATCAGCGTCGATCTGCGCTCGCCCGCAGCCGAACGCGTCGACCCCGCGCGCCTCCTCACGCTTGCCATGCCCACTCCCAACGGCCCGGTGCCGCTCGGCGCGCTCGGGCATCTCGCCAACGATCTGGAGTACGGCGTGATCTGGTCGCGCGACCGGCAGCCCACCATCACCGTGCAGTCGGATGTGCGCGCGGGCGCGCAAGGCATCGATGTCACGCATGCGCTCGACCGGCAGCTGGAGTCGGTCAAAACGGCGCTGCCACCCGGCTACCACATCGAGGTGGGCGGCTCCGTCGAGGAAAGCGCGAAGGGCCAGGCGTCGATCTTCGCGCAGTTGCCGGTGCTCGCCATTGCCGTGCTCACGCTGCTGATGATCCAGCTGCAAAGCCTCTCGCGCGTGCTGATGGTCGTGCTGACCGCACCGCTCGGTCTGATCGGCGTGGTGATCGCCCTGCTCGTGTTCCGGCAGCCGTTCGGCTTCGTGGCCATGCTCGGCGTGATCGCCATGTTCGGGATCATCATGCGCAACTCGGTGATTCTCGTCGATCAGATCGAGACGGACATTCGCGCCGGACACAAACGCTTCGACGCCGTGGTGGGCGCAACGGTGCGCCGCTTCCGGCCGATCATGCTGACCGCCGCGGCCGCCGTGCTCGCGCTCATTCCGCTGTTGCGCTCGAACTTCTTCGGGCCGATGGCCACGGCGCTGATGGGCGGCATCACGATTGCGACCGTGCTTACGCTGTTCTTCCTGCCCGCGGCTTACGCGGCCGCGTTCCGCGTGCGCAGCAGCGAGACTGACGAGACCGGCAGCGCGCCGGAACAGGCATCATGAAGAAGGCTTCTTTGACTTCGGCGTCGGGCGCGCACAACTCGGCGCGTTCGCACGCAACAGGTTCCGTGCTTGCGCTGCGATCGCTCGCCGCATGCGTCGCGCTCGCGCTCGCAGGCTGCGCGATGGGGCCGACCGGCGAGCCGCCGGCCATGCCTCAGCCCGAGCACTACGGCACCGAGGCGCAACGGGCGCAGACTGTCGCCGCCCAGGGCGTCGCCCAGCAGTTCGTCACGGGCGCGCAACCGGTACCGCAATGGTGGACGCTCTACGGCTCCGACGCGCTCGATGCGCTCGTGAACGAGGGTCTTGCCCACAGCCCGAATCTCGCCGCCGCCGACCACAACCTGCAAGCGGCGCGCGAGCAGTTGCGCGGCCAGATCGGCAGCTCGCTCCTGCCGACCGTCGACGCCATCGGCATCGCGCAACGCCAGCAGCAGCCCGCGATCCCGCAGTTCGGCATCGACCAGTTGCAGTACGGGATTTTCGCGGGCCTGATCGACGTTCGCTATACCTTCGACGTGTTCGGCGCGACCCGCCTGAACAACGCGGCGCTCGCCTCGCGCGTGAACGTGCAGGCGTTCCAGTTCGAGGCTGCGCAGCGCGCGCTTGCCGCGAACATCGTGGCGAGCGCGCTCGGCGCGGCGACGCTGCATGCGCAGATCGACACGACCGAACAACTGATTGCGCTCGCCAACGCGCAGGCCGACGACGTGCAAAAGCGTTACGCGCTCGGCTCCGCTTCGCACACCGATCTATTAAGCGCGCAGCAAAGCGCGGCGTCGCTCGCGGCGAGTCTGCCGGGGCTGCGCCAGCAATGGGTCGCGCAGCGCCATGCGCTGGCCGTGCTGGTCGGCCGCACGCCCGACCAGGCGCCACCAGACCTCGATCTCTCCAGCCTGACCTTGCCTGCGCAGGTGCCCGTGGTCATCCCTTCAGAACTCCTGAGAACCCGTCCTGACATCGAAGCCGCCGAAGCCACGCTCAAGGCTGCCGCAGCCGGTGTCGGCGCCGCGACCGCGCAGATGTACCCGAGCATCACCCTTTCGGCGGCGCTCGGCCAGGGCGGCTTCAGTTGGCCCGTCGTCACGTCTGGCGCGGGCGCGCTATGGGCAATCGGCGCTTCGCTTTCGCAGCCGATCTTTCATGGCGGTGCGCTCCTCGCACAACGGCGCGCGGCGTTGCAGTCGTACGAGGCGGCCAACGACACGTACAAGCAAACGGTACTGACGGCGTTCCAGGATGTCGCCGACCGTCTCGCCGCGCTCGAGCACGACGCCCAGGCCCTCGACGCGGCGAGCACGTCGGCGCGCACGGCCCAGGGCGTTTATGAGAACACCAACGCGCGCTACAAGCTGGGTGCCGTGCCGTGGTACGCGGTGCGCCAAAGCGAGCAGCAATGGCGTAACGCGCGGCTCGACGAAATCCGCTATCGCGGCACGCGGCTTTCCGATACGGCCGCGCTCTTCCAGGCAATGGGCAATCCGCCGGTGAATCCGGCGACGCTCGGCGGCGAGCACGCCGCGAGCACAGCGGCGACAGCGCCGGCTGCGAACGTTGGCGCTGCCGCGCAGGACAAGTAACACCCGCGTTTTTCCGTGCGTCTCGCGATACCATGATCGGCAGCGCGCCGTTTGCGACGGCGCAACTGCATCACGGAGACGACATCATGCCCAGCCCTTCGCTCGACTTCTGGTTCGACCTGGCCAGCAACTACAGCTATTTGAGCGTGATGCGCATCGAAGCGCTCGCCGGGCGGGCGGGCGTAGCGGTGCGCTGGCGCCCCTTCCTGCTCGGCCCCATTCTCGACGCGCTCGGCTGGGAAGGCCCGCCCTTCGTCGTGCAGAAGGAAAAAGGCGCGTATGTGTGGCAGGACATGCGTCGGCAGTGCCGCAAATACGCGCTGCCGTGGCAACAGCCCACCGAGTTTCCCCGCCGCACCGTGCTCGCCACGCGCGTCGCCGTGCTCGCCGCCGACGAACCGTGGCTGCCCGGCTGGTGCCGCGCCGTCATGACGCGCAACTATGGCGACGACCGTGAGGTCGATTCGCCCGAAGCGGTCGCACACATGCTCACCGCGTTGGGGCTCCCGGCGCAGCCGCTCATCGAGGAAGCCGGCAGCGATGCGAACCGGCAGCGGCTGCGTGAGCGGACCCAGGCGGCGCGCGACCTGGGCATCTTCGGCGCGCCGACGTTTTTCGTCGGCAAGGACATGTTCTGGGGTAACGACCGGCTGGAAGACGCTATCGAAGCGGCGCTCTGTGCGACGCAGAATCAGGACAGCGTGTAGCCCTCTTCCCTGCGTCCTCCGTCGTTGCTCTGTCAGGATTTTCTGACCCTTATTTTCGGGATAGAACTGTTACACTGCGCCGTAACGTGAGTCAGGTTTTCCTGACTTTATCTCCACATAACTATTCGCATTCCTACATATGTAGAGGCACCCTCATCGGAGAGGGAGTCGTTTCTTCTTTCGATCGGCATGAGCAGTGAGAAAGAAGCGACGCACGACAACCGGGGAGATCACGACCATGGGACATCAAGTGAAGCGTAGCATTTGCTTCGCAGTATTAATTATCTCCAGCGCCGCTGCCCATGCTGGCCTCGACTGCGAAGGCTCGCGCGGCGGCTTCCGCTTCCAGACCGACGATAGCTGGACCGGCACCGACAAGCTCGAGCACTTCGCGGTGTCCGCGCCGTTCGGCGCGCTCGGAGGCTGGCTCACGCGCGACACGGACCACCCGGTCGTGTATGGCACGCTGATCGGCACGGTCCCGGGACTCCTGAAGGAAACGCTCGACGGGACATGCCGTACCAACGGCTTCTCCTTTAAGGACCTGTTTGCCGATACGCTCGGCGCCCTCACGGGTGCGTGGCTCGCACACTGGGCCCTCACGTATTCGCGCGGTTCGCACAGCCAAACCTTCGGACTGCGTTACGACAATGTGTTTTGACGCTCGATGCCTCATGCGGCTCGCCTGCGCACAAAGCCTTTGGCGTCAGTCAGTTAGCTTCGATATCCCAGGGTTATGAACAGGGGCTTCAACAAAAACTGTGGAAAAGTCAGCGCGGAAGTTACCCACAGTTTTTGTTGGCAGCCCTGTGGAAAAGCCCTGGAAAGCTCAGCCAACTCCTTGGCCCACAAGGAAATTCCGTTCATCAAACAAAACACGGCGCGTCGTTGCCGACGCGCCGTGTTTATCCTGCATACCTCACTAAACCCGAATCAAGGTTTGTTCGTTTCGAACAGATCCATGATTTGCTTCTTTTCCGTCGTGGTGACGCTCGGAGGCGTCATCCCGCCAGGGCCCATGCTGCCGGTCGCCCCGCTCGCATCGCTCGCCGCCCCCGCCGGGTTCGCCGAGTCCAGACCGATGCTCGCGACGAAGCCGTTACCCGGCGTCATGTCCGAGAAGAACAGTTCATCATTGATCGTCGTGAGGCCCTCGGGCATCGCCGGCTCTTCCTGCGGCACGCCGCGCAGCGCGCGCTGCATGTACTCCACCCAAATCGGCAACGCGAGCTGCGCGCCGAATTCGCGGCTGCCGAGGCTCTTCGGCTGGTCGTAGCCCATCCACGCCACGGCAACGAGCGTGCGCTGATAGCCCGCGAACCAGCCGTCCTTGGCGTCGTTGGTCGTACCGGTCTTGCCTTGCAGGTCGTTGCGATGGAGCACGTTGGTGCCCGCACCCGTACCCGCCGTCGCCACCGAATGCAGCAGGCTGTTCATCACGAACGCGTTGCGCGGCGAGAGCGTTTGCGGCGCATTCTGACCCGCCACGAGCGGCTGCGCGCGCAGGATCGGCTGGCCGTGCGCATCGTCGACTTCGGCGATCAGATACGGGTTGATGCGATAGCCGCCGTTCGCGAACACGCTGTACGCGCCCGCCGACTGCAGCGGCGTGACGAGGCCCGCGCCGAGCGCCATCGGCAGGTACGGCGGGGTCTTGTCCGCGTCGAAGCCGAAGCGCTGCGTCACGTAGTCCTGCGCGTACTTCGTGCCGATGTACGAAAGGATGCGGATCGACACGAGGTTCTTCGACTTCTGCAGCGCGAGCCGCATCGTCATCGGGCCTTCGGGCTGGTCGTCGTCCTTCGGCTCCCATGCGTCGCCGCCCGGCGTGCTGGGCGGGAAATAGAGCGGCGCGTCATTGATGATCGTCGCCGGTCCAAGGCCCTTTTCAAGCGAAGCCGAGTAGATGAACGGCTTGAAGCTCGAGCCCGGCTGACGCCACGCCTGCGTGATGTGATTGAACTTGTTCTTGTTGAAGTCGAAGCCGCCGATCAGCGCACGGATCGCGCCGTCCTGCGGCGTGAGCGAGACGAGTGCGCCTTCCACCTGCGGCAATTGCGTGATCTGCCAGTTGCCCTTCGCATCTTGCATCAGGCGCACGATGGAGCCCGGGCGAATGTGCAGCGCCTGCGAGGCGCGCGGCGAGAGCGCGGCCGCCACGAAGCGCAGGCCCTCGCCCGTCACCGTCACCGAGGTGCCGTCGAGTTGTTGTGCCGTCACCGACTTCGGACCCGCGTCGATCACGACCGCCGAGACGAGGTCGCCGTTGTCCGGGTGGTCGGTCAGCGCGTCTTCGATAGCCTGCTCGCGGTCGTCGCCGTCGGCAGGCAATTGCACGAAACCTTCCGGCCCGCGATAGCCATGGCGGCGCTCGTAGTCCATCACACCCTTGCGCACGGCCGCGTAGGCGGCGTCCTGGTCGGCGGAATCGATCGTCGTCGTGACGGTGAGCCCGCGCGTATAGGTCTCGTCCTTGTACTGCGCGTACATCATCTGACGCACCATTTCCGCGACGTATTCGGCGTGCACGTTGTACTCGGTGCCGGCGGTCTTCGTCTGCAGCGGTTCCTTCATCGCTTCGTCGTATTGAGCCTGCGTGATGTAGCCGAGATCGAGCATGCGCTTGAGGATGTACTCCTGGCGAATCTTCGCGCGGTGCGGATTGACGATCGGGTTATACGCCGAAGGTGCTTTCGGCAGACCTGCGAGCATCGCGGCCTGGGCGACCGTAATGTCCTTCAGGTCCTTGCCGAAGTACACGCGCGCCGCCGCCGAAAAACCGTAGGCGCGCTGACCCAGATAGATCTGGTTCATGTACAACTCGAGAATCTGGTCCTTGGTGAGCGCGCGCTCGATCTTGTAGGCGAGCAGCATCTCGTAGACCTTACGCGTGTAGGTCTTCTCGCTCGAAAGGAAGAAGTTGCGCGCAACCTGCATCGTGATCGTGCTCGCGCCTTGCGAGGCGCCACCGTGCATGAGGTCCGCCACGCCCGCGCGCAGGATGCCGACGAAGTCCACACCGCCGTGCTCGTAGAACCGGTAGTCCTCGATCGCGAGCACAGCCTTCTTCTGGATATCAGGAATATCCTGGAAGCGGACGAGCTGACGACGCTCTTCGCCGAACTCGCCGATCAGCACGTGATCGGCGGTATAGATGCGCAGCGGCACCTTGGGCTGATAGTTGGTGAGCGCGTCGAGCGATGGCAGCTGCGGCTCCATCACGACGAGCCCGTAACCCACGAGCAGCGCACCCACCACGCAGAGCGTACCGATCAGGCCGACGAACCAGAGCGCGAGCGTCGTTCCAATGGAGCGCCGCTTCGGGCTGCCATCGCGCGGCCCGTTGCCGCCGGAACCGCCACCTGAGCCGCCACCCGATTCAGGACGGCGAGGCGGCTGGCGCCCGTTGTTGAAGGAGGGTTCCCGATCTTCGTTCGGGTACTGCGGTGAAGGCGGTCGTTTGATGATAGGCATGACTGGAATGATGGGCGCGTCTCGCGCGCGCCGGCTGCGCGCAACTCGCACGCATGGATCTCGACCACGGCGTCATGGCGCCAATGCGGCATACGACGTCGCCGGCTCAAACCCGGCGACGCGGCGCGACCGGCAACGCCCCCGTCCGGCCGCGCGGCGCGCACTACGGCACGCCACAGGCGAATACACGCCCGTTCAGGCGCCATTCGCGAAATGTAACAGCGCATTCTAAAGAAATCGCGGGCGGCGGGTCGCGCTTTTTTTGTAAGAGTTTCTTGGGAAATGATTCCCGCCCGATTTTTTGCGAGCGAGGCGATCGCTTGCACCGATCGCGCCTTTATGCGCGAAAAGTTTCGTTATTTGCCCTTATATCAGGCGACAAATTACACAAATCTGTACAAAGAGCGGCAAATTCTTGCAGGCAGGGTTGTTCCCATCCGAGCACCTTCCGATTGCGCATCGGCGCACTCGTCTTATGATGAAAGATCTGCTACACGCCCCTGTTCGCGCCCGGGCAAGCCCGCACTTATTCTTACAAATCGCTGTGGCGCAGGCAGGAAAACGGACGTCATACGAAGCCGACCCAACGGCCCGCCGATTATGAACAAGCCTAGCGAACGCATCGTCGTCTTCGTCACGCCCGCGCAAAAGCGCGCGATCTCCGCTACCGCCGGTGAGCTTGGCATCAGTATTAGCGAGCTCATGCGCCGCGCCGTGATTGCGTTCAGCGCCACGAGCGATCAGGTGAAAGCCGCGAGCATTGTCGACCGGCTCAACGCGCCGCGTCAGCCCGACGCGCTCGCCCAGGTGCTGCAAAAGGCAGCGAAGCCGCTGCGCGCTGGCCGCGCAGGCGCGATCCGGCCATCCGATGGCGCGGCGGCGGCCACCGGTGCAAACGGCGCGAACCCGGACGCGCAGCAAAATGCTGCGCACGCGGATCGCGAGACAACTGCGCCCCTTCACGGCGCCGCCGCCCACGAGCCAGCGCCTCATGCGTCAGACGCTCCCCTGCCCGCCGCGCACACCGACGAACCAGACGTGAGCCATGCCGCACGCGAAATCGCGCAGGCGGTGGCTCGACTCAGCGCCGAAGCGGCTGCCGCAGACGAAAGCGCCGCGCTCGATGCAGCCGCCGCGCATTCGCTCGACGTCGAGCCGCTGCAACCGCTAAGCTCGGCGCCCTTCGCACGTTCGCGGCGCAACGCAAGCGACGCGGGCAACACAGGCGACGAAGCCCACAGCGACGACGGCGCGCCCGAAGGCGGAAAATTCGCCTGACACGGGCCGCATTCGCGCAGCCATACGCCTGTGTCACAGTCGGCGCTTGACACCTGCTTACCCGTTCGTGCGAGGGCTGTGCGCGGCCTGTTCCTTTAAGTCCCTTTTAAGACAGGCCGTGGTGTAATATCCGCGATCGATGGCGGCGCCCGGCCTCCAGCGGTACTCCCAGCCGCGCAGCCAGGCCTCGCTCTGACGAACATACGCGTGCAAGAAAACGCCGTCACGCTATTGCAATTGCCGCATTTGCCCCGATTTGCGCGGTGCATGTGCGCCAGGCGCAAAGCGGCGTAAGCTGGCAGATGGATCAGCCGTCGCCAGCCGGCCGGCGTGTGAGCCCAACCCGCATGCACGCACCTCGGCTCATCATGGCCGATCTCATTTCACTGGAGGAATTCATGTCGCTTTTCGACTCCATCTCCCGCACCGTCAAGGGCCTGCTCAACGACGCGGCTGACTCGGTGCAGGATCCGTCGCGCGACGCGCGCCAGATCGTGCGTGAGCTCGACGACAGCATCGCCCGCGCGGAGAACTCGCTCGTCGAGATCCAGGCGCAGGTCGCGACGCAGCAAAGCAAGCGCGACGTGGCCGCCGACAAGGCGAAGAAGTACGAAGACGGCGCAAAGCGCGCGCTGCAATCGGGCGACGAAGCGCTCGCACGCGAAGCACTCGGCGCGCAGCAAACCGCCGAAGCCGAGCGCGACGCGCTCGCGGGCGAACTGGCCAAGCTCGAACCGTCGGTCGATCAACTCAAGCAGCAGATCGACGACATGCGCCAGCGCCGCAACGACCTGAACGCACGCTCGAACATCCTGCAAGCGAAGCAACAGATCGCTCAGGCGAAGGACGTCGCAGCCACGGCGCTGGGCGGCATCGGCGGCAAGAATCTCGATGGCGACTTCCAGAAGCTGGAAGAGAAGGTCGCGCTGTCGAACGCGCGCTCGGACGCGCGGCTGAATTCGTCCGACCAGTCGAGCGGCAAGGCGCTCGACGACAAGCTCGCGGCGCTCAACAAGGGGCCGTCGGTAGACGAGCGCCTCGAGGCACTCAAGAAGCAGATGAACACGCCGGCGCAGTAAAGCGCGCCAGCGTGCTGGATGCGGCGCGGCATGGGCCGCGCTGCCGGCATAGCGCCGCATCCCCGTATCGAATGCCATGGAGACGGGCGTCAAGCCGCCCGGCCAGCAACATGAAAAAGTTTCTTGCCGCTGCCAGCATCGCTGTCGCATCGCTCGCCTTCACGGGCGGCGTGGCGTTCGCCGTGCCGAGCGTGCAGCAGATCGAATCTGCGATGTCCCAGGGCGACTGGCAGCGCGCCGACTCGGGCCTCACCGAAGTCCTGCAGGCGCATCCGGACAACGCGCGTGCCCACTACCTCTACGCGCAGGTGCTCAACCGCGAAGGCCGTTACGCCGACGCGCTCACCCAAGTCCAGCAGGCGAAGACGCTCGATCCGCAAATCCGCTTTACCCAGCCGCAGCGTTTCGCGCAGGTCGAAGCGAAGATCCGCGCTGACGCCACGCGCGCCGGCGCGGCGACGACGAGCAGATCGAACAACCCGTTCACGCAGCAAGCAGCGGCCGCTCCCACGCCGCAAAGGCAGGGTCCTGGTATGGGCATGTGGATTGGTATCGCCATTCTGTTGGTCGGCATTGCGCTCGTGCTGCGCTGGACGCTGCGCCGCGCGAAGTCCACCGAAGACGCCAAGGCCGGCGACGACCGCCGCGACCAGCTCAAGCGCGCCACCGAACTGCTCAACGGCGTGCGCTCGCTCAAGCTCGACGTGAAGCTCTCGACCGCACCGGGCCACGAAGCGCTCGAAAAGGAAGTCGAAGGACTCGAAGCGCAGTTGCGCGGCCTCGTCGAAACGCTCTCGAACAGCGCGAATCCGCGGCCGCCGTACGAGATCGAGGACCTCGAACGCCAGTTCGCGAGCCTCAAGGCGCGCGCCGAAGGCCGCCCCGATCCGAACGCGCAGCCTGCCGCGCCGGACTACGGCAGCAACTCGAGCTACGCGCGTGAAGCCGATGCCGCGTTCGGGCGTCAGCCGCAGTATCCGCCGGCGCCGCCGCAGCAACAGCCGCAGGTGATCGTGCAGCAAGGCGGCGGTGGCATGGGCGGCATGGGCGGACTGCTCACGGGCGTCCTGCTCGGTGAAGCGCTGAACCATGGCCGCGACCGCGTGATCGAGCGCGACGTGTTCGTCGACGAGGATGGGCGCCGTGTTCAGCGCGACGGCAGCGGCAATGGCGGCGGCCTCGACTTCGGCCAGGGATCGAACGACTGGGACGACGGCTCGGGCGGCGGCGGTGTCGACATGGGCAGCAACGACAGCTCGGACGACTGGAACAACTCCTGAGGCTTCTCCAGCGCACACCGCTTACGCAAACGACGGGCTCCTTCACGGAGCCCGTTTTGCATCGGCGCGAATCACGCCATATCGCACACTACATCGCACATCACACGTAACGGCGGACGCACACATGGGCACCAGCAACGGGGCGGCACTGCGCATCGCCATCATCGGCAGCGGCTTTTCCGGCATCGGCATGGCGATCCGCCTGCGCCGTATGGGCGTAGACTCGTTCACCATCTATGAAGCCGCCGCAAGCCTCGGAGGCACCTGGCGCGACAATGCGTATCCAGGCGCCGCCTGCGATATTCCTTCGCACCTCTACTCGTTTTCGTTCGAGCTGAATCCGGCGTGGACGCGCACCTACGCGCCGCAGCACGAAATTCTCGACTACCTGCGCCATTGCGCGCACAAGTATGACGTCGAGCGCTTCATCGAATATCGTTCGCGCGTGCACGCGGCGCGCTTCGTGCAGGCCCGCGGCGTCTGGGAAGTGGAGATCGAACGCGACGGCGCGATCAGGACGATCGAAGCCGATATCGTGATCGCTGCGAACGGCCCGCTCTCGCGCCCAGCGATGCCGCAGATTCCGGGCATCGAGCACTTCGAGGGCAAGCTCTTCCACTCGGCGCGCTGGGACCATGACTATGCACTCGAAGGCAAGCGCATCGCCGTGATCGGCACTGGGGCAAGCGCGATTCAGTTCGTACCGCATATCCAGCCGCGCGCGGCCCAGCTCACGGTGTTTCAGCGCACGCCGCCGTGGATCATGCCGCGGCGCGATCGCGCCATCAGCGAACGTTGGCGCTGGATTTACCGGCACATGCCCTTCGCGCAACGCGTGGCGCGTGCCGCCATATACTGGCAGCACGAATCGCGTGCGCTTGGCTTCGCGGTGGACCCGCGCCTGCTCAAGGCGCCGACGAAGTTCGCGCTAAGCTATCTCGCGCATAAGGTCAAAGAGCCCGAACTGCGCGCGCGGCTCACGCCGGACTACGTGCTGGGCTGCAAGCGCGTGCTGCTCTCGAGCGACTACTACCCTGCCCTCGCGCAGCCGAACGCGGAGCTGGTCACCGACGCGATCCGCGAGGTCGTTGCCGATGGCATCGTCACCGCCGACGGCAAGCACCGGCGTTACGACGCGATCGTCTGCGGCACGGGTTTTCAGGTCAACGGCGTCGACGCGCCTTTCCACGTGACGGGCGTAGACGGTCAGGACCTCGGCGAAACGTGGCGGCGCGACGGCCCCGAGGCGTACCTGGGCGCGAGCGTCGCGGGCTTCCCGAATCTCTTCTTCATGGTCGGGCCGAACACGGCGCTCGGGCACAACTCGATGATCTACATGATCGAGTCGCATATCGCCTATATCGCCCACTGCATCCGCGCGCTGCAGCGCTCGGGCGCGCGCACGATGGAGGTTCGCGCCGAGGCGCAGCGAAGCTGGAACGCACACCTGCAGGCGCGTTTCGCGGGCACCGTGTGGCAGTCGGGGTGCCGCAGCTTCTACCTTACGCAGGCGGGCAAGAACACCGCGCTGTGGCCTGGCTTCACGTTCATGTTTCGCCGCAAAACGCGCCGCGTGCGCAGCGCCGACTACGCGTTCGAGCGTTAGACGCGCTGCGGATGCCCCGCGTACACGCGCGTCTCGTAGGCGAAGTTCACCGTACCGTTTTTTTGCGTCGCCTCGAACAACTCGCGTAGTGCCGCGAGCATCGGCTCGTGGCGCTCATCGCCGGCCCTTGGCGCATACGACGACGACATCAGCCGCCCGCGCAGGCTATCGAAGTCGAGCAACTGCGCATTCGGGAACACAGTCTGATGCTCGAAGCCGTCGCCGAACCAGTCGGCCATCGCGGCCGAGTCGGGATAGGTTTCGGCCACTTGCGCGTAGTCGGGGCAAAAACGCTGCAGCAGCGCCTCGTAGCCCGCCAGGAACGCCGAACCTTCGAGCAAGCGGCTGTTCCAGAACAGCACGATCTTGCCGCGCGGTTTCAGGATGCGCGCGAACTCGCGCTGCGAATCGGTCTTGTGGAACCAGTGGAACGCCTGCGCGGCGCTCACGAGGTCCACGCTTGCGGCGTCGAGCGTCGTCGCCTCCGCCGTGCCCGCGACACTGCGATAGCCTTTGTAGCCGCCTAGCATTTCGTCCGCCGCGGCGCGCATGGCCGCGTTCGGCTCGACGGCCGTGACGGGGTGGCCCGCGTCGAGGAAAAGCCTGGTTGAGAGGCCCGTACCCGCGCCGATGTCGGCCACGGGCGCACCCGGCGCAATGCCGCACTCCACGTGCACGAAGGTCGCCACTTCGCGCGGATAGGTCGGCCGGTATTTCACGTAGTCTGCGACCCGGTCGGTGAAACGCCGGGTGGAATCGTCGATCATCGTTCTGCCCTTTTGTCGTTCAACCGCCGCCGCCCAGGAGCTTCACCAGCTCCCAGAGGAAGCGCAATACCATCAGGATCAGCTCCCAGAGCTGGATCAGTTGCTGCCAGAGCGCGAGCGGCGCGCTCCCGCCGAAAATCGCTTCGATCATCTTGCTCCCATCGCGACGCCCCTGTGCTCCTCATTTCAGGCTTGCGGAGCGCCCGAGTTCCCGATCATAGCGCCAGGCGCCCCCCTGCGCTCAAGTCTGCGTATTACGCGCCGTAAACAAGTTCAGAAAGCCCGGCGATCGGACCTGCTGACGACTGGGCACGCCGCTTTTCACAGCGTTGCGCTTTTCATTGCGCACCGGGCAAGGAGACACCCGATGACACGTTTGCGTTTGCTGGGCCTGCGCGGTCGCCGCCGCGCGGGAAAATCCGCCGGCGTCGTTGGCGACATTGCTGCGCACGCCGGCAGGCTCGGAATCGAGATCTGCGACGTGGCGGGCCACGTCGACGAAGTCGCCGCGCGCGTGCAGCGTCAGACCGACGTGTGCCACGCCCTGCGCGAGTCGGCAGCGCACACGCTCGCCGGCAACCACCAGATCGCCGCGGCAGCGCGCGCCATGCGCGAGCTGAGCACGGGCACCGCCGCCACGGTGCAGCAATCGCAGCAGACCATCGAGGAATCACTCGCCGACATTCACGGGCTGGTCGAGAGCGTCACCGTCATCGAGACGCAGATCCGCTCGCTCAAGAGCGCGCTTGCGCATGTCTCGAAGGTCTCCGAGGAAATCTCGCTGATCGCGCGGCAAACCCAGCTTCTCGCGCTGAACGCGGCCATCGAAGCAGCGCGCGCGGGCGAGTCGGGCAAGAGCTTCGCCGTGGTCGCGAGCGAAGTGAAGAACCTCTCTGCGAAAACCGCGCAGGCTACCGGCCAGATCGAGCAAACGCTCGGGCAGCTCACGCAGCAGACCGAGCAGCTCATCGCCGAAGGCACCGCCAACACTGAACGCGCGCATCGCGTGCGCGAAGGCACGCACACCATCGGCGCGGCCGTGCTCAGCACCGGCCAGGCGATCATGCAGCTCGACGAGCACGCCGGACAGATCGCCCAGCTCACGGGCGAGATCGAGACGAAATGCGACGGGCTCGAAAGCCAGGTGGGCGAGATGGTCGCCGGCGTCGAAGATTCGGGGCGCAACTTCGTGCAGGCGAAGGATCAGCTCGGCAAGTTGCTCGAGGTCTCGGAAACGCTCATCGAACTTTCCGCCGCCACGGGCGTGGAAACCGACGACACGCGTTTCATCGAGACCGTACAGCGCGCCGCCGCCCAGGTCAGCAAGCAGTTCGAAGGCGCGCTCGCGCGTGGCGAGATCGGCGAAGCGGATCTGTTCGACAGCGTCTACGCGCCGGTGCTGAACACGAACCCGCAGCAGCATATGACGCGCTTCACCGCCTTCACCGACCGCGTGCTGCCTGCGATCCTCGAACCGCTGCTCGCGTTCGACGAGCGCGTCGCCTTCTGCGTGGCGATCGATCCGCGCGGCTACATTCCCACGCACAATCGCAAGTTCTCGCATCCGCAAGGCGCCGACCCGGTGTGGAATGCCGCGAACTGCCGCAATCACCGCATCTTCAACGACCGTGCGGGGCGCGCCGCCGGCTCGCACACCAAGCCCTTCCTGCTGCAAACGTACCGTCGTGACATGGGCGGCGGCACGTTCGTGATGATGAAGGACGCCTCCGCGCCGATCTTCGTGAACGGGCGGCACTGGGGCGGGTTTCGCATGGGATACCGTCTGTAACGATCGATCGCCCAAAAGCAAACGGCGCGCGGACATGGCTGTCCGCGCGCCGTTTTTGCATGCGCCTCGAAGCGCGTTGGCGATCAAACGGCCATCGCCATCCGCTTGCGCTCCGCGCGCTGCATGAAATAGTTGCCGGCGATCACCCCCACGGTCACGACCGCAATGAACAGCGTAGCGAGCGCGTTCATCTCCGGGTTCAGGCCGAGGCGCACACGCGAGAACACCACGAGCGGCAGCGTGGTCGAGCCCGGCCCCGAAAGGAACGCCGAGAGCACCAGGTCGTCGATCGAGAGCGTGAACGAGAGCAGCCAGCCGGCCGCAAGCGCCTGCGAAATGAGCGGCAGCGTGATCTGGAAGAACACCTTGAACGGCGTCGCGCCCAGGTCGAGCGCAGCCTCTTCGAGCGACGGATTCAACTCGCGCACGCGCGACTGCACGATGATGGCGACGTACGAAATACACAGCATGACGTGGCCGATCCAGATCGTGAACACGCCGCGCCCCGCGGGCCAGCCGATCAACTTGCCCATTTCCACGAAGAGCAGCAAGAGCGAAATGCCCTGGATCACTTCGGGAATCACGAGCGGTGCGTTGATCATGCCCGAGAAGAGCGTAAAGCCGCGAAAGCGCCCCATGCGCGCGAGCACGAAGCCCGCCCACGTGCCGATGAATACCGACGCGAACGCCGTCATCAGCGCGATGCGCAGCGAGAGCCAGGCGGCGGTGATCAGCTCGTCGTCGGTGATGAGCGCCTGATACCAGCGCGTGGAAAAGCGCGTCCACACCGTCACGAGCTGCGACTCGTTGAACGAATAGACAATCAGGCTCAGGATCGGGATATAGAGGAACGCGAAGCCGAGGCCGAGCGCGATAAACATCAGTACGCGATTCGGTTTCATTTGCCGCGGCCCTCCAGTTCCTTCGCCTGGTAGTGCTGGAACAGCGCCATAGGCACGAGCAGCAGGAGCACCATCGCGCAGGTCACGGCGGAGGCCATCGGCCAGTCGGCATTGTCGAAGAACTCGTTCCACATGACGCGGCCGATCATCAGCGTGTTCGCGCCGCCAAGCAACTCAGGAATGACGTACTCGCCCACCGCCGGAATGAACACCAGCAGGCAGCCCGCGATAATGCCGTTCTTCGAGAGCGGCAGCGTGATCTCCACGAACGCGCGCCACGGCTTCGCGCCGAGGTCGTACGCGGCTTCGAGCAGCGTGAGGTCCATCTTCACGAGGTGCGCGTAGAGCGGCATCACGAGAAACGGCAGATACGAATACACCATGCCGATATAAACGGCCGTGTTCGTGTGATAAAGCTCGAGGGGCGAATGAATGATGCCGATCGACATCAGGAAATTGTTCAGCAGTCCGTTGTTCTTCAGAATGCCGATCCACGCGTACACGCGGATCAGGAACGACGTCCAGAACGGCAGCATCACGGCCATCATGAGGATGTTGCGCGAGGCCGGATTCGAGCGCGCGATGTAATACGCCATCGGATAGCCGATGATGAGGCACAGCAGCGTCGAAATCGCCGCCACGACCACCGAATTCACGTAGGTCGCGAAGTACAGGCTGTCCTGGAACAGGAACGCGTAGTGCGAGAAGTCGAGCGCGATGTGCCATACACCGTCCGCGAACGACGCCAGCTCCGTGTACGGCGGAATGCCGAGCTGCTGGTCGGCGAAGCTGATCTTCACCACCAGGATGAACGGCACGAGGAAGAACAGCAGCAGCCAGATGAACGGACCCGCCACGACGGCCGTGCGGCCCGTCAGGTTGAAGCGTTTCGCGGGCCAGTTCAGGAAGTTGCGGAAAGTCGTCGTGCTCATGACGTCAGCACCACACCGGCCGAGGCGCTCCAGCGCACGTAGACTTCGTCTTCCCACGTGGGCGAGTCGATCTCGGAGAGCGCGAGGCTCGACATGTTCGCGATCACCGTCTTGCCCGAGTCGAGCTTGACGTGATAGAGCGAGTAGCCGCCCATATAGGCGATGTTCTTGACCACGCCCTTGCCCCAGTTGAACACGCCTTCGGGCGGTTTGCGCGTGAGCGAGATGCGCTCGGGGCGCACCGAGATCGTCACGGGCATGCCGAGCGGCCCGGTGATGCCGTGATTCACGTAAAGGCGCACCGGCAGTTCCGGGCACTCGACGAACACGTGATCGGGCTCGTCCTCGACCACGTTGCCGTCGAAGAGATTGGTCGAACCGATGAACTCCGCCGAGAAGCGGCTGTTCGGGAATTCATAGACCTGGTTCGGCGTGCCGAGCTGGACGATCTCGCCTTCGCTCATCACCGCGAGGCGCCCCGCCATCGTCATGGCCTCTTCCTGGTCGTGCGTGACCATGATGCAGGTGACGCCGACCTTGTCGAGAATGTTGACGAGTTCGATTTGCGTGCGCTGGCGAATCTGCTTGTCGAGGGCGGACATCGGCTCGTCGAGCAGAAGCAGCTTGGGGCGCTTCACGAGCGAGCGCGCGAGCGCCACGCGCTGCTGCTGGCCGCCCGAAAGCTGGTGCGGCTTGCGCTTGGCGAAGCGCGTCATCTGCACGAGTTCGAGCGCGTTCGCCACGCGGTCCTTGAGTTCGTCCTTTTTCACGCCTTCCTGGCGCAGTCCGAAGCCCACGTTCGACTCCACCGTCATGTGCGGAAAAAGCGCGTACGACTGGAACATCATGTTGACCGGCCGGCGGTACGGCGGCATGGAGGCCAGGTCCTCGCCGTCGATCAGGATCTTGCCTGACGTCACGGTTTCGAGACCCGCGAGCATGCGCAGCAAGGTGGACTTGCCGCAGCCCGAGCTGCCGAGCAGCGCGAACAGCTCGCCCTTCTTCACCGACAGGTTGACGCCCTTGACTGCCGCCGTTTCGCCGAACTTCTTGACGACATCGACGATCTGCACGAAGTTGTCCGCGGCCGAATCTGCCGCGGTGAAGCCCGAAGGCAGCGAACCGGCGGTTGCCGGCGCGCTCGACTGGTCACTCATGATTCTCTCTGCCCTGCCTGTTTCTGCGTGAATCTTGGACGGGGTTGACGAACAAAGCCCCCGGCATCGTGCCGAGGGCTCGGGGTAAAACGGGATTGGATTTCAACCGCGTCAGCGGCCCGACTTGAACTCGGTCCACAGACGCGTCTGCAGGCGCTGGATCTCAGGCGGCAGCGGCTTGAGCAGGAACAACGTCTTCAGGACTTCGGGCGACGGGTACACGGCCGGGTCGTTGGCGATGTCCTTGTCCACGTACTTGCGCGCTTCCGCGTTCGCGCTCGGGTAGTAGACCGCGTTCGTGATCGCTGCGTGAACCTGCGGCGTCTCGATGTAGTTGATCCACTCGAGCGCGGCCTCCTTGTGCTGCGCATCCTTCGGGATGGTCATCACGTCAAACCAGATCGGCGCGCCGCCCTTCGGAATGTAGTACTCGATCTTGTACGGCTTCTTCGCGTCGATGGCGCGGTGCTTGGCGATCACGACGTCGCCCGACCAGCCGTACGCGAAGCAGATGTCGCCGCCCACGAGGTCGTTGATATAGCCCGACGAGTTGAACTGCGTGATGTACGGGCGGATCTTTTTCATCATCGCGAGCGCGGCGCGATAATCGTCCGGGTTCGTCGAGAGCGGGTCACGGCCGATGTAGTGCAGCGCGGCCGCGAACATCTGGTCCGGCGCGTCGAGCACGGACACGCCGCAGGCCTTCAGCTTCGAGATGTTCTCGGGCTTGAAGAGGATGTCCCAGTTGTCGAGCGGCACGTTCTTGCCGAGGATCTGCTGTGCCTTCGTGACGTTATAGGCGAGACCAGTCGTACCGTACGCCCAGGGCACTGCGAACTTGTTGCCCGGATCCGCGCCGGCGACCAGCGCCATCAGCTGCGGATCGAGATACTTGAGGTTGGGGATCTTCGACTTGTCGAGCGGCGCGAAAATGCCGGCGGCGATCTGCTTGCCCGCGTAGTTGCTGGTCGGCACGACGATGTCGTAGCCCGAATTGCCCGCGAGCAGCTTGGCCTGGAGCGTGTCGTCGCTGTCGTAGTTGTCGTACTTGACCTGAATGCCGGTCTGCTTCGTGAAGTTCGGAATCGTGTCCTTGGCGATGTAATCGGACCAGTTGTACACGTTCAGCTGCGTGTCCTTCGCTACCGACGTCATCCACGGCGCCGCGCACAGTGCGAGCGCGACCAGTTGCGCCACAACCCCTTTCTTCATCCCGTTCTCCGATCCTGACCGGCTCCGGCCGGCCGCCTGCCTCGCTTCGTGCCGCGCCACGTGTCACCCGTGCACGGCTCCCCTGACTTTCCTAAAACCTACCATCAAACCCGCCCGGCAAGTAATAAAACGCGGGCGTGTCGCGCAAACGGAACATGGGCCATGGGAGTACGGCCAGCCGCGCGCGGACGGTAAATCGCGCGCAATTTTAGCCGTTTCACGGGCCATGTCCACAAAAAACCGCTCTAGTGGCGCATGCGCGCGACGGCCCGCTGCCCGCAGGGCGCGGCGCCTCGCTCCACCTTGCTATCGGCTTGCAGTCGCTTTGCCGATTCATCGCGCATCGCATGCCGCCGCGGCGCGAGCACGGGCGCGGGCGGCCGCCGCGCCCGGTATCGGTTAACATAGCGGCGTTTCGTTCCCAAGCCGGCGCGCGCGACGCCCGGCCACGCCCCAAGGCTCTTCAATGGCATCCAATCTCCACGACCTCCCCGACAGCCCATGCATTGGCGTGTGCTCGACCCTTTTCGACGACGTCTGCAAAGGTTGCGGGCGCACCGCCGTGGAAGTCTCCAACTGGGTCTTCCTGAGCGACGAGGAAAAGCGCGCCGTGTGGGAGCGCATCGAGCGCGAAGGCACGGCCATGCGCTTCCAGGAAGACCGCGCCTGAAGCAAAAAACGCCGGACAAGCCGGCGTTCGAAAGTCGGTGGAGGGGCGATCGCTCAGAACTTCATGCCGACGCCCAGCCCCACCACGAGCGGATCGATATGCAGCGTGCCGAGCGACGTGCCGCCCATTGACGCGTCGGTGTGCATCCAGATCTTCTTGATATCCGCGTTCACGAAAATCCGCTTCGTCACCTGGAAGTCGATGCCGAACTGCAGCGCCGGACCAAAGCTGTGGTTGTCGATCGAAACCGGCTGGCCGCCTGCGTGCAGACCGTTGTTGTAGAACAGCGTGTAGTTGATGCCCGCGCCCACGTACGGCCGCACCTTACCCGCGTTGTTGAAGTGATACTGCAGCAGCAGCGTAGGCGGCAGCACGCCCACGCCACCGAGTGCACCGATGTTCGACGTGACCTGGTTGCGCGACGTGCCGAGAATCAGCTCCACGCCGATGTTGTTGGTCGCCATGTAGGTGAAGTCGAGCTCGGGCACGATGGCGTTGTTCACGTCCGCGCCAATCGCACCGAGCGTACCGTTGCCGCGCGCGTCCGGCGCGATCTCGATCGCGCGCAGGCGCACCAGCCAGTCTCCCGCGTAGATGCCCGAGTCGGGCGAGCTGGCTGCGTTGGCGGGGGCCGCCAGGAGGGCCGCGCCCATGGTGAGCGCGGCGGTTGCCGCTATCTTTTTAATTGCTTGGTACATCGATAAACCCCGTGTCTGTTATGTAGCCGTAGGAAGGCCTACAAATTGTCAGAGACGGGGTCCGGTGCCGTTTTGATAAGTGTCAAGCCAGTGCGAACGCTGCGCGCTGTGCGACCGCGGGTCGCGCAGCGCCGGTCAGCAGCAGTTCCAGCAGGTCGCGAACGCTGCGGATGGCATTGCCAAACGGCAGCGCTTCGCGGCCGCGGAAGAACAAGCCGTTCGCGACGTCGCCACGCAACGCCGCCGCGAGGCGCGTGTCGATGCAAAAGTGGCCGAACTTCTCGATGCCATCGCGCAGCCCGCAGGCCGAAAGACATTCAAGCCCGGTTGGGCAAGCGAGCTTGAGCGAGCCGATCTTGGTGCGAATACGCGACTCGTTGCGCAGATAACGTTCGAGCCACGGCGTTTTCACCGCGCGTGCCGGCAAGCCCGTCACACTCACGAACTCGACGATGTCTTCAGGCTTTGCGTCGGCAAGCACGCGCTTGAAGTCGGGGTGCGCGTCGCCCTCCTCGGTCACCGCGAACGGCGTGCCGACCTGCACGCCGTTGGCGCCCGCTTCGAGCCATTTGCGCACAGCCTCATGGCTGTTGATGCCGCCGGCCACGACGAGCGGCACGTCGCGCCGCGAAATGCCGAGCGTGGCATAGACGCCTTCGAGTTCCTCGAAAATCTGGGTGAATGCGAAGCGCTCGTTGCCCATGTCGGCGATGTCGGTCACGCCCAGGTGACCGCCCGCGTATGCCGGATGCTCGATCACGATGGCGTCGGGCAGGCGGCCCTTCTTCATCCACTTCTTGAGCACGAGCGCGACGCCGCGTGCGTCGGACAGGATCGGTACGAGCGCGATATCCACGCCCGCCGTGAGGTCGGGCAGATCGAGCGGCAGGCCAGCGCCCATGACGATGGCGTCGGCGCCGTGCTCACAGGCGGCGCGCACATAGTCGGCGTGGGCGTTGACCGCCTTCATGACGTTCACGGCGATCATGCCGTTGCCGCCTGCCAGCTTGCGAGCCGCCGCAATTTCACGGCCAAGCGCGATGAGGTTCGCGCGCGCGAGCGTTTCGTGCTGCGGGTCGGCGCGGCACATGTCCATGAGATCGCTGTGGTGATGGCGCAGGTCGATGCTCGCGATCGTGCCGAGCGCGCCTTCACGCGCGACACTGCCAGCCAGCCGGTGTGCCGAAATGCCGACACCCATGCCGCCCTGCACGACGGGCAGGAGTTGACGACCGCGAATCTGGAGCGGAGCGAAGGAGTGGCCAAGAACCATGTTGTGCTCTGTCGATGACAAAGCGCCTATGGTCGCGCGTACCCCACATATGACATTGACATGCATCAAACAAAAACGCGGACATCTGTGAAGAAGTCCGCGATCATGATTTACATCAACACGTCGCACTAAAAGATTTGCGATAGCGCGCGACGAGATGCCTCATCAGCCCTTCGGGAGCTTGAACTGCATCGATTTGTATTCGAGGTACTCCTCGAGGCCGTACGCGCCGTTTTCGCGGCCGTGTCCGGACTGCTTGAAGCCGCCGAACGGCGCGGCCATGTTCCATGTGCCGCCGTTAATGTCGATCTGGCCAGTACGAATGCGGCGCGCAACGCGCATCGCGCGCTCGTCGCTGCCGGCCCAAACCGCGCCGCCAAGGCCATACAGCGAGTCGTTGGCGATCGCCACGGCGTCGTCCTCATCCTTCGCCGTGAGAATCGTGAGCACCGGCCCGAAGATCTCCTCCTGCGCGATGGCCGCGTCGCGCGGCACGCGGCCAAACACGGTCGGCTTCACGAAGAAACCCTGTGTCACGCCTTCCGGCATGCCGGGACCGCCGCTCACGAGCTCGGCGCCGTCGGCCATGCCTCGCTCGATGTAGTGCAGCACGCGCTCCTGCTGCACCTTCGAGGCGAGCGGACCGAGCTTCGCTTTCTCGTCGCGCGGGTCGCCCACGGTAAACGCCTCTGCGGCCTGCTTCGCCAGGTCTCGCGCTTCTTCGTAGCGCGATTCCGGCACGATCATGCGCGTGTGCGCCGAGCAGGTCTGCCCCGAATTCAGGAAGCATGCGCCCACCGTGCCCTTCACGGCGGCCGCAAAGTCGGCGTCGTCGAGCACCACGGAGGCCGACTTGCCGCCCAGTTCCAGCGCAACGCGCTTGACCGTGGCCGATGCGACTTCCGACACACGCTTGCCCGCGCGCGTCGAGCCGGTAAACGACACCATGTCGACGTCCGGATGGCGCGCGAGCACCTCGCCCACCACCGGGCCGTAGCCCGTCACGAGGTTGAACACACCCGCGGGCAGGCCTGCCTCATGGATGGCCTCGGCAAGCACGAATGCGTTGAGCGGCGCGACCTCGGAAGGCTTGAGCACGACAGTGCAGCCCGCGGCGAGCGCGGCGGCGACCTTGAGCGTGATCTGGTTGAGCGGATAGTTCCACGGCGTGATGGCCGCGACGACGCCCACCGGTTCGCGCACGACGAGCGAGTTGCCCACGCGCTCTTCGTACTGGAAGTCGCTTGCGAGCTTCGCGTAAGCGCCCCAGTTGTAGACCGGGCCGCCCACCTGGATGGCGCGCGCGAGCTTGAGCGGCATGCCCACTTCGCCAGCGATCAATTGCGCGAGTTCGTCAGTGCGGGCCTTGAGGTTGTCGGCGATTTTCTGCAGATATGCACCGCGCTCGGCGGCCGGCGTTGCGGCCCAGCCCTCGAAAGCGGCGCGCGCGGCGGCGACGGCAGCTTCGGCGTCCGCTTCGATACCTTCGGGAATGCGGCCCATCACCGCTTCGGTGCCCGAGTCGATCACGTCGATCGTGCCCTTGCCTTGCGGGGCGACCCACTGGCCGTTGATGTAGAACTGCGCGTAGTTGTTCATGGGCGGTGCTCCTGTCTCCGTGTTCGTTTGCGATTTCATCGCGGCGCTCGCCGCGGCGACAGTGCATTCTAGCCTGCTTGACGCATACGTAAAGCCGGTGTGCAGAAAGCGCATTACGACGCCGGAAAAACAAAACGGGCGACGCTCACGCGCCGCCCGTTTTCATTTCATGCCTCGATCAGCGACCGAGCCTCAATGCAGCCCCTGGCTCGCCAGGAAGTCTTCGTAGTTGCCGCTATAGTCCTTGACCGTGCCGTCGGTCTTCACCTCGATGATGCGGTTGGCGAGGCCATTCACGAACTCGCGGTCGTGCGACACGAAAACCAGCGTGCCTTCGAACTTTTCGAGCGCGATCTGCAGCGACTCGATCGACTCCATGTCCATGTGGTTCGTGGGCTCGTCCATGAGCAGCACGTTGTGGCGGCCGAGCATCAGCTTGCCCCAGATCATGCGGCCCTTCTCCCCGCCCGACAGCACCTTCACCGACTTCCTGATGTCGTCGGCGTTGAACAGCAGGCGGCCGAGCGTGCCGCGCACCGACTGCTCGTCGTCGCCTTCCTGGCGGTACTGGTCGATCCAGTCCATGAGCGTGACGTCGGCCGGGAACTCTTCGTACGTGTCCTGCGGCATGTAGCCCACGCTCGCGTTCTCCGCCCACTTCACCGAGCCGTTGTCGACAGCCAGGTTGCCCAGCAGCGAGCGCAGCAGCGTGGTCTTGCCCGCGCCGTTCTCGCCGATGATCGCGATGCGCTCGCCCGGCTGCACGCTGATGCTGAGCTTATTGAAGATGCGGCGCTCGTACGTCTTCGTGATCTCTTCCGCGACCACGACGATGTTGTGCAGCTTCTTCTCGAACTCGAAGCGGATGAACGGGTTCTGACGCGAAGAGGGCTTGAATTCCTCGATCTTGATCTTGTCGATCATCTTCAGACGGCTGGTGGCCTGGCGCGCCTTCGACTTGTTCGCCGAGAAGCGGCGCACGAAGTCCTGCAGGTCGGCCACGCGCTCCTTCGCCTTCTGGTTCGCGGCCTGCTGACGCTCGCGCGCCTGTGCGGAAGCGAGCATGTAGTCGTCGTAGTTGCCCGGCCAGACCTTCAGCGTGCCGTAGTCCATGTCCGCCATGTGCGTGCAGACCTGGTTCAGGAAGTGTCGATCGTGGGAGATGATGATCATCGTCGAGTTGTACTCGTTCAGAACGTCTTCCAGCCAGCGGATCGAGTTGATGTCGAGGTTGTTGGTCGGTTCGTCGAGCAGCAGAACATCGGGCTTCGAGAACAGCGCCTGCGCGAGCAGCACGCGCAGCTTCCAGCCCGGCGCCACGCCGCTCATCGGGCCGTTGTGGAAATCCGTGCCGATGCCGATGCCGAGCAGCAGTTCGCCCGCGCGCGCTTCGGCCGTGTAGCCGTCGTACTCGGCGAACTTCGCTTCGAGTTCGGCGGCGTGCATGTAGTCGTCGTCGGTAGCTTCGGGGTTTGCGTAGATCGCGTCGCGCTCGGTCATCGCGGCCCACATTTCCGTGTGGCCCATCATGACGACGTCGAGCACGCGCACGTCTTCATATGCGAACTGGTCCTGGCGCAGCTTGCCCAGACGCACGTTCGGCTCCAGGATGACGTTGCCCGAGCTCTGCTCGAGGTCGCCACCGAGGATCTTCATGAACGTGGATTTGCCGCAACCGTTCGCGCCGATCAGGCCATAGCGGTTGCCTTCGCCGAATTTGACCGAGATGTTCTCGAACAAGGGCTTCGGCCCGAATTGCATGGTGATGTTGGCGGTAGAGAGCACAGCGCGTCCCGGTAAGTAGATCGACGAAAAACCTGTAATTTTAGCAGGTTATGCCACTTCGCGCGCGAGTTCCAGCCGCACGGACAGCTCTGGGTTGGGCCTGCCCCGCGCAGCATGACACGGCTGGATGTGAGGAATGTGAAGCCCGCCCTGCGCGCCGGTTACAACGGGGCCACAACGCTTGCGGGCAGCACCTGCAGGCGCCCGCGCGACTCAGGATTCGCCGGTGCGCGGCGTCTGCAGCACGTCGATGAATCCCGAAAAATCGGCCTGCGCGAGGCCCATGGCCGCGGCCAGACGCAGCAATTGCTGGACCGTGCCCGAAACGGGCATGGGCGTGCCGGTCTGCGAGGCCGCAGCGGCGATCGTGTCCACGTCTTTCTGGAACGTCTTGAGCGCGCCGATAGGTTCGAGCCCGTCCTGCGTCATGCGCGGCACGAACGTGCGCAGCAACGTCGAATCGGCCCAGCCGCCGGCGAGCGCCTCGGGCAGCTTGGCCGCTTCGATGCCGCTGCGCCGCGCGAGGCTCACCGCTTCGGCAATCGCGGCGACGGTGGCTGTGACGATCGCCTGGTTGCACAGCTTGGTGGTCTGGCCCGCGCCCGCGCCGCCCATATGGGTCACGCGCGCCGAGTAGGCAGCGAGGATAGGCGCAACGGCGGCGACGTCGGCCGCCGCGCCGCCCGCCATGATCGCCAGCGTGCCGTTCTGCGCGCCCGCCACGCCGCCCGAAACCGGTGCGTCGACCCAACCCACGCCGAACGCCGCCGCGCGCTCTGCGAGCCTTTGCGTTGCGTCCGGAGGGATGCTCGAGTGATCGACGATGCAGCGTACGCGCACGCTTTCGCCCGACGCAACGGCCAAAAGGCCGTGCTCGCCGAACACCACCTGCTCGACCGCCGCCGCATCGGCGACGCACAGCAGCACCACATCGACCTCGCGCGCCAGTTCGCCGGGCGTCGCGGCCACTTGCGCACCGTCGGCGATCAACGCCTCGGCCTTCGCGGGCGTCCGGTTCCATACTCGCACCGCGTGCCCGGCACGCAGCAAATGACGGATCATCGGTGCGCCCATCAGCCCTGGTCCGCAAAAACCCAGTACCTGCTCGTCCATGTCTTTCGTCTCCTGCGTCCTCTGTTGCCACCGTGTTGCGCCCGTCCCTGCCGGGTACGCCCGATGCCCGGTTTCATGCGAGGCGCCATCATAACCGGCGCTGGACCCGTTCATGTTTGCGCTGGCGGTCCGTTGCCTATACTCGATTGACGCGCCCACGCCGCGCGCGCTCCCGAGGAGACACTGCCATGAGCGACCACGTCTACAAGCAGATCGAACTGACCGGCTCGTCGAAGGTATCCAGCGACGACGCCATTCGCTGCGCGATTGCACGAGCGTCGAAGACGCTTCGTTATCTACACTGGTTCGAGGTCGTGGAGACACGCGGACTGATCGAGAACGATCAGATCTCGCACTGGCAGGTCACGATCAAGGTGGGCATCCGCATCGACGACTGACACGGCGCGGTTTCGCGCCGCGTCGGCACATCGTCTTTTGGGCGGCCATCAAGGCAAAACGGCTGCGCGAGCCTCGCGGGCTACACGCAGCCGTTACGCGTACGCACGTTGAAATCGTACGAAGAAAGCGCTCGCGCCGTATAAGGCGGCGCGAGCGCCTGGCTCATCCTTATTTCGGCAGCGAGCCGTCCACGCCTTCGACGTACCAGTTCAGGCGTTGCAGTTCCGGATCGGTCAGCGATTTGCCGGCCGGAATCTTGACTGCGCCCGCCTGATCCTTGATCGGGCCCGTGAAGACGTCCCACTTGCCGCTCGCGATCTGATCGCGCTTCGTGGCAACGGCCTTTTGCGCGTCAGCCGACAGTTCGGACGTGTTGACGTCGCCGAGATCGACGGCCTTCTGCGGGATGCCCCACCACACGGGGTCGTTCTTCCACTTGCCGTCGAGCACCTGCTGGATCACGGCGACGTAGTACACACCCCAGTTTGCCTCGACCGAGCCGAGGTGCGCGTTCGGGCCGAACTTCTTCATGTTCGAATCCCAGCCGAATGCGTGGACGTGCTTCTCTTCGGCCGTCGCGAGCGTGGCGCTCGAGTCGGTGTTCTGGAGCAGCACGTCGGCGCCCTGGCCGATCAGCGTTTCAGCCGCTTGCTTCTCCTTGCCCGGATCGAACCAGCTGTTGATCCAGATGACCTTGGTGTGCACCTTCGGATTCACCGAACGCGCGCCGAGCGTGTACGCGTTGATATTGCGTACGACCTCGGGAATCGGCACGGAGGCGACGAAGCCGAGCGTGTTCGTCTTCGTCGCGTAGCCTGCCGCGACGCCCGCGAGATACGCGCCCTGATACATGCGCACGTCATAGGTGCCGAAGTTCGGCGCCTTCTTGTAGCCCGTTGCGTGGAGGAACACGGTGTCCGGGAAATCCTTCGCTACCTTGAGCTGGAAGTCCTGATAACCGAAGCTCGTACCGAAGATGATCTTGTTGCCCTTGTTGGCGAGATCGCGAAACACGCGCTCCGAGTCCGCCGATTCCGGCACGTTTTCCACGCGCGTGATCTTGATCTTGTTGCCGAACTTCTGCTCGGCGGCCTTCGAGCCCTGATCGTGCGCGAACGTCCAGCCGGCATCGCCCGGATTGCCGAGGTAGACGAACGCGACGCCCGGCGCATCGGCGGCGTGGGCCGCGGGCGCGAGCGCCGCCGTGCCGCACGTGGCGGCGACGGCGAAAGCGGTCAGGATGGTTTTTTTCATCGTGGATCTCCTGTCGTGGATTGGAAAACGGCGAGCATTTAATGCGTGTTGTTTAGTATTCCGTACTGCCACTACATGCTTTGCGGCTACCTGCCAGGCGACCGCACCAAGGCGGCCGCACCTAGGTGGCCCCACCTAGGCGGCCCCACCTAGGCGGCGCCAAAGAACGGTTTGCCAAGCGAAGCCGGCGCGTTCAGGCGGATCGTGTTCGGGTTGCGCGAAATGAGCACGAGCACGACGATCGTCGCGACGTACGGCAGCATGGCGAGGAACTGCGTGGGCACCGGCACGCCCACGGCCTGCGCGTAAAACTGCGCGCCCGTGACCGCGCCAAAGAGCAGCGCGCCGATCAGGAGACGCCCCGGGCGCCACGTCGCGAACACAACGAGCGCAAGCGCAATCCAGCCGCGCCCTGCCGTGATTTGCTCCTGCCACAAATGCAGCTGCACCACGGAGTAATAGCTGCCTGCGAGCCCGGCCATGGCGCCACCGAACGCCGTCGCGCCATAGCGCACGCCAATCACGGGAAAGCCCACCGAATGCGCGACCTGCGGCGACTCGCCCACCGAGCGCAGCACGAGTCCGGCGCGCGTGCGATAGAGGAACCAGCCGACCACGGCGAACATGATGAACGCGAGGTAATCGACGGGCGTGAGGCTGAAGAACGCCTGCCCGACCACCGGCAGTTGCGAGAGGCCCGGAATCGGCCAGGTTGCGATGGTCGCCGACGTGGCGGCCGACGTGTACGGTTTGCCGACATATGCCGAAAGCCCGACGCCGAAGATCGTGAGCGAGAGCCCTGTCGCGACCTGGTTGGCGAGCATGGTGAGCACGAGAAAGCCGAACAGTAACGACATCACAATGCCAGCGGCCATGCCCGCTACGAGGCCAAGCCATGGGCTGCCGGTAATGGTCGTGACCGCGTAGCCCGTCACGGCGCCCATCAGCATCATCCCTTCCACGCCTAGGTTTAGGACCCCCGACTTCTCGGTGACGAGTTCGCCCACGCCCGCAAACATGAGCGGGATGGCGGCGGTGACGGCGCTCGATGCGAGCGAGCTGGCTTGCTGGATATCCATATCGTGTGGCCTGTTTCGTTGTTCTCAGGATTGCGCTGATCAGTTCGCGGCCGTGACAGAATGATGGCGGCGCACGCGATAGTTCACGAACAGGTCTGCGCCAAGCAGGCAGAAGAGCAGCAGCCCCTGAAAGACGCCGGAAAGCGCCTGCGGCAATTGCAGCGACGTCTGCACTGCTTCGCCGCCCAGATAGAGCAGCGCCATCAAGAGGCTCGCGAGCACGATGCCGACCGGATGCAGCCGCCCGACGAACACGACGATGATCGCCGTGAAGCCATAGCCCGGCGACCACGTCGCCTGCAGTTGACCAATGGGGCCGGCAATTTCGCCCATGCCCGCGAGCCCCGCGAGGCCGCCGGAAAGCAGCAGCGACGTCCAGATCGTCTTTTTCTCCGAGAAGCCAGCATATCGCGCGGCGAGCGGCGCGAGCCCGCCCACGCTCATGCGGTAGCCCGCGAAGCTGCGGCGCATGAAGAGCCAGACGAGCGGAATGGCCGCGAGCGTGAGGAAGATCGACGCGTTCAGGCGCGTGCCGCGCAGCCAGTGGATGCGCCAGTCGCCGCCGAAAGTCGGATAGAGCGCGTCGCCGCTGAACATTTCGGAGAGCGGAAAGTTCATGCCTTGCGGGTCACGCCAGGGGCCGCTCACGAGCCAGATCAGCAGTTGCGTGGCGACGTAGGTGAGCATGAGGCTCGTGAGAATTTCGTTGGTGTTGAAGCGGCTCTTGAGCCACGCGGGAATCGCCGCCCACGCCATGCCGCCGAGCACGCCCGCGAACATCATCAGGAAGAGAATCCACCAGCCCGAGGATTGATCGAAGTAGATCGCCACGCCGCTCGCCGCGATGCCGCCCAGCACCATCTGCCCTTCCGCACCGATGTTCCACACGTTGGCGCGATAACCCGCCGCGAGACCGAGCGCGATCAGGCAGAGCGGCGAGGCTTTGAGCAAGAGTTCGGACCAGCCGTTGACGCTCGAAAGCGGTTCGATGAAGAACGCGTGCATGGCCTGCAAGGGATCGCGGCCCACAAGGCCGAAGATCAGGAAGCCAATCGCGAGCGTGAGCAGCGCCGCAATGACCGGCACGGCGATGCGCACCGTGCGCGAGGGCGTCGTGCGGGCTTCGAGTCGGTACGGAAAGATCATGGTCGTGAAATCGGTGGTCGGTCTCGAGTGGTTTATCGGCGTGCGCGTGTCGTTATGCGCCGCTTATCAGGCGTTCGCCATGGTCTGCGTGGGCGGCTCGCCGTTCGGCCGGCCGCCGCCTCCATGTTCGGTGCGCTCGCCAAAGAGCCCCGCCATCCAGCGGCCGATTTCCTCGGCGTTCGTCTCGCCAGTCAAACGCGCGGGGGAAAGGCGTCCGCCTGCGAGCACGGCAATGCGGTCGCAGATGTCGAACAGTTCTTCCAGTTCTTCCGAGATCACGAGTATCGCCACGCCGCGCGCCGAAAGGTCGAGCAACTGCTGACGGATGAACGCCGCCGCGCCCACGTCCACGCCCCAGGTGGGCTGTGCGACCACGAGCACCTTCGGCGCCTGGAGAATCTCGCGCCCGACGATGTACTTCTGCAGATTGCCGCCCGAGAGGCTCTGCGCGAGCGCGTCCGGGCCGCCGCAGCGCACATCGAACGCATCGATGCAGCGCTCGGCGAACGCGCGCATTGCGCCGGTCTTGAGCCACCCCGTGCGCACCATGCCTTCGCGGTGCGCCGTGAGCAAGGCGTTTTCGGCAAGCGACATGGCCGGCACCGCGCCGCGCCCCAGCCGCTCCTCCGGCACGAACGCGAAGCCGAGCTTGCGGCGCGCCCCGGCGGAAAGCCGTCCTGCAGGCTTGCCGCAAATCTTGACCGCATCGGCGCTCACGCCGTGGCGTGCCGCTTGCGCCTCGCCCGAGAGCGCCGCGAGCAATTCCGCCTGGCCGTTGCCCGAGACGCCGGCAATGCCGAGAATCTCGCCTGCATGCACGCTGAACGATACGTCGTTGAGCGACGTGCCGAATGGGTCGTCGCTCGGCATCGACAGATGCTTTGCCTCGAGTAGCACGTCACCAGGCGTGTGCGCGCGCCGCGTGTAGTCGGGCAACTCGCGCCCCACCATCAACCGCGCGAGGGAGGCGTGCGTTTCTTCGCGCGGAATAACGTGGCCCGTGACCTTGCCGCCGCGCAGCACGGTGGCCGTGTCGCAAAGCTCCTGGATTTCGTCGAGTTTGTGGCTGATATAGAGAATGCTGCAGCCTTCGGAGGCCAGCCGCCGCAGTGTGCCGAACAGCTTGCGCACGGCTTGCGGCGTGAGCACCGAAGTCGGCTCGTCCATGATCAGAAGACGCGGGTTCTGCAGCAGGCAGCGCACGATTTCCACGCGCTGCCGCTCGCCCACCGTGAGGCTATGCACGTGGCGCTGCGGATCGACATCGAGGCCGTATTGCGCCGACACCTCGCGAATGCGTTTGCCGAGCGTTTTCAGGTCGAACGGTTCGTCGAGCGAAAGCGCGATGTTCTCGCCAACGGTCAGCGTTTCGAACAACGAAAAATGCTGGAACACCATGCCGATGCCGAGCTTGCGCGCCGCAGCCGGATTGGCGATTTCGACCACCTGGCCTTCCCAGCGAATCTCGCCGGCGTCCGGGCGCACCGCGCCGTAGACGATCTTCATGAGCGTGCTCTTGCCCGCGCCGTTCTCGCCGAGCAAGGCGTGTATTTCGCCCGGCGCGACCGAGAGCGTGACGTCGTCGTTCGCGCGCACCGCCGGGTACTGCTTGGTGATGCCGGCAAGCGCGAGGCGCGGCACGCCGCTGCCGTCCTGCGCAAGCGTTGCCTGACGTGAAGAAGAATCACCCATGGAGGTTCCGCCGTTGTACGTTATTGCTGTCCGAAAACCGTTTGATGCTTACCGCTTTGCCCAGGCGCCGTGCGCCGCCGTGCGGGGGTGACGATACCTGTTAGCCCCCCGCAGGTCGAGCCGCCAAAAATCGCTGTTGCCTCGCTGCACGGGCCGCCCGGCCTATGTCTCGGGGTAAGCCTCGCTTGACGTCACTTTTTGTCCATATTAAAAACGATATACCCCCAAGCCCTATCGATCAGCCAGAACATATAATTCGGAGAATTCATGAGTCAGCAACGCGAGGCGATCGACACGTACCTCTTGCGCGTCTTGCACACGCTTCTGATGGAGCGCAGCGTGACACGCGCGGCCGTCAAGCTCAATCAGTCCCAGCCCGCAATCAGCGCGGCGCTGCGGCGTCTGCGCGACATCACCGGCGACCCGCTGCTCGTGCGCGGCAAGTCCGGCATGGTGCCGACCGAGTACGGCCTGCGCCTGCTCGAGCCCGTTCAGAACGCGCTGCGCGAGATCGAGCGCATCCGCTTCCAGCAACACAATTTCGACCCCGCCACTTCCATCCGCTGTTACCGGATTGGCTGTCCTGACTATCTGAACGTCCTGTTCGTGCCGACCGTGGTCGAGCGCTTTCGTCAGGCCGCGCCCAACGCCACGCTCGAGTTCCACTCGCTCGGGCCCGCGTTCGACTACGAGCTCGCGCTCGAGGAAGGCAAGCTCGATATCGTCATCGGCAACTGGCCCGAACCGCCCGAACAGCTGCACCTCTCGAACCTGTTCGTCGACCAGATCGTTTGCCTGATGAGCAACACGCACCCGTTCGCCAAGCGCGGCGGGCTCACACTCGACCAGTACCTGAACGCGCCGCATCTCGCGCCCACGCCCTATTCCGTGGGCCAGCGCGGCGCCATCGACGTGCACCTCGCCCGCGAGCGCCTCAAGCGCCACGTGGTCGTTACGCTCCCGTACTTCAATCTCGCGCCCTACGTGCTCGTCAAGTCGGACCTGGTCTTCACGACCACGCGCCTTTTCGCCGACCACTACGCGCGCTTCCTGCCGCTCACGGTCGTGCCCGCGCCGCTCGACTTCCCGCCGATGCAGTACTACCAGTTGTGGCACGAACGCTGTCATTACTCGGACGAAGTACGCTGGTTGCGCAGCCTCATCGCCGAAGCGACGAAGACGCTGATCGACAAGCCTTGAGTATCACGGCCGCAGGTTGCTGCGGCCGCCTGACTGCTTCTACACCCTTGTGCGTTGCGCGCTGACCTGACTTAGCGCGCCATCTCCACGAGCTGCGCCGCGAGTCGGTTGTGCCGCTCGATGACCGGCCCGAGCTCCACCGTCTGCAACACGCCCTCCTTCACGACCACGCGCCCGCCGATCACGCTCAGCGCGACCTGCGAGGGCGCGCAAAACACCAGCGCCGCGACCGGATCGTGCAGCGCCCCGGCGAAAAGCGGCTGGCGCAAGTCGAACGCCACGAAGTCGGCCGCCATGCCGGGTGCGAGCGCGCCAATGTCGTCGCGGCCCAGCACCTGCGCGCCGCCCAGCGTCGCGATTTCGAGCGCTTCGCGCGCCGTCATGGCGTCCGGGCCGAAACCCACGCGCGCAAGGAGCATGGCCTGACGCGCTTCGGCCACCATCTGCGCGCCGTCGTTCGACGCCGAGCCATCCACGCCAAGTCCAACCGGCACGCCCGCGAGCCGCATCTTTTTCACGGGCGCGATGCCCGAGGCGAGCCGCATGTTCGAGCATGGGCAATGCGCGACGCCCGTGCCGGTGCGGCCGAATAGGCCGATACCGTGGTCGTCGAGCTGTACGCAGTGCGCATGCCATACGTCGCGGCCCACCCAGCCGAGATCCTCGGCGTATTCGGCAGGCGTCATGCCGAACTTTTCGCGGCTGTAAGCAATGTCGTTGACGTTCTCGGCGAGATGCGTGTGCATCGACACGCCGTAGTGCCGCGCGAGCACCGCCGATTCGCGCATCAGATCGCGGCTCACCGAGAACGGCGAGCATGGCGCCACCACGACGCGCAGCATCGCGTACCGGCCCTCGTCGTGATACGTCTCGATGAGGCGCTGCGTGTCGGCAAGAATCGCGTCTTCGCGCTCGACCACGGAATCGGGCGGCAAGCCGCCGTCCTTCTGCCCGACGCTCATGCTGCCGCGGCTCGCATGAAAACGCATGCCGATGCGTTGCGCGGCGCGAATGCTGTCGTCCAGACGACTGCCGTTCGGGTAGATGTACAGATGATCGCTCGACGTTGTGCAGCCCGAGAGCAGCAGTTCCGACATTGCCGTGAGCGTGGAGACCTCGATCATCTCGGGCGTGAGGTTCGCCCATACCTTGTACAGATTCGTGAGCCAGCCGAACAGTTCGGCGTCCTGCGCGGCCGGCACGGCCCGCGTGAGGCTCTGGTACATGTGGTGATGCGTATTGATGAGTCCCGGCGTCACGAGGTGGCCGCTCGCGTCGATCACCTCGTCGGCCGTGGCGGGCAACTCCGCCGTCGTGCCGACCGCGACGATGCGGTTGCCTTCGATATAGAGACCGCCGCCGCGAATTTCGCGGCGTGCGCCGTCCATCGTCACCAGCATGTCGGCGTTTTTCACCAGCAAGGTCTTGCCGGCCTTTTGCGGGTCCTGGCCCTGTGCGAGTGTGCGTTCCATCGTCCTTGTTCGCTCCGTTGTCGTGCCGCCGCGAGCCCTTAGCCCATCTCGCTCGCGCGGCGTGTGAACCAGACGCCCTCGCCTCACCCGCCTGCCTCGCCGGTCGCCCAGGCGCCCGGTGCCGACGCGTCCCGACGAGGACGCCGCTGGCCCGGTTACCCGGCGTCCACCGCCGTCTTCGGGACGCGCAGCACGCGCTGCGCATGGCCTCTACGATCCGCAACCAAAATAGTCATGGCAATTCGCGCCACTGCGATACCCACATTTACGCCACGCATATAAAGGTCGATTTTTGGCGTCGCTACGATGCAAACAAGGGGCGCGGCGTCGATCCGGGGCGCAATCGACGATTGGACCCATGTGGCACCCACGCGGCACCCAGGGCGTACCCTCATGCTCGCGGATTTATCTTTCCTATCGCTCGCGCTCGCCGGGGGCGATCGTTCTTAAAATGCGTTCACGGCGCTCGCTTCGATCCGCCGACGGGTATGTAGCCACTGACGTGGAGCCTCGATCCGCCGCAATGCATCATGCATGGGATCGAGAGCTGCCGCTGAAACCTCGCAATCGCACCAGGCACTCACAAGGAAAACTGCGAATGGGCAAGCTGACTACCCACGTGCTCGACACCGCGAACGGCCGTCCCGGCGCGGGCATCAAGGTCGAGCTCTTTGCGCTCTCGGGCGACGCGCGCCGCGCGCTCAAGACCGTGACCACCAATGACGACGGCCGCTGCGACGCGCCGCTGCTCGAAGGCGAGGCGCTCGCCAAAGGCGAATACGAACTCGTGTTCCACGCTGGCGACTACTTCGCCGCCTTAGGCGCGAACGTGCCCGAGCCGCGTTTCGTCGACCGCGTCGTGCTGCGCTTCGGCATCGCCGACGCCGGCTCGCACTACCACGTGCCGCTACTCGTGTCGCCGTGGTCGTACAGCACGTATCGGGGCAGCTGAGCGGCAACGGAACGACCACCGCAGCACATTCTCAGAGGGCATTGCGGGCGATATTCAAGCCCGATTCAACGAGCCCAAGGTCATACGAACAACAACGGCGGCACGGCAGCGCGAGGGTCGGCGAACGGCCCGGGAACTGCACGGCGCGCTCATACCCCGCAGTTAGCGTGTGCGAACCAACGCGCGCGCCTTGCATCAGGACTGGAGACGTTTCATGGAAGGCTTTATTACCGACTGGCTGAACCTCGCACTGCGCTGGTTCCACGTCATCGCGGCGATCGCCTGGATTGGCGAGTCGTTCTATTTCGTCGCGCTCGACAACAGCCTCAAACCGCCCACGGACCCGAACCAGCGCCGCCGCGGCGTGTTCGGCGAGCTGTGGCACGTGCACGGCGGCGGCTTCTACAACATGCAGAAGTACACCGTGGCGCCGCCTGAAATGCCCGACGACCTGCACTGGTCGAAGTGGCCGTCGTACACCACGTGGCTCTCGGGCGCGTCGCTTTTCACCGTGCTGTATCTGATGGCGCCGAACACGTATCTCATCGACAAGAACGTGCTCGACATGGGTCCGGTCGTCGCGGTCTTCTCGGCGCTCGGCTTCCTCGCCGCGGGCTGGATCGTCTACGACTCGCTGTGCCGCGTGCTCGGTACGAAAGACAAACTGCTCGGCGTGTGCGTGGGCATCTACGTGGTGATCGCCGCTTACCTCGCCTGCCATATCTTCTCCGGCCGCGCTGCGTATCTCATCATGGGTGCGATGCTCGCGACGATCATGTCGGCCAACGTGTTCTTCGTCATCATCCCCGGCCAGCGCAAGATGGTCGCCGCGATGCTCAAGGGCGAAGTGCCGAACCCGATCTACGGCAAGCGCGGCAAGCAGCGTTCGGTGCACAACACCTATTTCACGCTGCCCGTGGTGTTCGCGATGCTCTCGAACCACTACGCCATGACCTATGCCCACGCCTATAACTGGGCCGTGCTCGTGGTGATCATGCTGGCCGGCGCGCTGATTCGCCAGTTCTTCGTGATGCGTCATCGCGGCCAGCAGCTGTGGTATCTGCCGATCGGCGGCGTGGCGCTGATGTTCGTCGCACTCGTGTGGACGCTGCCGCGTCCGGTCGTGCCGCAGGCCGAAGCCGCAAATGCGCCGGCGCTCAAGGTCTCGGACATCCAGCCGATCCTGCAGCAGCGCTGCGCGTCCTGCCACTCGGCTCACCCGACGATGATGGGCGCGGCGCCCGCCGGCGTGATGTTCGATACGCCCGATGAAATCTCGCAGAATGCGCAGCGGCTGTATCAGCAGGCTGTGACGCTCAAGGCGATGCCGCTTGGCAACGTCACGCATATGACCGACGACGAGCGGCAGAAGATTGCGATGTGGTTCCAGGGGGGCGCGAAGCAGTAACGTAGCCGGCAGCGCGTATCGAATGATTCGCGCGCTGCCAACCAGGAAAGGAAGGACCCGAAGTGCGATACGCTTCGGGTCCTTTTGCTTTTGGGGGCGCGTTTCGAATGGCCTGCGTTTCGGGCAAGCCTGACGAGGACGAACTGCTCCAGCTCGTTGTCACAGCGCGCTATAAGCTGAACGCAGCCGGATACCCGATCGACGCCGTGCGTGCGCACAGCCCCAAAAGAAGCGTTCACCAAAGGTCGCTGCGCTTTGCGCACACATCAGATGGCGGGCAAGTTCCGCGCTTGCGTGACTGTTACGCGCGGCTGCGCCTGCGCGTGGGCGCATCGAAGCGTGTCGAGATTGAACCGGCGCTCGCGCTCGGCGGCCAAATCGATCCACGTATGCGCCTTCCTGAACCAACCGCGGCCTTCTTCTCGTCGGCGCCGCCCTATCCCCGCGAAAGTGAAACCGTTGCGCAGACGCACAAGAATCTGGCGCAACGGCTCATCGAGCGAAGCGAACCGCGCAAACATAAAAAAAGCCACGACGTCGGTCGTGGCTTTTTGAACTGCTCGGGAATGCAGATGATCAGCGTATCGCCGCGTTCATCGCCTCTTGCGTCAACCAAAGCGACTCAGGCAAATTCTGCTCGTTGAGATTGAGCCCATCGCCGCCGCGATCGACGACGATGAAATCGGTTACCTCGCCCAAAGCGATCAGCGGATGGTGCCAAACGCCCTTCGCATAGTTCACGCCCTGCCAACCGCGTGATACGAAAGCGCGAATCTGCGTGACATCCAGATCGCCAGCCGGCGCGACCACCACGAGATACGGCTTCTCGTTGAGCGGCACGAACGCCTGGCTGCCAAGCGGATGCCGCTCGAGCATCTTCACTTCGAACGGCAGTTCGCGAGGCTGCCCGCGAAACAGATTCACGAGCGTGCGGCCGCCTTCGTCGGTGACATCCACTTTCGCGAGGTCGTGATAGCGGATTGTGGTACCGAGATTAATCGGAATCTGCTTTGCGCCTGCCAGCTCAATCACGTCGCCGAATGGCGCGAACGCCTCGCGCGTGAGCGGCTCGATGGTCAGCGTCGTCCTTGTTTCACTCATGATGGCCTCGTCACCCGATCACGCGAGCGTGCCCCACAGACGCACGCGCGAAACGCCGCCATCGGGGAAAATGTTGAAGCGTACGTGCGTAACCGGGCCGAGCGCGGCCAGCTCACTCTCAAAGTAGTGCTGCTTGTCCATTTGCAGCTTTTGCTCGCCGAGCAGCACCGGCCAGAACATGGCCTGGGTCACGAGCGAGCTGTCCGTGCCACCGACCACGCGCGCGGCCTGGAACGAGCAGCGGTCGGGGTAGTTGCCCTTGAAGTGCGCCGTATCGACTTCGATCTTCTTGATGATGCCCGGTTGCGCGAGCGCGATGATCGCCCAGTCGTTGCCAGGCTCGCGGCGGCGGCGCGTTTCCCAGCCGTCGCCCATGTTCACGCCGCGACCCGGCATGAGCAGCGTGGAGGCCATGCCAAAGTGCTGGTTGTTCGCGCCAACGAGGTACGCGCCGTTTTCCATCGCGGCCAGGTCAAACAGTTCGGTGCGGCTCGCGCCCGCCCAGTCCACTTGCGGCTGGCCATACACGCGCAAACGCGCAATGCCGCCATCGGGATAGATGTTCACGCGCAAGTGCGTGTACGGCTTCTCGCTCGATACTTCCACGTAGTGGTGGCTATTGCCGTTCAACGAGGTCGAGGGGACGATTTCCGTCCATTGCGTCGTCGCAGTGGGTGCGCCGTCCGCCACATACGCGCCTTCAACCGACGCCGCCGGCGGATAGTTGCCCGTAAAGTGGCTCGTATCGATATCGAGGCCCTTGATGACGCCCGGGCGCGCGAGCTTCACGATGCACCAGTCGTAGCCGGTCGTGCGCTTGCGGCGCGTTTCCCAGCCGTCCATCCACTTGCCGTGTTCGTCGTACTTGCCCGGAATGAAGACGGCAGCCTCCGGATTGAGCATGCGATCCTTCGGTGCGAAGAAGTCGTCGCTCGCCTCGAGCGCCTGCGCACCCAGGCGCGGGTCCGCGAGATTCACGAAGCGGCGCGTGAAATCAGGGGCGTTGGGGTCGAGAGTCGGGAGTGCCATCGTTGTCTTCCTTCGTGTCTTTTCTGTAGATCAAAACGGCGCTGCGCCCTCTCGCGAAAAACCGGAGGGCGCATCGCCACGTTACGCGTCGATCAGTTCATCCAACCTGAAGCGCGCAATGCGGTAAATCTGGTCGAGGCTCGCGCGCATTTCATCGGCGCGGCTGTTGTTCACGCGCGCCTCGAAGTTCGCGATGATGCCGTGGCGGTCATAGCCGCGCACAGCCAGAATGAATGGGAATCCGAACTTCTCTCGATACGCGCCGTTGAGCGCGAGGAGCTTGTCGAACTCTTCCTGCGTGCACTGATTCAGGCCCGCGCCGCTTTGCTCGCGTGTGGACTCGGCAGTCAGCTCGCCGCGCACGGCAGCCTTGCCCGCAAGCTCCGGGTGGGCGTTAATGAGCGCAAGCTGCTTGACCTCGCCCGAGGCTTCCACGGCCTGCGACATGGTGCGATGCAGCGCGTCGATGCTTGCAAACGGGCGCTGCTGCGCGGCCGCTTCGGCCACCCAGGGCGAGTGCTCGAAGATGCCCGAAAGCGCCGCCACGAAGGCGTCGGCCGAAGCTTGATTCAGCTGTTCGAGGGTGTAGTGCATTGCCTTCATGCGGCGGCCCCGCGGTGGTCGTTCTGCTGCGGTTGATAGGGATGATGCTCGCGCCAGTGACGCGCGATGTCCACGCGGCGCGTGACCCACACGCGCTCATGTTTTTCGATGTGATCGAGAAAGCGCTGCAGCGCACGAAAACGCCCTGGGCGCCCGAGCAGCCGGCAGTGCATGCCGATCGACAGCATCTTCGGCGCCTCGTTGCCTTCTTCGTAGAGCACGTCAAACGCGTCGCGCAAGTACGTGAAGAAGTGGTCCGCCGTGTTGAAGCCCTGGGGCGACGCGAAGCGCATGTCGTTCGTGTCGAGCGTGTAAGGCACGATCAGTTGCGGCACCGTCTTGCCGCCCGTGACTTCCACGTCCATCCAGAAAGGCAGGTCGTCGCCGTAGTAATCGGAGTCGTAGAGGAAGCCGCCATACTCGGCCACCAGACGATGTGTATTCGGGCTGTCGCGGCCCGTGTACCAGCCGAGCGGGCGCACACCTGTCACGCGCTCGATCGCTTCCATGCCGAGCTTCATGTGCTCGGCTTCTTTGGCCGGCGAAACGTCCTGGTAATGAATCCAGCGGTAGCCGTGGCACGCGATCTCGTGGCCCAGCTCGACGAATGCGCGCGCGACTTCGGGATGACGCTCGATCGCCATGCCCACGCCGAACACGGTAAGCGGCAAACCGCGCTTTTCGAATTCGCTCAGGATGCGCCACACGCCCGCACGCGAACCATATTCGTAGATCGACTCCATGCTCATGTGGCGCGCGGGATACGCAGCCGCGCCCACGATTTCGGAGAGGAACTGTTCGGAGCCGGGGTCGCCGTGCAGCACGCAGTTTTCGCCGCCTTCTTCGTAGTTGAGCACGAACTGCACCGCGACGCGCGCCTGGCCGGGCCAGTTGGCCTGCACCGGATACCGGCCATAACCGATCAGATCGCGGGGATATTGGGGATCGAGTGGCATGCTGGTCGAATCAATCGAATAGAGAGGATGAGACGAAATATCCGCGCAACGGCAAGGCGCCGTGAAGCGGCCGCCGGCGCTGTCTGGCCAGGCGTGGCGGACGGTCCGCGCAACCTGCTTACAGGACCGGTTCAGTGTAGCGAAATCACCCGTACGCGCCCATACGCACGCTCAGATAGTACGGGTCAAGCGAGGTGTATGTGGCCCCCCGGTTTGCCGGACAGATGGGCGGCCACATCGGCTCACAGTCGTTACACGTTTACCCGTAGCGCAGCGGGCGCACGGGCGGCGGCGTCTCCGTGACCGGCGCGGGGTTGGTCGGGCTGAAGCGCGCGAAATCGCCGTCGTAACGCTTGGCCAGCGGCCGCGCGAAGTCACCCCGCTTGGCGGTCGTCAGGCGCAGTGCGACGAGCGCCTCCACCCATTTCACGGCGGCCGTCACACCGTCCACCACGGGCACGCCCAGCGCGTCCTCCACTTGCGCGCACAAACTCGTCATGCCCGCGCAACCCAGCACAATGGCGTCCGCGCCATCTTCCTCGAGCGCACGGCGGCACTCTTCGACGATCGCGCGGCGCGCGGCCGATCCCGGCTCATCGAGTTCGAGCACGGCCACGTCGATCGCACGCACGTTGCGGCAAAAGCGCGTCATGCCATAGCGCTCGGCGAGATGCCAGGCCATTGCGCGGGTGCGCGAGAGCGTCGTGACGACCGAGAAGCCGGGCGCGAGCACGCTCGCCGCATGCATCGCGGCTTCCGCGATGCCCACGACGGGCCCGCGAGCCAACTCGCGCGCCGCGTAGAGGCCTGGGTCGCCAAAACACGCGATCACGTAGCCGTCGAAGCCTTCGCGCTCGCCCGCCTCCACTTCGGCGAGCAGACCAGGTGTGGCGAGCGCCTCGTCGTAATAGCCTTCGATCGACGGCGGGCCCATCGTCGGGCTCACCGCCACCACCTCCGTGCCCGGTGCGATCACGGCACGCGCGCACTGCTCCATCGCCGCGGTCATACGCTGCGTGGTGTTCGGATTGATCAGTTTGATGCGCATTTCGATTCCTTCGTCGATGCCTGGTTTTGCGTGCCGCTCATGCCTTTGCGCGAGCGCGTTCGCCCATCGTGAGCGCGCGATAGAACAGCGCGCCGAGCGCTGCGCCAATGAACCACGAGAAGTTCGCGGCACCTCCGAGCGACGGCACCATCACGCAGAGAATCGCGATCACCGCTGCGGGCAACAAGGCCGACACCGCACGCCAGTTCACGCCGTTGCGATACCAGTACGCTCCCTTCGGCGACACCGAATAGAGATCATCCACGGCGAGACGTCCACGCTTCACGAGATAGAAGTCGATAATCAGGACGCCATACAGAGGCCCGATGAAAGCACCGAGTATGTCGAGCGTGTAGTGGATCACAGCCGGGTTGTTGAAGAGATTCCACGGCGTGATGAAGATCGAGGCGACGGCAGCGAGCATGCCCCCCGCACGCCAGCTGATGAGCCGCGGCGCGACATTGGAAAAGTCGAACGCGGGCGAAACGAAGTTCGCGACGATGTTGATGCCGATGGTCGCGATCGTGAACGTGAGTGCACCGAGAATCACAGCGGTGGGGTGGTCGATGCGGCCGACCGTTTCGACGGGATCGGTAATCAGTTCTCCGAACACAGGAAGCGTGGCCGACGTCGTGATAACCGTGACGAGCGAGAATGCGAGGAAGTTGACCGGCAGACCCCAGAAGTTGCCCTTGTGAACGCTTTTGAGCGACTTGCCGTAGCGCGAGAAGTCGCCGAAGTTGAGCATCGGCCCCGAGAAGTACGACACCACGAGCGAGATCGCCGTGATCATCACGGGAATCACTTCTGCACCGTGATACTTCACACCGCCGAGATTCAGACCAATGTTGTGCCAGCCCGCGCGATACACCATGTAGCCCGCAAGCGCGAACATCACGACATAAACCGCCGGGCCCGCGAAGTCGATGAACTTCTTGATGGTCTCCATGCCGTTCCAGAACACCAGGGCTTGAAGCACCCAGAGCGTCATGAAACCGGCCCAGCCGACAGCCGACAGCCCAAGCAGGCCGTGCTTGTGCACATCGGCATAAGGCATGAGTTGAGGAACGAATTTGAGCACGACGATCACGAGCGCGCTCGAAGCAAGATAGGTCTGGATGCCGTACCACGCCACGGCGATAAGGCCGCGAATCACAGCGGGGATATTGGCCCCGAGCACGCCGAAGGTACCGCGACAGGCCACCGGGTACGGCACGCCGTGACGCTGGCTGGGCCGCGCGATCAGGTTGCAAAGCACGTTGACGATGGAGATGCCGACGATCAGCGCTACGAGCACTTGCCAGCTCGTGAGGCCAAGCGCGAAGAGGCTCCCCGCGAACACGTAGCCACCGACGCTATGCACGTCGGACATCCAGAACGCGAAGATGTTGTACGCGCCCCAGGTCTGCTCCTTGAGCGGCGCGAGGTCGTGGTTGTAGAGCCGCTCGCTGTAGCCGGCCGGCAAGCGCAGGTTTTCTGCTGACTCGCTGCTTTCGCCGGATTCGAAATTGGGCACTGCCGGACTGCCAGGTGACGCGCTGAACTGAGCCATGATCCGCTCCTTGGATGGATTTGCCGACGGAAAAAAGACGCCTGAACGCCTCGAAACGCGTGCGTACCGCCGCTGGACGCGGCCGCCGCGATATCCCCGAATGGTTTGGCCCTTGCAGGCACCGCACCGGTCGCCGCTTGCGGGCGCCCTGTAACGCTGTGCCTGTGTGAGCCGTACGCATGCACGGCATGCGCCCCACTCCATCCTTTTCAGCCGCGGCGGCCACCGTACGTCGTGAGCCGCCGCGCATTACTGCAATCCTTTACCGCAATCCGCTTCAAGTCCCGCTTCAGTGCCGCCTCAGAAGCCGCTCAGCGTCCGTGCGCAGCCGCCTCGCGAGCGCCGAACACTTCCTGTAAATCGACCGAAGCGCCTGCCGGCCGGTCAAGCATCCGAAGCTCGACACCCTGCAAATGGCGCACCATGAGCTCGACTGCCTCTTTCTCGTTTCCGGCCTCGAGCGCCGCGAGAATCGCCTCGTGGTCGTCGAACGAACACGGGCTGCGGCCCGGCGATTCGTAGAGCGCCGAAATCAATGTCGAACGCGCCACGAGTCCATTGAGGCAATCGCACAGCACCGTATTGCCGGTGAGCGTGGCGAGCGACGTATGGAATTCGCCCGAAAGCCGGATCCACGTCGGAAAGTCGCGCCCTTCAAAAGCCTTGCGCTCGCGCCGGATCGTCTCGCCGATGCTTTTCAAACGACGGTTGCCATGCTGCGCGCTGCAAATTCGCCCCACCACGGCCAACTCGATGATCCGCCGCATTTCAAACACCTCGTGCACTTCCTGCAGCGTCGGGCTTGCGACGAACGCGCCACGATTGGGCTCCAGATCCACGAGATGGTCCTTCGCAAGCAGCGCGAGCGCCTGGCGGATCGGGCCGCGCTTCACGCCGAATACTTCGCACAACTGTGCTTCCGTCAACTTCGCGCCTGGCGGCAGCCGGTGCTCGAGAATCGCCGCGCGGATTCGCGCGGCGATCGCTTCGGGCTTCATGCCGGTTGCTTCGGCGTCGATATCGGTCTTTGCCATGGCTCGGGTCTCTATGTTGGGTATCCTAGGTTGGACATAAATATTGTCAACAATTTTTTGGGCAAACCTGGGGAAGATCCCCACGCACGCACCTGCTGCCACATGCTTCTTATCGGTGAAAGGCGCTTTATTTCGGGGAATTCAGCACCTGCATGGTGATTCTCTGCCCCAACTCGGTCGCATTTTTTGTCAACAATTTACGGAAGAAGCGTTGCAATGAACATGGTCGGACGCCGCTCGGATCTGGCCGTTAGTTGCGTAATAACCCATAAAAAAAGCGCCCGAAAGCGCTTCTCTGGCAGTGCGGAATCAGCTCAAATACGGATAATCGCTCACGGTCAACTCGAAGCCATGAGCCGTGCTGCTCAGTTGTGCCGGCGCGCCCATCGGCAACGTGACCATATCCGGAATATGGCCGAACGGCAGGCCCGTCACCACCGGAATGCCAACCAAAGCGCGCACCTGCTCCACCATTTCACGCAGATCGTAGCCGTTGTCGTAATCGAACTGCTTGTGGCCCGAAAAGTCGCCCAGCACCAGCGCTTGCTGACGCGCGAGAATGCCGGCCAGGTGCAACTGGTAAATCATGCGCTCGATGCGAAACGGCTGCTCGTTCACATCTTCCACGAACAGGATACCGCCCTCGACAGGCGGTAGATAAGGCGTGCCGATCAACGAAGTCAGCACCGCCAGATTGCCGCCCCAGAGCGTGCCCGAAACATTCGTCGATTGAGCCTGGGGCGCATTCACCTTGAGCGTGTAGCTCGGTTTCGAGAGCGCGTCCCAGAAGTGATGCATCGTGAAACTACTCAGGCTTTCAGCGCCGAAGTCGCTGCACAGCATCGGACCGCCGAACGTCGTGAGCCCGGCGCGCGCGAGCAGCGCGAGCTGAACGGCGGTGAAGTCGCTATGCCCCACAAACGCAATGGGCTGGTCCTTCAAGCGCCGCTGCAGTCCGTCGTAGTCGAGGCCGTGGAGGATGCGCACTGCGCCGTAGCCCCCGCGCACGGCGAGCACGATGTCCGGCAAATCGCGCGACGGGTCGGCCAGGCGATTCAGTTCGGCCGCGCGCTGGCCATCCGTGCCGGCAAAACGCTGATAGCGCCGCTCGGTCGCCTGCACGCCGTCGACGTGATGGCCCTGCGCGCGCAACCGTGCGAGCCCGCGGTGCACCGCTTCCGGGTCGTGCGGATAACCAGACGGTGCGATCAGTTCGATGGTGCGATGAATGGTCATGTCGAATTCGATTCAACCGTGAGATTCAACCCGCGGGTTCGTTCGGACCGGCTATGCCGGTTCCTCCCTGCGCTTCCTCGGCCTGTGTGCGAGCCGCACGGCGCGCTTCCCGGCTCGCACGGCGCCGGTCGGCGAAGAACGATCGCAACGCCTCGCCGCACTCGTCCGCCAGCACACCGCCTGACACGCTCGTATGGTGATTCAACTGCTCGTTGGCAAAGGCATCGACCACGCTGCCGCATGCGCCGGTTTTCGGATCATGGGCGCCGAACACCACACGTGCGATACGCGCGTGCATGATCGCGCCGGCGCACATCAGGCACGGTTCAAGGGTCACATAGAGTTCGCAGCCGGGCAAGCGGTAGTTACCCAGCGCGTGAGCGCCCGCGCGCAACGCCGCCATTTCCGCGTGTGCAGACGGATCGTGCGCGCCGATCGGGTGATTGAAGCCCGAAGCAATGACTTCGTCACCGCGCACGAGCACCGCGCCCACGGGTACTTCGCCGGCAGCGCGCGCCTCTTCGGCTGCGGCCTGCGCGAGGCGCATGAAATGCTGGTCGCGCTCGGAGACGGGACCGGGTTGGGAGGCAGGTTGTGGGGCGGATTGTGAATCGTCCCCGGACGCCGGCACGAGCGAATCGGCGGGAGCCGGGCCAGCCTTCAGACTGGCAGCCGGGTGCGCCTCTTCACGCTCGCCGCCAGGGGCCTGTGGCTGAACGGGAGAGCCTGTCACGCCGCCCCCGCCGAGAGCGCCAGCTGGCCGGACTCGCCGGCGGCACGTTCGGACAGGCGCTCCGCAATGCGGCGGCGATATTCGTGCGGCACGACCATCGGGCCGCCGCGCAAGGATTCGAGCGCCATGTCGAGCGCGAGCATGCGCGCGCGCAGGCGGCATTGCGCGGCCTTGTCGCCCACGGCGGCGAGGTCGTCTTCGAGGTCGCGCAAGGCTCGCAGCTGTTCGACTGCGGGCGGCACGAACCCCGCATTCTTCAGGATGCGGTGGGCTATGCGCACTTCTTCGGGCACGAGCAGGTCGTCGTCGAGCGCCTGCGGCGCACCGGCGCCGGGCAGGTCGTCGAGGTCACCGCGCGCGGCTGCGGCGGCAATCCGTTGTTCGACGAGGGCATCAAGCAATTTCATCAGCAATCCACTACGTTGCGGCCCACGCATTCTATCAGGGTAAGACCTGGAAGACCGTGCGCCGCTGGCATGTGTGTCATCGACTTCTTACGGCTTGACAGGCTTGGGGTTTGATGCGGGATGAATGGCCGCAGACGACGAAACCTGGAATTGTCTGATGGCACGAGGCTGCGGCCGAGGCGTATTGTTAAGCGGTTAGACCCGCCACGCCCTCTTCACCCTCGATGATGAAACAACACATCCGCCTCAAACGGCCCGCTACGCGGCGACTTCGCCTCGTCACCCTCTGCCTCCTGCTCACCGCCAGTCTTTCGGGCTGCGGCGTGTTCTGCGGAGCGGCAGGCGGCAGCGGCGGCGGCGTTGCCGGTGGTTGCGGCGCCGGCATGCGATTCTGACCACCAGACGCAAAAACGCCGCTGGCGCGTCCGGTTTGTACCGGCACCCCAGCGGCGCTAGAAAGATTGACGGGCTCTCAGCCCTGCCCTCAGTCCTTCATCACCTTGCCGACCGCGTCGACCACAACGCTCACGTTCTTCTCATTCAGCCCGGCCACGCACATGCGGCCCGAGCGCAGGATATACACGCCGAACTCTTCCTTCAGGCGCTCGACCTGCTTCTCGCTCAAGCCCGTATACGTGAACATGCCGCGCTGCTTCACGTAGCGCGCGAGCGCCGCTTCGCTCGCATGCGCGCGCAGGCCGTCGTGAATCGCCACGCGCATGCGCGCAATGCGCTCGCACATCGCCGCCAGCTCCTGCTCCCACGACGCCTTCAGTTCCGGCGTGCTCAGCACACGCGTGACGATCTTCGCGCCGTGAGTCGGCGGATTGCTGTAGTTCGAGCGCACCGAGCCCGTGAGCTGGCCGAGCACACGGTCGGCCGCCGCCGCGTCCTCGCAGATCACGTGCAGGCCGCCGCAACGCTCGCCGTAGAGCGAGAAGTTCTTCGAGAACGAATTCGCCACCAACGCCGGCACACCGCGGCGCGAGAGCTCGCGCACCGCGAACGCGTCGTCCTCGAGGCCCGCGCCGAAGCCCTGATACGCCATATCGACGAACGGCAGCAGATCGCGCTTTTGCAGCACGTCGATCAGTTGCTCCCACTGCCCGCGGTCCAGATCAACGCCCGTCGGGTTGTGGCAGCACGCGTGGAGCAGCACGACGCTCTTCGCCGGCAGCGCGTCGATGGACGAGAGCATCGCCTCGAACTTCAGGCCGCCCGTCACCTCGTCGTAGTACGGGTACGTGTTCACCGTGAACCCCGCACGCTCGAAGATAAAGCGGTGGTTCTCCCACGTCGGATCGCTCACCCATACCTGGCTGGTCGCGAAATAGCGCTTGATGAAATCGGCGCCGACCTTGAGCGCGCCCGAACCGCCCAGCGTCTGCACGGTCGCGATGCGGCCGGCCGCGCGCGACGGGCACTCAGCGCCGAACACCAGTGCCTGCACGGCGTCGCGGTACTGCGCGAAACCCGCCATCGGCAGATACGGCTTCGGACCCGGCTCTTCGAGAATCGCCGCCTCGGCCTTGTGAACGGCCTTCATGACGGGCAGACGGCCTTCGTCGTCGAAGTAAATGCCAATGCTCAGATTGACCTTGTTCTGACGCGGGTCCTTCTGGAAGTTCTCGTTGAGCGAGAGGATCGGGTCGCCGGGGTAGGCATCGATGTGTTCGAACATGCTGTTTAACTCTCTGGACGAAATTCGGGACGAATATCAGCGCTTATGGAGCCGGCACGCCACGCTGCAGCGCCGGCGCCGACTTGCGGCACCACAGACGGTAGGCGAGCCCAAGCACGCCCAGCCAGACCGGAATCAGGTACACGGAAATCCGCAGATCCGGAATCAGATACATTACAACGAGAATCCCGCCGAGGAACACGAGACACACGTAATTCGTCAGCGGATAGCCGAGGCTGCGGAACGTGGTCGTTTGGCCGGTACGCGCCTTCTCGCGGCGGAATTTCAGGTGAATCAGGCTGATCATCGCCCAGTTGATGATGAGCGCGGACACGACGAGCCCCATCAGCAGTTCGAACGCCTTGCCCGGCATGAAGTAGTTGATGATCACGCAGGCAGCCGTGACGAACGCCGATACACCGAGCGCCGTGAGCGGAATGCCGCGCCGGCTCACCTTGAGCAGCGCCTTCGGTGCATTGCCCTGCTGCGCGAGGCCGAACAGCATGCGGCTGTTGCAGTACACACCGCTGTTGTAGACCGAGAGCGCGGCCGTCAGCACGACGACATTGAGCACGTTGGCCACGAGGTCGCTGTTCATCGCGTGGAAGATCAGCACGAACGGGCTGCCGCCGGCCACGACCTTCTGCCACGGGTAAAGCGAAAGCAGGACGCCGAGCGCGCCGATGTAGAAAATCAGGATGCGGTAGATCACCTGATTCGTCGCGCGCGGAATGCTATGCGAAGGATCGTCAGCCTCTGCTGCGGTGATGCCGACAAGCTCCAGCCCGCCAAACGAGAACATCACGACGGCCATGGCCATGACGAGACCCGAAACGCCGTGCGGGAAGAAACCGCCGTTGCGCCAGAGGTTCGAGACGCTCGCCTCGGGACCGGCCGAGCCCGAAAACAGCAGCCAGCCGCCGAAGGCGATCATGCCGACGATCGCCAGCACCTTGATGATCGCGAACCAGAATTCGAGTTCGCCGTACGACTTCACGCTCGTGAGGTTGATGCCGTTGATCAGGACAAAGAACACGAGCGCCGAGACCCACGTGGGCAGCGTCGGCCACCAGTAGTGCATGTAGATGCCGACCGCCGAAAGCTCGGCCATGCTCACGAGCACGTAGAGCACCCAGTAGTTCCAGCCGGAGAGAAAGCCCGCGAAGGGGCCGAAATACTTGTCGGCGAAATAGCTGAACGAACCGGCGACGGGCTCGTCCACGACCATCTCGCCCAGTTGGCGCATGATGAAGAACGCGATGATCCCAGCAACGCCGTAGCCGAGCAGCACCGAAGGGCCGGCGGTCTGGATCGTCTGCGCAATGCCGAGGAACAGGCCCGTGCCGATCGCCCCGCCCAGCGCAATGAGCTGGATGTGGCGATTCTTGAGGCCGCGTTTTAGCTGGCCGCGATTTTCACGCATGTCGTTTGAAACCATGTCTCTTCCTGTCTCCGACTTATCGGCGCGAGGCCCAGGCATCCGGATAGGACGCCGGCTCCGCTCCACGAAATAAAATTGCACACGCAACGTTCTGCGTTGCCGTGCTGCCAGGCTTGGCGGTATGGGCCGCCAGCCCGATCGGGTGCGCCCAGTGTATAGTTGGCGCGGAAAAATATGATTTCATCTCGTACGCAGGCAAACCCTGATTGATACAATTCCCTCTCGCCTTAAACCCATCTCACGCAAGATAAATGCAAAATCTCGCGCTCGATACGATCGACATGCGGCTGCTCGCCGCACTGCAGGAACACGGCCGCGCCTCGAACCTCGAACTCGCGGCCGCGATCAAGCTCTCGCCCGCGCAGACGCTGCGCCGTCACCGGCGCCTCGAAGAACTCGGCGTGATCCGGCGCTATGAGACGCGTCTCGACGCGCAGGCGCTCGGCTTCGGCGTGGTCGCCTTCATTCAGGTAACGATGGAACGCGGGCACATGCGCGAGCTCATGAAGTTCAAGGAGCTCGTCGCAACGTTGCCGCAAGTGCAGGAGTGCTACTCCGTGACTGGCGATATCGACTACGTGCTGAAGGTGGTGGCGCGCGATCTGAAGGCGCTATCCGAATTCCTGCTCGATACGCTGATGCGCGCGCCCGGCGTGAACAGCGTGCAGTCGATCGTCTGTCTCGACGAACTCAAGGGGACGAGTGCGATGCCGCTGGAAGCCTGAGACTAACGCGCGCCAGGTCCGTCTGGCGGAGTTTTTCGGCGAAAACGCAATTTTATCTCATCGGCGCCCTTTTAGAGGCGCCGCAGGACCGGCTGATGAAATAGTCTTGCTAAAAGCCCCATCGTGCTCTAAAAAACAGGCTAGTCAGCATGTCTCCCGGCCGCCCTGGACACTGCAGCGAGCGGCTTCACAAGCGCGAGCGCGACAGTCCATGAGTCTTCTTGAACTCAGAGGCGTTTCCAGGCACTTCGGCGCCATTCAAGCGCTGACCGACGTGACGCTGAGCCTGGAACCCGGCCAGGTGGTCGGACTGATGGGCGACAACGGGGCCGGAAAATCGACGCTGGTGAAAGTCATCGCCGGCAACTTCCCGCCCTCCCATGGCGAAGTGTTCATCGACGGCAAGCCCGTTCATTTCAGCCGGCCTGTGGACGCCCGCGCGAAAGGCATCGAGGTCGTGTATCAGGACCTCGCCCTCTGCGACAACCTCACGGCGGCGGCCAATGTCTTTCTCGGCCGCGAGCCGCGCATCGGCATATGGCCCTTTCGCGTGCTCGATCACGCGGCCATGTACCGGCGCGCCGCCGAGCTTTTCAAGGAACTGAAGTCCGAAACGCGCCCGCGCGATCTCGTCCGGCAGATGTCGGGCGGTCAGCGGCAGGCCGTCGCGATTGCGCGCACGCGCCTGTCCGATGCGCGGCTCGTGCTCATGGACGAACCCACCGCTGCGATCAGCGTGCGCCAGGTGGCGCAGGTGCTCGACCTCATCAAACGCCTGTCCGAGCACGGCATTGCCGTCATTCTCATCAGTCACCGCATGCCCGACGTTTTCGAGGTCGCCCACCGCGTGGTTGTCATGCGGCGCGGGCGCAAGGTGGCGGATAAACAGACCGCTGCGTCTTCGCCGGAGGAAGTCACCGGCCTGATTACCGGAGCCATCGCCGCCGCCTGAAGCCGACCCCGCGACTGCGTTGCATGGGGCCGCACCAAGCGCTGAAGCGCCAGGTGCGACCGACAGGAGACCTGAAATTGAACGATGCGCCGCAAAGGCCAAATGCGATGCCAACAGTGCTTGACGATCCCCAATCCGCGAAGACCCACACACGCTGGAGTGGACTGATCGCGAGCCAGGTGTTCTGGGTCGTGCTGGCTACGCTGATCGCCTGTGTCCTGCTCTCGTTCGTCACTTCGACGTTCGCCACGCAGCAGAATCTCTTCAACGTCACGCGCAACTTCGCCTTCGTCGCCATCGTCGCGCTCGGGATGATGGCCATCATCATCACGGGCGGCATCGATATTTCGGTCGGCTCGACGATTGGCCTGAGCGGCATCGTGCTTTCGGTCACCATGAACGCGGGCTATCCGATCTGGGCCGGCATTGGCCTCGGCCTGCTCACCGCAGGCGTGGTGGGTCTCGTGAACGGCCTGCTGATCGCGTATCTCAACATGCAGCCTTTTGTCGTGACGCTGGGGATGCTCAGCGTGGGCCGCAGTCTTGCGCTCGTGATCTCCGGCAGCCGCACCATCTTCGAATTCGGACCCGACGGCCACAAGCTCCTCGTGCTCGGCGGCGGCAAGACACTCGGCGTGGCCAATCCCGTGTGGTTCCTGATCGTCCTCGGCGTGCTGTTCTGGTTCGCCTTCGCCTTCACGCGCTGGGGCCGCTATGTGTTCGCGGTCGGCGGCAATCGTCATGCGGCGAATCTCACCGGCGTGCCGGTGCGGCGCGTGATCTGTTCGGTCTATGTGCTCGGCGGCCTGATGGCGGGCGTCGCGGCCATTCTGGAAGTGGGCTGGCTCGGCGCGGTCACCACCGGCCTTGGCACCGGCGACGAACTGCGCGTGATCGCCGCTACGGTGATTGGCGGCACCAATCTCGCGGGGGGCGTGGGCAGCGCCTTCGGCACGATCGTCGGCGCCGCGCTCATCGAAGTGATCCGCAACAGTCTGATCCTGCTCGGCGTCGACTCGTTCTGGCAAGGAACGGTGGTAGGCGGATTCATCATCATCGCCGTGCTGTTCAACCGGCTCGGCGGCGAGCGGCAAGGAGAGTGAACGGATTTCAGGGAGGCGCGGCCGGACTGCACGCGGAACCGCCGGACGACAGCCATCACACATAACGCATGGTTCCGCAGGAAGCCCAAAGCACGGGCGCGGGCTTTCCTTCCGATGACGAAGACTGTACGAGACACGCGCGCCGTCCAGGCGGCGCCGAACAGGAGGAAACCATGAAGAAAGCGTGGAAGTATTTCGCTGCGATCGGAGGGCTCGCCATGCTGGCCTCTTCCGCCTACGCAGCCGACAAGACCCTCGCGCTGGTCGTGAAGGGCCTCGACAATCCTTACTTCGACCTCATGCACCAGGGCTGCGACCGGGCGAACAAGGAGCTCAGCAAACAGGGCTACAACTGCTACTACACCGGGCCCGCGACTGCAGCGGACGAAAGCGCGGAAGTGCAGATCGTCGACGACCTGCTGACCAAGGGTGTGGCCGCGATTGCGATTTCACCGTCGAATGCGCCGGCCATTGCCGAAGTGATCCGCCGCCGCAACGCGAAGATCCCGATCATCACCGCCGACGCCGATCTGCTGCCGAAGGACCAGTCGCTGCGCAAGGCGTATGTGGGCACCGACAACTACGAGCTGGGCGTGAAGCTCGGCGAGCAGTTGAAGATGCTCATGCCCAAGGGCGGCAACATCTGCCTCGTGATGGGCAACCCGGCGGCCGAGAATATCAACCAGCGCGCTCAGGGCACGCGCGATGTGCTTTCTGGCAAGAAGGGCATCAAGAAGCTTGCTGGCGAGAACAACTGGCATGAGATCAGCGCCTGCCCGCTTTACGTGAACGACGACGCCGCGAAAGCGAACCAGATGATGCAGGACACGCTCACGGCGAACGCCACCAGTCTCCAGGCGTTCGTGCTCGAGGGCGGCTGGCCGCTCTTTGCGCCTGAAGCGTATTCGCAGGTCGTCGCGCCGATCATGGACAAAATCAACAGCGGCCAGTTCGTGATCGTTTCAGCCGATACGCTTGGGCCTGAGTTGCAGGCGCTCAAAGAACACAAGGTCAATGTGCTGGTTGGGCAGCGGCCTGAGGAAATGGGCTATCAAGCAGCGATGGTGATGCGTGATCTGGCGGAAGGGAAGATGGTGAAGCCGATTATTCACACTGGGCTGGATACGTGTACGTGGAAGAATGCGGATACGTGCCTCAAGCATTGAGGGCGTGACCGTGCGCGGGCCGAGGCTTGGATAGCTCGGTTATCTGCCGGAAAACCCGTGCGATCGAGGGCAGAACCGCTTCGACGCACCAGTCGGCGTGTCCTGCGTGCCGAACCTGGGTTGTGAGGCGCACGACCTACATGGGGCTAGACGCAAAAAAGCCCGCAACATCGCGGGCTTTTTCATTTTTCTACCAGTATCTGCCTCGCCTGGCCAGACTACAGCTCAGATTGGTGTCACTCCCACTCAATCGTCGCAGGCGGCTTGCCCGAGATGTCGTACACGACACGATTAATCCCACGCACCTCGTTGATAATGCGATTCGACACATGCCCAAGCAGCTCATGCGGCAGATGTGCCCAATGCGCCGTCATAAAGTCGAGCGTCTGCACCGCGCGCAGCGCAACGACATACTCATAAGTCCGCCCATCGCCCATCACGCCCACGCTCTTCACCGGCAGGAACACAGCGAACGCCTGGCTCGTGAGCTCGTACCACGATTTGCCGGTTTCCTTGTCGATCGTGTTACGCAGCGTCTCGATGAAAATCGCATCCGCACGGCGCAGCAGATCCGCAAAATCGCGCTTCACTTCGCCGAGAATCCGCACGCCAAGGCCCGGGCCCGGGAACGGATGGCGATAGACCATTTCGTGCGGCAGGCCGAGCTTCACGCCCAGTTCGCGCACTTCGTCCTTGAAGAGTTCGCGCAGCGGTTCGAGCAGCTTGAGGTTGAGCGTTTCCGGCAGGCCGCCCACGTTGTGGTGGCTCTTGATCGTGTGCGCGGCCTTCTTGCCCTTGCCAGCCGACTCGATGACGTCCGGATAGATCGTGCCTTGCGCAAGCCACTTCGCGTCGCTGAGCTTGCCCGCTTCGGTCTGGAACACCTCGACGAACTCTGCGCCGATGATCTTGCGCTTCGCTTCCGGGTCGGTCACGCCCGCGAGCTTCGACATGAACGCTTCGCTTGCGTCGACGTGGATGACCTTCACGCCGAGGTTGTCGGCGAACATCGTCATCACCTGCTCGGCTTCGTTCAGACGCAGCAGGCCGTGATCGACGAACACGCAGGTCAGCTGGTCGCCAATCGCGCGGTGCAGCAGCGCCGCGGCCACCGACGAGTCCACGCCGCCCGAGAGGCCGAGAATCACGTGCTCGTTGCCCACCTGCTTGCGGATCGTTTCGACGGCCTCGTCGATGTAGTGGCCCATCTCCCAGTCGGCCTTGGCGCCGCAGATGCCGAGCACGAAGCGCTCGAGCATCGCGCGACCCTGCACCGTGTGCGTGACTTCCGGGTGCCATTGCAGGCCGTAGAAGTGGCGCGCTTCGTCGGCCATCGCCGCGATCGGGCACGATTCCGTCGAGGCCATCAGCTTGAAGCCCTGCGGCATTTCCGTGACCTTGTCGCCGTGGCTCATCCACACCTTGAGCATGCCGTGGCCTTCGCTCGTGCGGAAGTCTTCGATGCCTTCGAGGAAGCTCGTGTGGTTGCGCGCGCGCACTTCGGCGTAGCCGAATTCGCGCAGGTGGCCACCGTCGACCTTGCCGCCGAGCTGTTCGGCCATCGTCTGCATGCCGTAGCAAATGCCGAGCACCGGCACGCCCAGTTCGAACACGGCTTGCGGCGCGCGCGGGGTATCGGTGTCGGTGACCGAGTTCGGGCCGCCCGAGAGGATGATGCCCTTCGGTGCGAATTCGCGAATGAACGCGTCGTCCACATCGTACGGATGGATTTCCGAATAGACGTGGGCTTCGCGCACGCGGCGCGCGATGAGCTGGGTGACTTGCGAGCCGAAGTCGAGGATCAGGATTTTGTCGTGCATGGCTGCGGACGAGACCTAAAAAAAGAACGGATACGGAAAGCCGCGCGACAATAAAAACGCGCGCAGCGTGAATTCATCGGGACCAGGGCAGCGCACTACGGCGGAACCGGGTAGCGCAAATTCGGGTGAGCTTTGGACGCTGCTGTGGACGCATTAAGTCTGGTGTTTCGGAGGCCGGGTCTGAGCGCGGCCTCAGCCACGCAGCGGGGGCCTCGGTGCGTCGGCCGCTTCGTCGCGAGCCGCCTGGCGCGCCTCTTGAGCTTGCACCGCACTGGCGGCCGGCGGCGCAACCGTCGCTGGACGCGGCGTAACCGGCGGAACCGGCGGAACCGCTGCGGGCGTCACGGTCGGCACTTCCACGACCGGTTCGACCGGCGCCGCCGGCCGTTTCGCCTCGCGCGCACCGCCCCACGCCATCGTTTTCAGAAAGCCCGGCTTCGCGTACGTTACCGGCTCGTCACGGCGTTCCGGCTGCGCCTTCGCCGCCTTACGCTGCTGCACGGCGTTGCCGCTCGCCTGCCCCTTCTGGCGCTTGCGCACCGCGCCCGCGAGCCGGACGCCGCCGAGGCCGAGGAGGATCAGCCACACGCCAACCGCGCCAGCCACCAGTTGGCCCAACCCGGTGAGCTGCGGCGCACGCAACCCGATCAGCCAGACCAACATCAGCACGCCGGCAATCCAGTTGACGTGCCCCACGGTGCGGCCCACAGGCACTGTCATCTCCCCGTGGAAGGCCGCACGCAGCGCAAGCCACGCGAAGCCCAACAGCACCACACCAAACGCCTGCCCAACGAGTGCCGGCTGCGTTTGCACCAGTTGCAACGCGTTGTAGACCAGGGTCGAGGGCGTGAGAACGAACAGCACGCCAAACCCCAGCAACGTCAACGCATCGACAATCAGCAGCACGCGCAGCAGCGGCTTCATCGGGGCTTAGTCCACGTGGTAGTTGGGCGCTTCCTTCGTGATCTGCACATCGTGCACGTGCGATTCGTTCAGGCCGGCGCCAGTGATCTGCACAAACTCTGCCTTCGCATGCAGGTCGTCGATCGTGCGGCAACCGCAGTAACCCATCGAGGCGCGCACCCCGCCGATCAGCTGGAACAGGATTGCGTTGATGGGCCCCTTGTAGGCAACACGGCCTTCGATGCCTTCCGGCACGAGCTTGTCGATATTGGCCGAGTTGTCCTGGAAGTAGCGGTCCGCGGCGCCGTCCTTCATCGCGCCGACCGAGCCCATGCCGCGGTACGACTTGTACTGGCGGCCCTGATACAGGAACACGTCGCCCGGCGACTCTTCGGTGCCCGCGAACATGCTGCCCATCATCACAGCGTTCGCGCCGGCTGCGAGCGCCTTCGAAACGTCACCCGAGTAGCGCACGCCGCCGTCGGCGATGCACGGCACGCCGGTGCCCTTGAGCGCTTCCGAGACATTGGAAATCGCGCTGATCTGCGGCACGCCCACGCCTGCCACGATACGCGTCGTGCAGATCGAACCCGGGCCGATGCCGACCTTCACGCCGTCCGCTCCGTACTCGACGAGCGCGCGCGCCGCATCAGCCGTTGCGATGTTGCCGCCGATCACTTCGACGTGCGGGAAATTCTTCTTGACCCAGCGAACGCGCTCGAGCACGCCCTTGCTGTGGCCGTGCGCCGTGTCGACCACGATCACGTCCACGCCGGCCTGCACCAGCAGCTCGACGCGCTCTTCGTTGTCCGGACCCACGCCGACGGCCGCGCCTGCGCGCAGCTTGCCGTGCTCGTCCTTGCAGGCGGCCGGGTGCTCGGTCTGCTTCGTGATGTCCTTGACGGTCATGAGACCGCGCAGTTCGAACGCGTCGTTCACGACCAGCACGCGCTCGAGGCGGTGGCTGTGCATGAGCGCCTTGGCTTCGGTCAGCGGCGTGCCTTCCTTGACGGTCACGAGGCGCTCGCGCGGCGTCATGATCGAGCGCACCGGCTCGTCCAGACGCGTTTCGAAACGCAGGTCGCGGTTCGTGACGATACCGACGAGCTGCGCGCCTTCCACGACCGGGAAGCCCGAAATGCCATGCTGCTGCGAAAGCGCGATGACGTCGGCGACCTTCATTTGCGGCGGAATCGTGATCGGATCGCGCACCACACCCGACTCGAAGCGCTTCACCTTCGCGACCTCGCGCGCCTGCTCGGCCGGCGTGAGGTTCTTGTGAATGATGCCGACGCCGCCCTGCTGCGCCATGGCAATTGCCAGACGGCCTTCCGTGACGGTATCCATAGCGGCCGACACGAGCGGAATGTTCAGGGAGATATTGCGGGTCAGCCGGGTCTTCAGGCTGGTGTCGCGCGGGAGAACGTCGGAGAAGGCGGGAACGAGGAGCACGTCATCGAACGTGAGTGCTTTCTGGATCAGACGCATGGCAAATCCTATAGGCGCAAAAGCAGATTATACGCGATAGCGCCCTGGAAATCATCAGCGCTAACAGTAGCTTAGCGCCGTTTTCGGGATTATTTCCACGCTCGGGCCCGGCCGGCGCAAGGCGTGCGGGTGCGCCACGCCTCCGACCCGAATATCGGGCACGCGGTGCAGGATTGAACAAGACGGCCACGCACGCCTCCAGTTAAGCTTCGGCCGTTCTGTTAAAACGGCCCGATTGGGCCACCCGAAGTTTCTGGAGGCAATACAAATGCAGCGTGGTGTGTTGTACGGCGTGCTCGCCGGCGCGTTATGGGGAACGGTGTTCGTCGTGCCCCGGCAACTGGCGGAATTCTCGCCATTGCTCCTGAGCGCGGGCCGCTACGTCATGTATGGGCTTGTCTCGCTCGCCGCGCTCCTGCCCATGCTGCGCCGGGTCTGGCCACGCTTGACCCGCGCCGATCTCGTCGCGCTCGTGAAACTGGCGCTCGTGGGCAACGTGCTCTATTACCTCTTTCTCGCGAGTGCCATTCATCTGGTTGGCATTGCGCCGGCCTCGCTGATCGTCGGCGTGCTGCCCGTCACGGTCACGCTGCTCGGCCGCCGCGACCACGGCGCCGTGCCGCTTTCACGTCTGATCTGGCCGCTCGCGATGATCGCGGCCGGTATCGTCTGCATCAACGTGGACGTCTTCACCGCGGCTGGCGACGCGGGCGGCGCGAGCATCCTCACGCGCATTGCCGGCATTGGCTGCGCCGTCGGCGCGCTCGTGTGCTGGACCTGGTTCGCCGTCGAGAACGCCCGCTATCTGCAGCGCAATGCGCACTTCGGCGGCAACGAATGGTCGGTGCTTTGGGGCGTGGTGACGGGCGGGCTAGGCGGGCTGCTCTGGCTCGGCATTCTCGTCGTGCCGTCGCACTGGGTCCAGGAAACCGTCGCCGCCGGCCGCTGGACCACGTTCTGGCAGTTGAATCTGGTGCTCGCGATCGGCGCCTCGTGGCTCGGCAACGGCCTGTGGAACGCCGCCGCCAAGCGCCTGCCGCTCACGCTCTCGGGTCAGATGATCGCCTTCGAAACGCTGTTCGCCCTGCTCTACGGCTTTATTTATGATCACCGGCTGCCGCGCGGCCTGGAAGTCGTGGCCGTCGTGCTGCTGGTGGCGGGCGTAAGTTGGTCGGTACGCCAGCATTCGGGCGGCCCCGCAGAGACCGCGCACGGCGACGGCATCGTGCCGGACGGCGATCTACCAGGAATCGGCAACGACAGCCGCCTCACGCACTCCCATACCGACGCGAAGCGAAGCGGTCGGACTACCACCGCCTGAGCGCGATGCCCCAAAAGGCCAAATGGGCGAGACAGCACATGCTGTCTCGCCCATTACATTTGTGCGGCCGCCCGTGGGCAACCCGCTTCGAGCCCTAGCGCGAGTCCTTGGGCAACCACTTGCGCCCTTCGATCGAACCTTCCTTGCGGGTCTTGTCGACGCGGCGCTGGCGCGCCATCTTCGGGTCGACGATCAGCGGCCGGTAGATTTCCACGCGGTCATGGTCGGCGAGCACGGTGTCTAGCGGCTTGAGCTTGCCGTACACGCCCACCTTGAGCTTCGCCAGATCGATCTCGGGATGGCGCGCGAGGATGCCGCTCGCGTCGATGGCCTGCTGGACGGTCGCGCCGGGCGGCAGCTCGATGCTGATGAGCGTTTGCGCGTCCGGCAGCGCATAGCAGACGTCAACAGAAAGGTTCGCGCTCATGGCTTGCCGTAGCGCTGGTCGGCGCGCTTCACGAAAGAGTCGACGAAGGTGTTCGCGATGTGATGGAACACCGGCCCGATGAGTTTTTCGAGAATGATGTTTGAAAACTCGTAATGCAGCGCAAACTCGATCTTGCAGGCGTCGGCGCGCAGCGGCGTGAAGCGCCAGTAGCCCGTGAACTTGCGGAACGGGCCGTCGGCGAATTCCATGTCGATGCGTTCGGGCCGCTTTTGCGAGTTGCGCGTGGCGAAGTGCTGCTTGATGCCCTTGAAGTTGATGTCGATTTTCGCCTCCATGCCGCTTTCGTCCTGACGGCGAATCTCGACGCCGCCGCACCACGGCAGGAAGTTGGGGTAGTCGGCGACGTCGGTGACGAGGTCGAACATCTGCTCCGCCGAATGGCGAATCAACACGGTTTTCTGGACATCCGCCATAAATTGCGCAATGCGTGGCTAGAGTGAAAGCGCCACGGGCTTTCGGGAGCCCGCTTTGCTAAAATCGTAATTTTAAACGAGTTGGGCCGATCCCATTTTCCTATGAGCATCATCGACAACAGAAAAGCGTTCTTCGATTACTTCATCGAAGAGCGTCACGAGGCCGGGCTCGTGCTGGAAGGATGGGAAGTCAAGGCCATGCGCGCCGGGCGAGCCAACATCAAGGAAAGCTACGTCATGATCAAGGATGGCGAGCTGTATCTGATCGGCACGCACATCAGCCCGCTGCCCGAGGCCTCGACGCACATCCAGCCCGACCCCACGCGCATCCGCAAGCTGCTGCTGAAACGCGAAGAAATCGACAAACTGATCGGCAAGGTCGAGCAGCGCGGCTTCACGCTCGTGCCGCTGAATTTCCATTACAAGGGTGGCCGCGTGAAGTGCGAGATCGGCCTTGCCAAGGGCAAGAAGCTGCACGACAAGCGTGAAACCGAGAAGAAGCGCGACTGGGAGCGCGAAAAAGCGCGCCTGATGCGCTCGCCCACCTGATTCTTCCGGAATCGTTCAGACGAAAAACGGGCCGCTCATGCGGCCCGTTGTCATTTTCGGCGGTCTCGGCGCCTATGCGCCCTTTGTCGCACCGGCACCGCTGATCTGCCCCTCGCGCAAACCCGCCCGGTTCACGATCGTGAGTGCCGAAGCGATCATCGTGCTCAGATCGCCCATATTGCCCGGCACGATCAGCGTATTGCCCTGCTTCGCGAGATTGGCGAAAGCATTCACGTATTGCTCGGCCACCTTCAGGTTGACGGCATCCATACCGCCCTGCGCCTGGATCGAGTTGCCGATCTTCTGGATGGCCTGCGCGTTCGCCTCGGCCACGGCTAGAATGGCGGCCGCTTGACCTTGTGCCTGGTTGATCGCCGCCTGGCGCTCGCCTTCGGACTTCTGGATCGCCGCCTCGCGCGCCCCAGCCGCCAGGTTGATCTGCTCCTGCTTGCGACCTTCGGAGGCTGCGATGAGCGCGCGCTTTTCCCGCTCGGCGGTGATCTGCGCCTGCATGGCGTGCAGGATTTCCTTTGGCGGCGTCAAATCCTTGATCTCATAGCGCAGTACTTTCACACCCCAGTTCGAGGCGGCTTCGTCGAGCGCCGACACAACGCTATGGTTGATGAAGTCGCGTTCCTCGAAGGTCTTGTCGAGTTCGAGCTTACCGATGACCGAACGCAGCGTGGTCTGCGAAAGCTGTGTAATCGCGAAGACGAAATTGCTCGACCCGTACGACGCTTTCATTGGATCGGTCACCTGGAAGTACAGCACGCCATCCACCTGAAGCTGCGTGTTGTCGCGCGTGATGCAAACCTGGCTCGGCACGTCGAGCGGAATCTCCTTCAGCACGTGCTTGTAGGCCACCCGATCGACGAACGGCAACACGATCGTCAAGCCTGGCGTGAGCGTGGCATGGTAACGCCCAAGCCGTTCGAGCACCCAGGCATGCTGCTGCGGCACGATCTTGATGGTCTGCGCGATCAGCACGATGACGATCACGAGCAGAATCAGGCCGACGACTGGGACTTGCATACGGGACCTCCGTTCGCTTCTGTGTAGTTTGCTGGTGTGAGTTCGAATGCGACCCGCTACGCGTGGCGTGCGCCGTCTTGAGCGGTGCCGGACGCCTTGGCTTCGCGGCGCTCGCGCTTCGCCGCAACGATCAGGCAACTGCCGCGCACCGCCTTGATTTCATAGAGCGGCGCATCTTCGGGCTCGCCAGGTGCGAGTTCGACATCCCATTCGGCGCCGCGATACCTCGTGCGCGCGCGGCCGTCGCGCCAGGCGGCGACGGCGAGTGTTGCGCCAATATCGAGATTCACGCCCGGATCGGTCGAGGCATCGGTCATGCGCCGGCGGCGGCCGAAACGAGAGCGCCGCAGCGTGACCACAGCTGCGAGCCCAACCACCGCCGCGACAATCAACTGGACGTCGAGCGGCGCGCCAAGCTCATAGCTGAGCGCGCCTGCGAGCAAGCCTAGCGCGATCATCAAGAGGTAAAAGGTGCCGGTCATCAGCTCGGCGACGATGAGCACGCCGGCGGCAATCCACCAGAACAAACCATGCGGACCCACGGCGACCTCCCAAAGTAAAACACCCCGGATAGACCGGGGTGTTATAGCACGAAGCTGACACTTTTTTCCGCAGCGTGTAACGCCGCTCAGGAAGCCGCGTCAAGCTCCCCCGAGGATTCGCACCCTCGGCAATACGCTTACTTCGACTGCGACTTCGCCAGCTGCTGCCACGTCTCGACAACCGAGTCCGGGTTCAGCGAGATCGAAGCGATGCCTTCTTCCGCGAGCCACTGGGCGAAATCCGGGTGGTCGGACGGGCCCTGACCGCAGATGCCGACGTACTTGTTCAGGCGGCGGCAAGTTTCGATCGCGCGCTTGAGCATGAACTTCACGGCCGGATCGCGCTCGTCGAAGTCGACGGCCAGCAGTTCCATGCCCGAGTCCCGGTCGAGGCCGAGCGTGAGCTGCGTGAGGTCGTTCGAACCGATCGAGAAACCATCGAAGTACTGCAGGAACTCTTCGGCGAGAATCGCGTTCGACGGCACTTCGCACATCATGATGAGCTTGAGATCGTTCACGCCGCGCTTGAGGCCAAACTTCTCGAGCAGGCCCACCACGCGCTCAGCCTGCTTGAGCGTGCGCACGAATGGCACCATGATCTCGACGTTCGTGAGACCCATCTCTTCACGCACGCGCTTGAGCGCCAGGCACTCCATTTCGAACGCTTGCGCGAAGTCCTCGGCGATGTAACGCGACGCGCCGCGGAAACCGAGCATCGGGTTCTCTTCGTCCGGCTCGTAGCGCGAACCGCCGATCAGCTTCTTGTACTCATTCGACTTGAAGTCGGACAGACGCACGATGACGGGCTTCGGATAGAACGCCGCCGCGATCGTGGCGATGCCTTCCGTCAGCTTGTCGACGTAGAACGCGCGCGGCGACGCATGGCCGCGCGCAACGCTTTCCACGGCCTTCTTCAGGTCCGCGTCGATGTTCGGGTACTCGAGAATCGCCTTCGGGTGAACGCCGATGTTGTTGTTGATGATGAACTCGAGACGCGCGAGGCCAACACCTGCGTTCGGCAGTTGCGAGAAGTCGAACGCGAGCTGCGGATTGCCGACGTTCATCATGATCTTGACCGGAATGGCCGGCAGCTCGCCACGTTGGACTTCGCTGACTTCGGTTTCGAGCAGACCGTCGTAAATGCGGCCTTCGTCGCCTTCCGCGCATGACACCGTCACGAGCGCACCGTCCTTCAGCACGTCGGTCGCGTCGCCGCAGCCAACGACTGCCGGCACGCCCAGCTCACGCGCGATGATCGCCGCGTGGCAGGTACGCCCGCCACGGTTCGTGACGATCGCCGCCGCACGCTTCATTACCGGCTCCCAGTTCGGGTCGGTCATGTCGGCGACCAGCACGTCGCCCGGCTGCACGCGTTCCATTTCGGACGGATCGTGAATCACCTTCACGCGGCCCGCGCCGATCTTCTGGCCGATTGCGCGGCCCGTTGCCAGAACCTGCGACTGGCCCTTGAGCTTGAAGCGCTGCTCGACCTTGCCCGCGGCCTGGCTCTTCACCGTCTCCGGACGCGCCTGGAGAATGAAGATCTTGCCGTCGAGGCCGTCCTTGCCCCACTCGATGTCCATCGGACGCTGGTAGTGCTGCTCGATGATGACGGCGTACCTGGCCAGCTCGATCACGTCTTCGTCGGTGATCGAGAAGCGGTTGCGCTGTTCGTGCGTAACGTCGACCGTCTTCACGCGGCCCGGTTCGCCCGGCTGCGTGAATTCCATCTTGATGAGCTTCGAGCCGATCGAGCGGCGGATGATCGGGGCCTTGCCCTGCGCGAGCGTGGTCTTGAAGACGTAGAACTCGTCCGGATTCACGGCGCCCTGCACAACCGTTTCACCAAGGCCGTAGCTCGACGTGATGAAGACGGCGTCCTTGAAGCCCGATTCCGTGTCGAGCGTGAACATCACACCTGCGGCGCCGCGGTCCGAACGGACCATGCGCTGCACGCCAGCCGACAGTGCGACTTCGGCGTGGGTGAAGCCCTTGTGGACGCGATAGGAAATAGCGCGGTCGTTGTAGAGCGACGCGAACACGTGCTTGAGGCGATCGAGCACGTCTTCGATGCCTACCACGTTGAGGTAGCTTTCCTGTTGACCGGCAAACGATGCGTCGGGCAAGTCTTCCGCCGTTGCCGACGAACGCACGGCAAACGACAGCTCCGACGGCGAACCGGCCTGCAGCGTTTCGAAGCCGGCGCGGATGTCCGCTTCGAGCTTCGGCTGCAGCGGCGCGTCGATGATCCATTGACGGATCTCCTTGCCAGCTTCGGCCAGCGCCTTCACGTCGTCGACGTCGAACGTCTCCAGACGAGCGGCGATCCGTTCGGTCAGGTTGTTATGTTTCAGGAAGTCGCGGAAGGCGAGCGCAGTCGTCGCGAAGCCCGTGGGCACACGCACGCCTGCTTCAGCCAGCTGGCTGATCATTTCGCCGAGCGAGGCGTTTTTGCCGCCCACGATCTCGACATCGGTCATCCGCAACTGCTCGAAAGGCACTACATAAGCCTGATCCTTGGCAACGGTGTTAGTCATACAAGCCCCTAAGTGTGAAAAAAATTCACGATTGCGCAAGTGGGCTCGAACGCGGTCCGCCCATTGGAAGCGGATTCGCGTCTTGCGCAACCTGTTGGAGAAGCAATCGCTCAGGCGCCGAGCGAATTTCCGTTCAATGGAAAAGCACGAAGATGCGCGCGATTACATGGAGTTAGATGGAATCGCTGCAAATTGACACCAGAATGCGCCGCGATAGGCGGCTGTTTGGCGCGGTTGCACTGCAATTGCTTATCCAACAGGTTGCCGCTATTCTACCGTGCCGACTCTGGAATTTGTGCCAGTCGGCGAGAATTGCCCCTCGGTCCCGCCGGACGGGGCTTTCCGGGCGCCCAAGCCTGTCCCGAGCGGCCCTGCAGCTCACGTACCCAGCCTCAACCGATGCCGCCAACCGTATTCATCGTCTCCGACGGTACCGGGATCACTGCCGAAACCTTCGCGCATTCGATCCTGTCGCAGTTCGACCAGAAATTCCGCCTCGTGCGCGTGCCGTTTGTCGATTCGACCGACAAGGCCTACTCGACCGCCGAGAAGATCAACGAAGCCGCCGTGCAGGAAGGCCGCCGGCCGATCGTGTTCACAACGCTCGTGGACAGCAATTCGAACGAAATCGTCAAGCGCGCGAATGCGCTCGTGATGGACATGTTCCAGACCTTCGTGGAGCCGCTCGAGCAAGAGCTGGAACTGAAGTCGAGCCACGCGATGGGTCGCGGCCACCAGAACGCCGACACCGACGAATACAAGAACCGTATCGAGGCGATCAACTTCTCGCTCGCGCACGACGACGGCCAGTCCGACCGCAACCTCGCCGACGCCGATGTGATCCTCGTGGGCGTGTCACGCAGCGGCAAAACGCCTACCAGCCTCTACCTCGCCATGCAGTACGGCGTGAAGGCCGCGAACTATCCGCTGATTCCCGACGATTTCGAGCGCGGCAAGCTGCCGAATTCGCTGCTGCCGCATCGCACGAAGATTTTCGGCCTTTCAATTGACCCGCAGCGTCTCACTGAGATCCGCAACGAGCGGCGTCCGGGCAGCAAGTACGCCGCGCTGGAAAACTGCCGCTATGAAGTGAACGAAGCCGAGGCGATGATGCGCCGCGAAGGCATCAAGTGGCTCTCGTCAACGCACAAGTCGATCGAGGAAATCGCCACCACGATCCTGCAGGAAATTCGCATCGACAAGCCGTCGTATTGAAACGGCCTGCCTGAAATAAAAAAGCCCGCGTCACGACGCGGGCTTTTTTATTACTGACTGCTGCGAGCGTCAACGCGCATGCCGTTGCTGCCGGCATTGCTCGAACACGCACACGGCCGCCGCCGCCGCGACGTTGAGCGACTCCATGCCGCCCGGCTGCGGAATCGTCACGCGCAGCGCCGCCGCGTCGCGCCAGACCTGCGACACGCCCGCCCCTTCGTTGCCGAACACCCATGCGACCTGGCCCGTGAGATCGGCCTCGTCGATCGCCTGCGCCCCGTGCGAATCGGTGATGACGACCGGCACGCCAAGCATCTCGACGAGCGCTTCGGCCTCCACGTTCTCGAACACCTGCAGGAGAAAGTGCGCGCCCATTGCCGAGCGCAGCACCTTTGACGACCACACATAGGCCGTGCCCGGCGTGCAAAAAACCTTGTCGATGCCGGCGGCGGCCGCGCTGCGCAGGATCGAGCCGACGTTGCCAGCATCCTGCAAGCCGTCGAGCACGAGGCAAGTCGAGCCGACGCGTTCGGGCAGTTGTGCCTCCGGCATGTCGACGAGCAGCAGCAACCCTACGCCATGCACGACGTTCGAGAGTTGCCCGAAGAGCGCGTCGGGCAGCGTGATCACGCGGCGCTCGTCCACGCGGGCGACGATGGCCTGAGCCTCCTCATGCGTGAGCGCGCCTTCGGTCACCACGCAGAATTCGGGCTGCGAACCACCATCGAGCCAGGCGCTCGCGAGGTGGAAGCCTTCGAGCAAAGCCTGGTGGCTGCGCCGCTGTTGATGCGTCGAGCCGGCCAACGCCTTCAGGCGTTTGTAGAGCGGATTGTCGCGCGAGGTAATGGCTTTCACGGGCGGGCCTGGCGTGTCTAATGAGGATCGAGAGAAAGAAGAACAGCGGCGCCTGCACTACGCACTATGGCGCCCGCTAGCGCGGGACGCCATTAGCGGCTCAAGACAGTGGCGCGAAGGCGTCGCCTTCTTCCGGGCCGGCAGTGACCACCGTCGAAGCACCGGCGAGGACGATGCCGTGCAATGCGTACGCGTCGCGCACGGGCGCGAACGAGCGCCGGTGATGCTCGCACGGACCATGCACGCGCAACGCTTCGAGATGCTGCGGCGTGCCGTAGCCCGCGTGGGCGTCGAAACCGTAATGCGGATGCGCCTGGTGCAGATCGACGAGCATGCGGTCGCGCGTGACTTTCGCGATGATCGACGCCGCCGAAATGCTCGGCACGAGCGCGTCGCCGCCGATCACCGCCTCGCTGCGCACCGGCATCACCGGGCAGCGATTGCCGTCGATCTTCGCGAGCGTCGGCACGATGCTCAAGCCTTCGACCGCACGCCGCATCGCCAGCATCGTTGCGTGCAGGATGTTGAGCGTGTCGATTTCCTCGACGCTCGCGGAGGCAACGCACCACGCGAGCGAGCGTTCGACGATGCGCTCGTAGAGCGCTTCGCGAGCCTGCGCCGTCAGCACCTTCGAGTCGTCGAGCCCGCGAATCGGCCGGGCCGGATCGAGGATCACGGCGGCCGCGACCACGGGCCCGGCCAGCGGCCCGCGCCCCGCCTCGTCCACGCCGCAAATGACATCGTCTGGCGACTCGAACAGCAGCCCGGCTTGCCGCGCTGCCTTGCGGCGCGCAGCAAGCTTGAGTGCTGCCTGCGACGGCGGCTTTTTCACGGCCGGCGCTTTTGCGCGCTTGATCGTACCCTCGCTCATGCCCGCCCCTTGCGGCGTTCGACGATGCTCGCGACCACTTCGGCCGCACGCTCCGCCGTGTTCTGGCGCAGGGTCAGATGCATCTGCGTGAACACCTCGGTCAGCGTGCGCCGGTTTGCCTCGTCCTGCAACTGCGTGAGCGTCGCGTCGGCAAGCGCCTCCGGCGTCGCGAAATGCTGCAGGATTTCCGGCACGACGAAGCGGCCCGCGAGAATGTTCGGCAAACCCACGTAAGGCAGATAGGCCTGGCGGCGCATGATCTGCCCCGTGAGCCAGGGCACCTTGTAGGAGATGACCATCGGCTTCTTGAGCAGCGCCGCTTCGAGCGTGACCGTGCCGCTTTTCACGAGGATCGCGTCGGCGGCCGTCATGGCGAGTTGCGACTGGCCATCGATGATCGTGAGCGCGAGACCCTGGTGCGCGTTGGCGAGTTCCTGCAACTGCGCGTGGATAGCGGGCGTCGCCGCCGGCATGACGAAGCGCAGCGCCGGCTCGCGCCGCTGCATGATCTGCATCGCGTCGAAGAAGGTCGGCCCGATCAGATTGATTTCCGAGCGGCGGCTGCCCGGCAGCACCGCGATCACCGGGCCGCTTTCCGGCAGGCCAAGCGCACGGCGCGCACCCGCCATGTCCGGTTCGAGCGGAATCTCGTCGGCGAGCGGATGACCCACATATGACGAGGCCACCCCAGCCTTCTCGAGGAGCGCCGTTTCGAACGGGAACACGCACAGCATGTGATCCACAGCCTTCTGGATCTTCTTGATGCGGCCGCCGCGCCATGCCCAGATCGACGGGCAAACAAAGTGGATCGTCGGAATGCCCGCGTCGCGCAGCGCGTGCTCCAGACCGAAGTTGAAGTCAGGCGCATCCACGCCGATGAAGGCGTCAGGCGGATCGGCCAGCAACTGGTGCTTGAGTTCGCTGCGGATGCGCAGAATCTCGGGAATGTGCCGCAGCGCCTCGACGTAGCCACGCACCGAGAGCTTTTCCATGGGCCAGTGCGCGTCGAAACCGGCGGCCGTCATGCGCGGACCGCCGATTCCGTAGTACTGCGTAGTGTCGGGCAAGCGGGCTTTGAGACCCGCGAGCAGCGATGCCGCAAGCAGGTCGCCGGACGGCTCGCCGGCGACCATCGCAAGGCGTAGCGGACGAGTTTGCAGCGCCATCGATCAGCGAATGATGCCGCGTTGCGACTGCTCGACGAAGTCAAGCAGCGCCTTCACGTGCACGTCGCCATCGCCGCCCGCCTGCGCGAGATCGGCGAGCTGCACCTTCGCCTCTTCGAGCGAGAGCCCGTTCTTGTAGAGCGTGCGATATGCCGAGCGCAGCGCGGAAATCGCGTCGGGCGAAAAGCCGCGACGGCGCAAACCTTCGACGTTGATGCCGTGCGGCACCGCCTTGTTCCCGGCGGCGATCACGAACGGCGGCACGTCCTGCACGAGCGCCGAGGCGCCGCCGACCATCGAGTGCGTACCAATGCGCACGAACTGGTGCACACCGGTCATGCCGCCGATGATCGCGTGGTCGTCGACGATCACGTGCCCCGCGAGCTGCGCGTTGCTCGACATGATGATGTTGTTGCCGAGACGGCAATCGTGGCCAACGTGCACGTAGGCCATGATCCAGCAGTCGTCGCCGATGATCGTGACGCCAGTGTCCTGCACCGTGCCCGTATGCAGGGTCGTGAACTCGCGGATCGTGTTGCGGTTGCCAATTACGAGCTTCGTGGGCTCGCCCTTGTACTTCATGTCCTGCGGACGGCCGCCGATCGACGCGTAGTGGCCGATCGAGTTGTCTTCGCCAATCGTCGTGTGGCCTTCCAGCACGCTATGCGAGCCGACCGTCGTGCGGGCGCCGATGGTGACGTTTGCACCGATGACCGCGAACGGCCCGATTTCGACCGATTCGTCGATCTGCGCGCCCGACTCGACGACCGCAGTGGGATGGATCCTGCTCATTGGTCCTCGCTCTCCGATTCTGTTTCCGTGCTGCGGCGCCTCGAGGTCAAGGCGCGCTGCGGCATGCGGCGGCGCTTCTTATTGCGCCGCGTCCATTTTCTTGACGGTGCACATGAGTTCCGCCTCGCAGGCCACGGAGCCTTCGACTTCGGCTACCGCCTTGAACTTCCAGATGCCGCGCATGTAGCGCTCGAACGTCACGTTGAGGATGAGCTGGTCGCCCGGCTCGACTACGCGCTTGAAGCGCGCACCGTCGATGCCCACGAAGTAGTACAGCGTATTCTCGAAGTCCTGCTCTTCCTCCGAGAACGTGAGCAGCGCGGCGGTTTGCGCCAGCGCCTCGAGAATCATCACGCCAGGCATCACCGGACGCTGCGGGAAGTGCCCCGTGAAAAAGGGCTCGTTGACCGTCACGTTCTTCAACGCCTTGATGCTCTTGTGCGGCTCCAGCTCGAGAACCCGGTCCACCATCAGGAACGGATAGCGGTGCGGCAACAGCGTGAGGATCTTGTGGATGTCGAAGTTGAGTTTTTCGATGTTCATGGTGGTTCTGCTCACGCAGGAATTGCGCGTGTGACTTTCGATTTCGATATTCGAGGCGCTTGACCAAACACGCCCGCGCTGACGCGAAGTATGCGCCACGCCCGGGCTCCCGTGCATGAGGATTGCCCCGGGCGGGTAGCCCCGGGCGGGCAGCCCCGGGCGGGCAACTTTGGTCGTTCGCTAGGCAAAGCGGCGCGCCGCTTGCGCGGCACGCCGCCCGCCACCTCGATACTGCTTTCTTATTCGCCCTGCGGCTTCTGGGCAACCGCCGCCTCGAGCGCCTTGATACGGTCGCGCAGCTTGTCGATGTTACGCAACAGCGCGGCGCTCTTGTTCCAGTCGGCGTGATCGACCGCCGGGAAGGCGCTCGTGTAGATGCCGGCCTTCGGCAACGACTTCGAGACGCCCGACTTTGCCGTAACGATCACGTAGTCGGCCAGCGTGACGTGCCCCGCAATGCCCACCGCGCCGCCGATCATGCAATGGCGCCCGATCGTCGTGCTGCCCGCAATGCCGGCACAGCCCGCGATGACCGTGTACGCACCGATCTTGCAGTTGTGGCCGATCTGCACGAGGTTATCGATCTTCACGCATTCTTCGATGATCGTATCGGCCATCGCGCCGCGGTCGATCGTGGTGTTCGCGCCGATCTCGACGTCGGGCCCGATGGCCACGCCGCCCACCTGCGGAATCTTGACCCAGCTACCCGTGCGTGCGTCGCCCTCGCCCGTGAAATCGGGGGCAAAACCAAAACCGTCCGAGCCGATCACGGCGCCGGCATGCACGATGGCACGCGCGCCGAGCTTGCAGCTGTGGTAGACGGTCACGCCCGGATACAGGTGCGAGCCCTCGCCCACCTGGGTGCCGCGGCCAATGAAGACGTTCGCGTCAAGCCTGACGTTTTCGCCGATCACGGCGCCCGCTTCAATCGTGACGTTCGGGCCGATCACCGCGCTCGCGGCAACCTGCGCCTTCGCGTCGACGTGGGCACTGGCGTGGATGCCGGGCTGCGCCTTCGGCGCGGCAAGGTCGATATACGCCTGCGCGACACGCGCGAAGTAAGCATACGGATTCGGTGTGACGATGAAGTTGCGTCCCTCGCGCGATGCGAGCTTCTCGAGGTCGCCGGGGCTGATGAGCACAGCGCCCGCGCGGGTCGTCTCCACCTGGGCGAGATACTTCGGATTCGCGAGGAACGCGAGCTGTTGCGGACCCGCCTGGTCGAGCGGCGCCAGCGAACTGACGCGTTGCGTCGCATCGCCCACCACCTCGCCGCCGAACCGCCCGACAATGTCCTCAAGCGTAAATGCCATGCGCGTGCTGCTCCTGCCTTAGTTGCCTGTAGTGACTTTTCGTTGCTTTAGTTGCTGCTGCTACCACTGCCGGCGCTGTTCGCCGCGAGCGCCTTCAGCACCTGATCGGTGATGTCGATGCGCGGGCTCACGTACACCGCTTCCTGCACGATCAGGTCGTAGTGCTGCTGCTCGGCGATCTGCTTGATCACCTTGTTCGCGCGGTCGAGCACTGCCGCCAGTTCTTCATTGCGGCGCTGGTTCAGGTCTTCGCGGAATTCGCGCTGCTTGCGCTGGAAGTCGCTGTCGAGCGCGGAAAGGTCGCGCTGCTTCTGCGCGCGATCGGTCGGCGACATCGACGGGCCGTTCTTGTCGAGCGAATCGGACATCGACTTCAGGCGTTGCGCCATGTCCTGCAGATCCTTGTCGCGCTTGGCGAACTCGGCTTCGAGCTTGGTCTGCGCGGCCTTCGCGGGAGCGGATTCGCGCAGGATGCGATCGGAATTGACCGCCGCGATCCTGGCTTCCTGCGCCTGCGCCACACCCATGCCAACACCGAGGAGCGCCAGCGACACGGCAATCGCCCCGATCGTCCGTCTGGAAAACATACCCGTTAGCAAAGTCATCCTCTCGTTTCCTGGATTCCGGCGCTGCGCGCGGTGCGCGCAACAGCCGGGCAAAACATACGTCAGAACGCCGTCCCGATCTGGAACTGGAACTTCTGGTACTGGTCGCCTTCGTGCTTGACGAGCGGGAAGCCAAGGCTCAGCTTGAGCGGGCCGATCGGCGAAATCCACGCGAGACCGAAACCGTAGCTGTAACGCAGGCCGTTCGCGCCAGTGCTGTTGCCTTCCGTGCCCCAGACGTTACCACCATCGACGAACGTAAAGACGCGCAGCGTGCGGTCATAGCCCGTGCCCGGCAGCGGGAAGGTCAACTCGACGTTACCGACGATCATCTTCGAACCGCCGATCGGGTCATTCGTGGTCTTGTCGCGCGGACCGAGCGAACTTGGCTCGTAGCCACGCACCGAACCAATACCGCCCGCGTAGTAGTTCTTGAAGATCGGGTACGGCTTGCCGCTCAGGCCGTTACCGTAGCCGCCCTGGAAGTTCAGGCCCAGCACGAAGCCGCGCGCGAACGAGTAGTAGTACTGGGCCTGCACGTCGGCCTTGTAGTACTGCGTACCGCCAACCGGCGTGCCGTACTCGGCATTCGCCTGCGTGAAGTAGCCCTTGCTCGGCACGAGCGCGCTGTCACGCGCGTCGCGCGACCAGCCCACCGTGAGCGGCACGTTGTTCGACACGCGGCCGAACTCGTTCACGTAGTCGATGTAGCTCTGCGGCGTGTTCGAGTCGACGTCGAGCGTGTCCTGCTCGAAGCCCGCGCCGAAGTAGACCGTGTCGACTTCCGAGAACGGGATGCCGAACTTCAGGTCGCCGCCCATCGTGATGATGCGGAAGCTCGAATCGGTCGAGTAGTACAGCGGCTGGTACGTACGGTAGTAGACGTCGGTAATGCGCTTGATGCCGTCCACCGTGAAGTACGGGTCCACCTGCGTGAGGGCCAGCGTGCGGTACGTCTTCGCGGTGTTCACGTTCAGCGAGAGCGACGTGCCCGAACCGAACACGTTGTCCTGCGACACGCCCGCCGACAGCACCACCTTGTCGGTTGACGAGAAGCCCGCGCCCAGTGTGATCGCGCCGGTCGGCTTTTCGGCAACCTTCACGTTCACGTCGACCTGGTCGGCCGTGCCTTCCACGGGCACCGTGGTCACGTCGACGTCGGTGAAGTAGCCCAGACGGTTGATGCGGTCCTTCGAGAGCGCGAGGCGGTTCGAATCGAACCACGAGCTTTCAAGCTGGCGCATTTCGCGGCGCACGACTTCGTCGCGGGTACGCGTGTTGCCCACCACGTTGATGCGGCGCACGTACACGCGGCGGCTCGGATCGACCTGCAGCGTGAGGTTGACCGTGTGATTCGCCTGGTCGATCTGCGGCAGCGCATTGACGGTCGCGAACGCGTAGCCGTATTCGCCGAGCTTGTCGACGATGGCCTTGGTCGTGGCTTGCAGCTTCTCGGCCGAGAAGGTATCGCCCGGCTTGATCTTGATGAGCTTCCTGAGTTCGGCCTCGCGGTCGAGCAGGTTGCCCGACAGCTGGACACCCGACACCTTGTACGGCTCACCTTCGTGAATGCCGATGGTGAGGTACATGTCCTTCTTGTCGGGCGAGATCGAGACCTGCGTCGAGTCGATGTTGAACTCGAGGTAGCCGTGATTCAGGTAGTACGAGCGCACGTTCTCGAGGTCGCCCGTGAGCTTTTCCTTCGAGTAGAGGTCGTTCTTCGTGTACCACGAGAACCAGTTCGGCGTGGACAGCTGCATCTCCGAGAGGAGCGTGCCGCTGCTGTACGTCTTGTTGCCGATGAAGTTGATCTGGCGGATCTTCGCGCTCGGACCTTCGACCACCGAGAACAGCAGACCGACGCGATTGCGGTCGATCGGCGTGACCGTGGTCGTGACCTCGGCGGCGTAGAAGCCGCGCGTGAGGTACTGGCGCTTGAGCTCCTGCTCGGCCTTGTCCACGAGCGCCTTGTCGTAGTAGCGGCCTTGCGAGAGACCGACCGCGCGCAGCGCCTTGGTCAGGTTGTCCTTGTCGAATTCCTTGATGCCCGCAAAGTCGATCGTGCCGATGGCCGGGCGTTCCTGCACCTGCACCACCACCACGCCGCCTTCAGCGGCGATCTTCACGTCGTTGAAGAAGCCCGTCGCATAGAGTGCGCGGATGGCCTCGGACGCCTTGTCGTCGGTGAAGGTGTCGCCCTGCTTGATCGGCAGGTAGGCGAACACCGTGCCCGGCTCGACGCGTTGCAGCCCTTCGATGCGAATGTCCTGAACCACGAAAGGCGTCGTTGCTGCGTGCGCAACGAGTCCATGTGCGGCGATCGCCGCGGCCGCAACCGTTTTTGGAACCAAGCGATGAGGTCTAAACAACGTGCTTCCCCAATTATGTATAGCTGCATCAGGTCAGGCGGCCCGCCCTCGGACGCCGCCAGACATCTTTAAAAATGGATTAACCGAGCCAGATCGTTGAACAACGCGATCGCCGACAGTGCGACGATGCAGGCAAGTCCCGCGCGCTGCAGCACGAGCTGCCAGCGGTCCGAGACGGCTTTGCCCGTTACGGCTTCAACCGCATAATATAACAGATGCCCCCCGTCCAATACCGGAATTGGGAGCAGATTCAATACGCCGAGGCTGATGCTCACGAGGGCGAGGAACGACAGGAACGCGGAGGGGCCCAGTCGCGCGCTCTTGCCGGCATAGTCAGCAATCGTCACCGGCCCCGACAGATTCTTCAGCGACGCTTCGCCCGTGATCATGCGGCCGAACATCCGCAGCGAATACACTGCGATGTCCCACGTGCGATACGCACCGAGCCGCACGCTCTCGAGCGGCCCGTAACGCACGTCCACGGAAGGCGCCTGTGCCGCGAGCGCGGCGCCGATTCGACCCACTTCTTCGCCGGTCTGCGCGTCGCGCTGCAACGTCGGCGTAACCGTGAGCGTGAGCGTCTGCAGGGTGTTCTGGGCAGCGTCGCCGCGGGCGACCGTGAGCCGCACGGGCTTGCCCGCGTGAGCCTTCACGTAGGCGATGAAAGTGCTTGCGCTGTCCACGGTCCGGCCATCGACGGCGCGCAGTTGATCCCCCGCTTGCAGCCCGGCATGTTGCGCCGCACTACCCGCTTCCACTGCCGCTACCTTGAGCGTGTTGCCGCCGGCCTCGAGGCCGAGCTTCGCCATGAAGTCGTCGTCGAGATCCTTGCTGGTCAGTTGCGAGAGATCGAGCGGGAAATCGTAGGTGCCCTCGCCGTCACGCGCGGCAAGCACGACATGGCCCTGATCGAACGCCGTGCTGAGCAGTTTCCAGCGCAGGTCGGACCACGAACGCACGGGCTCGGTGCGACTGCCGTTTGCATCGCTCACCGAAAGAATGGTTTCCCCGCCCTGGAAGCCGGCCCGCGCCGCCGCCGATTGCGCGGGCGGCGCCGCGACGATGGCCTTCTGTTCGGTCACACCGCTCGCGTAGACCACCGCAAAGAGCACGATAGCCAGCACGAAATTGGCGATCGGCCCGGCCGCGACGATCGCAATGCGCTTGCCGACCGACTGGCGGTTGAACGCGTGGGGCAAATCGCTCGCGGGAATCTGGTCGGGCGACTCGCGCTCGTCGAGCATCTTCACGTAGCCGCCGAGCGGCAGCGCCGCGATGGTCCATTCGGTGCCGCTCTTCTTGCTGACCCACTGGACGAGCGGCCGCCCAAAACCGATCGAGAAACGCAGCACCTTCACGCCGCACAAGCGCGCGACGCTGTAGTGCCCGTATTCGTGCACAACGACCAGCACGCCGATCGCCACGACGAATGCGACCAGTTCGGTAAGCAGGTTCATGAGCGCCTCCTGGGCTGGAAGCAGCGCACCGGTGCGGGAGCGGCCCCGAGGTCGGGCTCGCGTGCCTGAGGGGCCACAAGGGCCCTTCCGCAAGCCCCTCGCTGACCTGTCAGGCCGGCACCGGCAGGCTGTCGATGATGGTGTGAGCCGCGCGGCGGGCGGCCGCGTCGGCTTCGAGCACGACTTCGAGACTCGACGCGTTGCGGTTCTCGAGCGCGTTGAGTACGGCATCTACCGTCTGGGCGATGGCCATGAAGCCGATGCGCCGGTTCAAAAAGGCTTCCACGGCGACTTCGTTCGCCGCATTGAGCGCCGCACTCGCCACGCCGCCGGCGGACAGTGCCTGCATGGCGAGCGCGAGACACGGAAAGCGCGCGTAGTCGGGCTTTTCGAACGTGAGCGTCGCGATTTGCGCGAGATCCAGTTGCGCCACGCCGGAATCGACACGATCCGGGTACGCGAGCGCGTGCGCGATCGGCGTGCGCATATCGGGGTTGCCTAGTTGCGCGAGCACCGAACCGTCGGCGTACGAGACCATCGAATGGATCACGCTCTGCGGGTGAATCAGCACGTCGATGCGCTCGCCCGGCAGATCGAACAGGTAGTGCGCCTCGATCACTTCGAGGCCCTTGTTCATCATCGTGGCCGAGTCGACGGAAATCTTGCGGCCCATGGACCAGTTCGGGTGCTTGCAGGCCTCGTCGGGCGTGACGTTCACGAGCGTCGAGGGCTCGCGCGTGCGGAACGGGCCGCCCGAAGCGGTCAGGATGATCTTCGTGACGCCGTCACGCTGCGCGCTCTCGTGCGGAAAGCACTGGAACACGGCATTGTGCTCGCTGTCGAGCGGCAGCAGCACGGCGCCGCTGTCGGACACGGCGTTCATGAAGATGTCGCCCGACATCACGAGCGCTTCCTTGTTGGCGAGCAGGATCTGCTTGCCAGCCTTCGCCGCTGCCAGCGTGGGCGCAAGACCCGCCGCGCCGACGATGGCCGCGACCACCGTGTCGCAGCCGTCGCTCTTCGAAACTTCGACGAGCGCCTGCGGCCCGTAGGTCACGACGGTCTTCGAACCGGCCTCGCGCAGCTTGCGCTCGACCTGTGCGGCGGTATCGGCGTCGCCGACCACGGCCACTTCGGGCGCAAAACGCAGGCATTGTTCGACGAGCTTTTCGCCGTTACGGTGCGCGGTGAGCGCATAGACCGAGAAGCGTTGCGAATGACGCGCGACGACGTCGAGCGTGCTGTCGCCAATGGAGCCCGTGGAACCGAGCAGTGTGAGTCGTTTTTGCATATTCAAATCTCTAACCGAGCGTCTCTAGCCAGGCGCCTTTAGCCGAGCAGCAGCATGGCAAGCGGCAGCACGGGCAGCAGCGCGTCGATGCGGTCGAGGACTCCGCCGTGGCCCGGCAGGAGGCCGCTCGAATCCTTCACGCCAGCCTGGCGCTTCAGCATCGACTCGAACAGATCGCCGATCACGCTGAACGCGACCAGCACGGTAAGTACGAAAAGCGCGCGCCCAAACCCGTTCTGGGCGGCGAGCGCGGAATACAGCGTGGGTTCGAACGCGTGCAGCGCGATCGCCGCGCCGGACACCACCATCACGGCGGCCCAGCCGCCCACGGCGCCCTCCCAGGTTTTGCCGGGGCTGATCGAAGGAGCGAGCTTATGCTTTCCGAATGCCTTACCTGCAAAGTATGCGCCGATATCGGCCAGCCACACCACGAGCAGCAGGGACAAAACAAACGCCACGCCCGCCGCGCGCGCCGCTACGAGCGCGTGCCAGCAGGCCGCGAAGATAACGAGCCCCGCGGCCAGCAGGAAAGCGCGCCAGGCGCCTGCGGCTAGCACGGGCTTGCGCAGCAGGACGTACGGGCCGGCGATCACCCAGAACACGCCCGCCGCCTGAAAGAGCGGCCGGGGCGCCGGCAGCCGCGTACTGAGCGCGACAACGGCCGCCGCGATCACGGCATAGACGATCGAGCCGGCCGCGCCCGCCTTCAGGAGGCGCGCCCACTCCCACGCGGCGAACACGACCACGACCCCGATCAGCGCGCCGAACGCCGCCACGGGCGCGAACAACGTGATGGGCAGGAAGACTGCCAGCAGGACGAGCGCCGTAATGACGCGGGTCTTTAGCATGAAAGGGAATCGGCGTTCTGGGAGACGACCTGCGCGCTCGTGCGGCCAAAGCGGCGCTCGCGCTCGGCATACGACGCAATGGCGCGGCTGAGCGCTTCGGCGTCGAAATCCGGCCAGAACGTGTCGGTGAAATAGAACTCGGCGTAGGCGAGTTGCCAGAGCAGGAAGTTGCTCACCCGCTGCTCGCCGCCCGTGCGGATGAAGAGATCGGGTTCGGGCGCATACGCCATTGCCAGATGCTGGGACAACGTGTCTTCGGTGACCGCCACTGGCTGACCCGTGGTCGCGGCCTCCTCGACGAGCTTGCGCGTGGCCTGGAGGATGTCCCAGCGGCCGCCGTAGTTCGCGGCGATCGTGAGCGTGAGACGGGTGTTGCGCGCGGTCTTGGTTTCCGCGCGGCGAATCAGGTCCTGGATGCGCTCGTTGAACATCGACAGGTCGCCGACCACGCGCAGGCGGATGCCGTTCGCGTGCAGGCGCGCCACTTCGCGCTCGAGCGCGGTGACGAAAAGACGCATGAGGAACGACACTTCGTCGGTCGGACGGCGCCAGTTCTCGGAGCTGAAGGCGAACAGCGTGACGTATTCGACGCCGCGCTCCACGCACGATTCGACAACCGAGCGCACAGCGTCGACGCCGCGCGTGTGGCCTGCGACGCGCGGCAGGCGGCGCTGGGTTGCCCAACGGCCATTGCCGTCCATGATGATCGCGATGTGGCGCGGCACGGCCGCCACCTCGGGCACGCGAACGGTTGAGCTGGTATAGGTCATGGCCGTCGGACTGTAACTGCGGTGAAAAAGGGAAAGCGCCGGAAATCTGGCGAATCTGGAAGCCCTAAGGCTTCAGACCGTCATGATCTCGGCTTCCTTCGTCTGGACGAGCTTGTCGATCTCGGTCACGAAGCGGTCAGTCAGCTTCTGGACTTCGTCGCCGCCACGGCGCTCGTCGTCTTCGGAAATTTCCTTGTCCTTCACGAGCTTCTTGAGCTGTTCGTTCGCGTCGCGACGCAGGTTACGCACGGCCACCTTCGCCGTTTCACCTTCGTTCTTGACGACCTTCGTGAGCTCCTTGCGGCGCTCTTCGGTCAGTGCGGGCATCGGCACGCGGATCAGGTCGCCGTGCGTGGCCGGGTTCAGGCCGAGATCCGACTCGCGGATCGCCTTTTCGATCACCGGCACCATCTTCTTTTCCCACGCCTGAACGCCGATCGTACGTGCGTCGACGAGCGTGAGGTTGGCGACTTGCGAGATGGGCACGGGCGAGCCGTAGTAGTCGACCTGGATGTGATCGAGCAGACCGGTATGGGCGCGGCCCGTGCGGATTTTCGCCAGATCGCTCTTGAACGCGTCGATCGAGCGCTGCATTTTCTGCTCGGCGCCCTTCTTGATGTCAGCCACAGCCATTTTGATACCTCCGAACCTTCATAACGGAACGGGCCCGCCAGCGCGCTGATGGGCGGCGCGGCCCGTGTTCGAACCTCTCGTAAGACGAGAGTTTACACGTGGACGAGCGTACCTTCGTCTTCGCCCAGAACGATGCGCTTGAGCGCACCCGGCTTGACGATGGAAAAAACCCGGATCGGCAGCTTCTGGTCGCGGCACAGTGCGAACGCGGTGGCGTCCATGACCTGCAGGTTGCGGCCAATTGCCTCATCGAAGCTGATCGTCGAGTAACGCGTTGCGGTCGGGTCCTTCTTCGGGTCGGCCGAGTAGACGCCGTCGACCTTGGTGGCCTTCAGCACGACTTCGGCGCCGACTTCCGAGCCGCGCAGCGCAGCAGCCGTGTCGGTGGTGAAGAACGGGTTGCCCGTGCCCGCGGCGAAAATCACGACCTTGCCTTCTTCGAGCTGGCGGATCGCACGGGGGCGGATGTACGGCTCGACGACCTGGTCCATGCGCAGCGCCGACTGCACGCGCGCCTCGATACCCGCGTGACGCATGGCGTCCTGCAGCGCGAGCGCGTTCATCATCGTGGCGAGCATGCCCATGTAGTCGGCCGTTGCGCGGTCCATACCGGCTGCGCCGCCCGCGACGCCGCGGAAAATGTTGCCGCCGCCGATCACGACTGCGAGTTGGGTGCCGAGACGCACCACCTCGGCCACGTCTGCCACCATACGTTCGATCGTGGCGCGATTGATGCCAAAAGCATCATCGCCCATCAGGGCTTCGCCGGAAAGTTTGAGCAGGACGCGTTTATAGGCGGGTGTGGGCATGGAGGTATCCAGGATCGCGCGCAAAGGGCAATAACTTGAAACTGTAGGGGTGAAATACGGCTTCGGGCAAGCGCCGCCAGAAATAGCGAAGATTTCCGACGCCGCGCACGGCGGGGGACTACCATGCGCGTCGTCGCTACGCTGCCCGCCATGGCAAATTGCTTCGCCACGGCTTACAACTCAACCAACTGCGATGCTGCAACAACTGCGGCGCCACCTGCCGCGTAACACACGGCAGGCGGACTTTCCGTCTTATTGCTGCTTTGCAGCAGCGACTTGCGCGGCCACTTCGGCAGCGAAGTCATCCTGGCGCTTCTCGATGCCTTCGCCCACCACGAAGAGGGCGAACTTCTGCACCGTCGTGCCAGCAGCCTTGAGCATCTGCTCGATCGTCTGCTTGTCGTTCTTAACGAACGGCTGGTTCAGGAGCGAGACTTCCTTCAGGTACTTCTGGACCGAACCTTCAACCATCTTCGCGACGATCTCAGCCGGCTTGCCCGATTCGGCTGCCTTCTGCTCGGCGATGCTGCGCTCCTTGGCGATCAGGTCGGCCGGAACGTCGTCCGACGACAGCGAGACCGGCTTCATCGCGGCGATGTGCATCGCGACGTCCTTGCCCACTTGCTCGTCTGCGCCCGTGTACTCGACCAGCACGCCGATACGCGTGCCGTGCAGGTAGGCAGCCAGCTTGTTGGCGGTTTCGAAACGCGCGAAGCGGCGGATCGAGAGGTTTTCGCCGATCTTGCCGACGAGCGCGAGACGCACTGCGTCGACCGTCGAGCCGTCCAGCGGCAGTGCCGAGAGAGCCGCGACGTCAGCCGGGTTTTGCGTGGCGATCAGTTCGGCGATCTTCTTCGAGAAGTCGATGAAGTCGTCGTTCTTCGAGACGAAGTCGGTTTCGCAGTTCAGTTCGACGATCGCACCAGCGTTGGCACCGATGAACGAAGCGATCACGCCTTCAGCCGTCACGCGCGAAGCGGCCTTGCTGGCCTTGTTGCCGAGCTTCACGCGCAGCAGTTCTTCAGCACGCGCCAGGTCGCCGTCGGCTTCCGTCAGCGCCTTCTTGCATTCCATCATCGGCGCGTCGGTCTTCGCGCGCAGTTCTGCCACCATGCTTGCGGTAATTGCCGCCATCATTCGCTCCTTGAGTCTGTCTGGTACACGCCGCCCGCCTTTCGACGCGGCCGGCAGAAATTCGTTTCCGTTTCCGCCTGCGGTGAAACGCTTTTTTACAGCTGCTTCTACAGGGCTACGGTGCCGCGCATATGACGCGGCGACGAAAGTCGTGGCTTAAAAAAAAGGGGCCTATGGAAAGCCCCCTTTTCTTGCCGGACACGGGGGCAGCTTACGCCTCCGGGTTGACCTCGACGAACTCGTCGTCGCCGTCGTTGCCGCGCACAGCTGCAACCACTTCGTTCACCGAGTTTGCACGGCCTTCGAGGATCGCGTCAGCCACGCCTTGCGTGTACAGCGCGACAGCCTTGCTGGCGTCGTCGTTACCCGGGATGACGTAATCGATGCCTTCCGGCGAGTGGTTCGTATCGACCACGGCGATCACGGGGATGCCCAGCTTGTTCGCTTCCGTCACGGCAATCTTGTGATAGCCGACGTCGACCACGAAAATTGCGTCCGGAATGCCGCCCATGTCCTTCACGCCGCCGATCGACTTTTGCAGCTTGGCGATTTCGCGTTCGAACAGGAGGGCTTCCTTCTTGCTCATCTTCTCGAGCTCGCCCGCTTCCACAGCTGCTTCCATGTCCTTCAGGCGCTTGATCGAAACCTTCAGCGTCTTGAAGTTGGTCAGCATGCCGCCGAGCCAGCGCGCGTTCACGAACGGCATACCAGCGCGGTTTGCCTCTTCAGCGATCGTGTCACGCGATTGACGCTTCGTGCCGACGAACAGGATCGTGCCGCGGTTCGCTGCCAGTTGACGCACGTACTTCAGCGCGTCGTTGTACATCGGCAGCGTCTTTTCGAGGTTGATGATGTGAATCTTGTTGCGATGGCCGAAAATGAAGGGGGCCATCTTCGGGTTCCAGAAGCGCGTTTGGTGACCGAAGTGGACACCGGCTTCCAGCATCTGGCGCATGGTAACTGCCATGTTTCAATTCTCCGCAAGGGTTTGGGTCTGAAGCCGGCTGCCGTATCGGTGCGCCCTCCCTTTTCCGGAGATCGACGCGCCCGACACCCTGGGTGCGCCGGCTTGCGAGTGTGCTGCCTGAAGAAGATGCTTCCGAATGTTCTTCGCGCACCCGCCAGGATTCACTCCCGGCAAAGCACTCCGCGGCAACGGCGGATTCAGCCACTCTCCCGCACAAATCCCGAAGATGAATTCGAAAGACATGGGAAGCGACTTAGCCGAAGAGTATAGCACGCAAACTGCCCCTTACTCAAGACAGCTATTACCCGCGGAATATGGCACGAAAGCGCGTGGCGGATCGCGCCCCGCCTTTGCGAAAGTCAGCGACCACCCGCATTAGGTGCGATAATTCAATATTCGACTGCATTTTCGGGCGCATACCATGGCCATTTCGATCAAGAACGAACAAGACATCGCGCAAATGCGCGTCGCCTGCCGCCTGGCGAGCGAGGTGCTCGACTACATCACGCCGTTCGTCACCGCTGGCGTGACGACAGGTGAACTCGACCGCCTGTGCCACGAATACATGACCAATGTGCAGGGCACGGTGCCCGCGCCGCTGAACTATCAGCCGCCCGGCTATCCGCCCTACCCGAAGGCGATCTGCACCTCCGTGAACGACGTGATCTGTCACGGTATTCCGGGCGACAAGGCGCTGAAGAACGGCGACGCGCTCAATATCGACATCACCGTCATCAAGGACGGCTATTTCGGCGACACGAGCCGCATGTTCATCGTCGGCGAAGGCTCGATCCTCGCCAAACGCCTCGTGCAGACCACGTATGAATGCATGTGGCTCGGCATCGACCAGGTGCGTCCCGGCGGCCATCTGGGCGACATCGGCCATGCCATCCAGCGCTACGCCGAAAGCCAGGGCTACAGCGTGGTGCGCGAATACTGCGGCCACGGCATCGGCACGGTGTTCCACGAAGACCCGCAGGTGCTGCACTACGGCCGCCCCGGCACGGGCATCGAGCTCGTGCCCGGCATGATCTTCACCGTCGAGCCGATGATCAACGCCGGCCGCCGCGACATCCGCACCATGCCGGACCAATGGACCGTCAAGACGAAAGACCGCAGTCTCTCGGCGCAGTGGGAGCACACGGTGCTCGTGACCGAAACGGGCTACGAGGTCCTGACTGTCTCGGCGGGCACGCCCGCCAAGCCGGCTATCGTCGCGCAGATGGCGGGCACGGCGGCCTGATTGCCCTAAAAAGTGCCGGGAAGCGCTTCGTGGCGCGATCCGGCGCACAATGGACGTGCTCGTAGAAAACGTCCTGCACTTCGGGCGAGTACGCCCAACGCGAGCGAGGCACCGCACGCGAAAGCCTCCCGGCCCAGCAGCACGCCAGGGCAGCCTGCCGAGCCGCCAGGAAAGCAGCCTGTAAAGCACCCGACGCACTAACAGACGAACCCACGCGGCCATCCGCCAAACGCGAGACCCGTCGCGCGCACGACCGGCCGCCTGCCCAACCACGCCAGACACGATCCGAGCCCATGAGCGTTCCCGCTGTCGCCGTTCCTGATACGTCGTCGCTGAAGTCCGACTACAAGGCCGCCAAGGCCCAGTTGCTCGAGCGCTTCAAGACCGCGACCAATGTCGATTCGTTGATGCGCGCCCTCGCCCGCACCACCGACGACACCTTGCGCAGCGCCTGGAATCTCTGCGAGCTGCCGGACACGCTCGCGCTCGTGGCGGTGGGCGGTTTCGGGCGCGGCGAACTTGCGCCCTGGTCAGACGTCGACATCCTCGTCCTGCTGCCGGACGACGAGCCGCTCGCGCTGCTCGAAGACCGCATCGAGCGATTCATCGGCCTTGCGTGGGATCTCGGACTCGATATCGGCAGCAGCGTGCGCAGCGTCTCGCAATGCCTCGAAGAAGCCGCCAACGACGTCACCGTGCGCACGTCGCTCCTCGAGGCGCGCCGCATCACGGGCAGCGCAGCGCTCTTCGGCGACTTCGCGCAGCGCTATCGCGACGCCATGGACCCGCGCGCGTTCTTCCAGGCGAAAGTGCTCGAAATGCGCCAGCGCCACGCGCGCTTCCAGGACACGCCCTACTCGCTCGAACCCAACGTCAAGGAAAGCCCCGGCGGCCTGCGCGACCTGCAGCTGATCCTCTGGATCACCGAGGCCGCGGCCTTCGGCAGCAGCTGGAAGGAACTGGACCAGCGCGGCCTCATCACCGGGCGCGAGGCGCGCGAACTCCGCCGCAACGAGGCGTTTCTCAAGGCGCTGCGCGCGCGCCTGCACGTGATCGCGGGCCGCCGCCAGGACATCCTCGTGTTCGACCTGCAAACGGCAGTGGCCGAGAGCTTCGGCTACAAGGCAAGCGGCGCGCGGCGCGCGAGCGAGCAGCTCATGCGCCGCTACTACTGGGCAGCGAAGGCAGTCACGCAGCTTTCCACGATCCTGATCCAGAACATCGAGGCGCAGCTCTTCCCGAGCACGAGCGGCATCACGCGCACGCTCTCCGAGCACTTTGTCGAAAAGCAGGGGATGCTGGAAATCGTTAGCGACGACGTGTTCGAACGCGAGCCGCACGCGATTCTCGAAGCCTTCCTGCTCTACGAGCAGGTGCCCGGCGTGAAGGGCCTGTCGGCGCGCACGCTGCGCGCGCTCTACAACGCGCGCGAGACCATGGACCAGAACTGGCGCCGCGACCCGGAGAACCGCCGGCTCTTCATGGAGATCCTCAAGCAACCGGCTGGCATCACGCACGCCATGCGGCTCATGAACCAGACGAGCGTGCTCGGCCGCTATCTGCTGAACTTCCGCCGTATCGTCGGGCAGATGCAGCATGACCTCTATCACGTCTACACGGTCGATCAGCACATCCTGATGGTGCTGCGCAACATGCGCCGCTTCGCCGTGGCCGAGCATGCGCACGAGTATCCGTTCTGCAGCCAGCTCATCGCCAATTTCGAACGCCCGTGGGTGCTCTATGTCGCAGCGCTGTTCCACGACATTGCCAAGGGCCGGGGCGGCGACCACTCCGAACTCGGCATGGCCGACGCGCGGCGCTTTTGCCGCGAGCACGACATCACGGGCGACGACGCCGACCTGATCGTCTGGCTCGTCCAGCAGCACTTGACGATGAGCCAGGTTGCGCAGAAGCAGGACATCACCGACCCCGAGGTCGTGAAGCGCTTCGCCGACCTGGTGGGCACGGAGCGGCGCCTTTCGGCGCTCTACCTGTTGACGGTCGCCGACATTCGCGGCACGAGCCCGAAGGTCTGGAACAACTGGAAGGGCAAGCTGCTCGAAGACCTCTACCGCTCGACGCTTGCCGTGCTCGGCGGCGCCAAGCCCGACGCGCACTCGGAGCTCAAGACGCGTCAGGAACTGGCGCTCGCGCTGCTGCGTCTCGAGACCGTGCCGGAGCACGCGCACCGCGCGCTTTGGGACAAGCTCGACGTGGGTTATTTCCTGCGCCACGACGCCGCCGACATTGCCTGGCAAACGCGCGTGCTTTATCGCCACGTCGAAGCACCCGAGCCGGTCGTACGCGCGCGCCCGTCGCCCATCGGCGAGGCGCTGCAGGTGCTCGTCTACGCGCAGGACCGACCCGACCTCTTCGCGACGATGTGCGCGTACTTCGACCGCAGTGGACTTTCCGTGCTCGACGCGCGCGTGAGCACCACGCGCCACGGCTATGCGCTCGATAATTTCATCGTCGCCCACACCGAGGGCGACGTGCACTACCGCGATATCGCGAACCTCGTCGAACAGGAACTCGCGGCGCGCCTGAAAGCGACGGACAATACCTTGCCCGAACCGTCAAAGGGCCGGCTCTCACGCCTGTCGCGCACCTTCCCGGTGACGCCGCGCGTCGACCTGCGGGCGGACGAGCGCGGCCAGTACTACATCCTGTCCGTGTCGGCGAACGACCGGCCGGGCCTCCTCTATTCCATCGCGCGCGTACTCGCGGAGCATCATGTCGGCGTCCATGCGGCGCGGATCAATACGCTCGGCGAACGTGTGGAAGACGTGTTTCTGCTCGACGGATCGGGACTTTCCGACAACCGCCGGCAGATTCACGTCGAAACCGAACTGCTGCGCGCGATCGCAGTGTGAATGACCCAAGCGAAATACCCAGATCCATGCGAGCCAAACTGACAGCCAAACATCCGCGCCCGACCACTCCGGAACGCGCCCCCGTCCGCCGCGGCAGCACGACCGCGCGTAAGCCGGTGCGGCCGGCTGAGGCGCGGCCGGCGGACGCTCGGCCGGCGTCGGCTGCGAAGACATCGGCGGGCAAGCCTGCGCGCCCCTCGGGCGAGCGCACCGCGCCTCGCGCCGGCGACACGCGCCCGGCACGGCCAACCACGGCGCGTGAACGCGACGGTTCGAGCCGTCCAGCGCGGCCTGCTCGCGAAGGCGGCTACGGCGACGAGCGCCGCCCCGCCCGTCGCACCGGCGACGAAGCGCGTGGATTTGCGCGCGGCCGTGACGAGGGTGGAGACCGGCGCCCGCCGCGTGCTCGTGAGGAAGGCGGTGAGCGTCGTTTCGCTCCCCGCGCTCAAGGCGACGATCGCCGTCCGCCGCGTAGCCGCGAAGAAGGTAGCGCACGCCCCTACGCGCGCCGTGCCGAAGGCGAAGATCGTCGTCCGCCGCGTGGTCGTGAGGAAAGTGGTGCACGTCCGTTCACGCGCCGTGACGAAGGCGACGACCGCCGTCCCCCGCGCAGCCGCGATGAAGGTGGCGCACGCCCCTACGCACGGCGTACTGAAGGCGACGACCGCCGCCCCCCGCGCGGCCGCGATGAAGATAGCGCACGGCCTTACGCACGGCGCACTGAAGGCGACGACCGCCGTCCCCCGCGTAGCCGCGAAGAAGGTGGCGCACGGCCCTACGCACGGCGCACCGAAGGCGACGACCGCCGCCCCCCGCGTAGCCGCGAAGAAGGTAGCGCACGGCCTTACGCACGGCGCACTGAAGGCGACGACCCCCGTCCCCCGCGTAGCCGCGAAGAAGGTAGCGCACGGCCCTACGCACGGCGCACTGAAGGCGACGATCGCCGTCCCCCGCGCAGCCGCGATGAAGGTAGCGCACGGCCCTACGCACGGCGCACCGAAGGTGACGATCGCCGTCCCCCGCGTAGCCGCGAAGAAGGTGACGCACGGCCCTACGCACGGCGCACCGAAGGTGACGACCGCCGCCCCCCGCGCGGCCGCGAAGAAAGTGGTGAGCGTCGCTTCGAACGACGTACCGAAGGTGACGACCGCCGCCCAGCACGCGCCCGCGACGAGGGAACGGAGCGACGCTTCGCGCGCCCGGTGAAATCCGTCCGAAGCGATGACCGTGAGGGCGGCGCGACGCGCACACGCCGCAGCGCCGAAGAAAGCGGCGGCGCACGCCAGACTCCCCGTCCCGTGACGTCGGCCGGGAAGCCCCCGCGACGTACCGACAACGCCGAATCCGCACCGCGCCGCACGCCGCGAGAGGAAGTCGACGGCGACAACACCCTGCGCCTGTCCAAGCGCATGTCCGAACTGGGCCTGTGCTCGCGCCGTGAAGCCGACGAGTGGATCGAAAAAGGCTGGGTGTATGTCGACGGCGAAGTCGTCGACACGCTCGGGGCCAAGGTCACGCCGAATCAGCGCATCGAGGTCGATCCGTCAGCGCTCGCCGCGCAGGCGCGCCAGGTGACGATCCTGCTGCACAAGCCCGTGGGCTATGTGTCGGGCCAGGCCGAGGACGGCTACGAGCCCGCCGCCGTACTGATCACCGGCGAGAATCATTGGGACGGCGATCACTCGGGCATTCGTTTTTCGGCCAAACATCTGCGCACGCTCGCACCGGCTGGCCGGCTCGACATCGACTCGACCGGTCTGCTCGTGCTGACCCAGGACGGCCGTGTGGCCAAGCAGTTGATCGGCGAGAGCTCGGACATCGACAAGGAATATCTCGTACGCGTCACCTACAACGACATCGAGACCGAAATCGATCAGCACTTCCCGGCCGAGTTGCTCGCGCAACTGCGCCACGGCCTGTCGCTCGACGACGTGCCGCTCAAGCCCGCGCAGGTGAGCTGGCAAAACGGCGAGCAGTTGCGTTTCGTGCTGCGCGAAGGCAAGAAGCGCCAGATCCGCCGCATGTGCGAACTGGTCGGCCTCAAGGTCGTGGGCCTCAAGCGCGTGCGCATGGGCCGCGTGCTGCTCGGCGCGCTGCCGCAAGGCCAATGGCGCTATCTGGCCGCTGACGAGGCGTTCTAACGCCGCATCGGCGCCAAACGCCGCGTTGCATGAAAAACGGGAGCCAGATGGCTCCCGTTTTTCATGATGCTTCGATCTTCAGTCGTCGCTGTTCGGATCGAGTTCCGGAAACAGAACCTCGGTAAAGCCGAACTTCGAGAAGTCGGTAATACGCATGGGGTACAGCTTGCCGATCAGATGGTCGCATTCGTGCTGAACGACCCGCGCGTGAAAACCCTCCGCCACACGCTCGATGGGCTGGCCGTACTGATCGAAGCCGTCATAGCGAATCATCGAATAGCGGCTCACGGCACCACGCATGCCCGGCACCGAAAGACACCCCTCCCAGCCCTCTTCCATGTCGTGCGACAGAGGATGGATGACCGGGTTGATGAGCACCGTTTGCGGCACGGCCGGCGCTTCGGGATAGCGCTCGTTCTGTTCGAAACCGAAGATCACCACCTGCAGGTCGACGCCGATCTGCGGGGCGGCGAGGCCTGCGCCGTTCGCCGCGTGCATCGTGTCGAACATATCGGCAATGAGTTCGTGCAGTTCGGGCGTATCGAAGTGATCGACCGGCCGGGCAATGCTGAGCAGGCGCGGATCGCCCATTCTGAGAATTTCGCGAATCATGTCGTTTGCCCCTCCAGGAGCTTGCGCATTGCTTCTTCGTCGAGCACCGGCACGCCGAGTTCCTCGGCTTTTGCGAGCTTGCTGCCCGCGTCGGCGCCCGCCACCACGTAATCGGTCTTCTTCGACACCGAGCCGGCCACCTTTGCGCCGGCCGCCTCCAGCATTTCCTTCGCCTCGTCGCGCGAGAGCGTGGGCAGCGTGCCGGTGAGCACAACCGTCTTGCCGGCCAGCACGCCCACTGGCGCCTTCGGCGCGGGCGGACCTTCCGCCCATGTTACTTTGCCCGGCGCGCGCAGTTGCTCGATCACCGTGCGGTTATGCTCTTCCGCAAAAAACTCGTGAATGGCGAGCGCGACGATCGGCCCCACATCGTTGACTTCGAGCAGTTCCTCGACCGAAGCGCTCATGATCGGATCGAGCGAGCCAAAGTGTTTGGCGAGATCCTTTGCCGTCGACTCACCCACGTGCCGGATGCCGAGCGCGTAGATAAAACGCGCAAGCGTCGTGGACTTGGCCTTTTCAAGCGAGTCGAGCAGGTTTTGCGCCGATTTGTCGGCCATGCGATCGAGCTGCGCGAGCGTGCCGAAGCCGAGATTGAAAAGATCGGCGGGCGTGCGCACGAGGTTCTGGTCAACCAGCTGGTCGATGATCTTCTCGCCCAGGCCGTCGATATCGAGCGCGCGGCGCTGGGCGAAGTGCCAGAGCGCCTGCTTGCGTTGCGCCGGACAGAAGAGACCGCCTGTACAGCGAGCGATCGCCTCGTCGGGCAGACGCTCGATACGCGATCCACAGACCGGGCATTCGGTCGGCATCACGAACTCCTGGGCGTCGGCCGGTCGGCGGTCCATGAGCGCGCTGACCACCTCGGGAATCACGTCGCCGGCGCGCCGCACGATCACCGTGTCGCCGATGCGGATGTCCTTGCGGCGCACTTCGTCTTCGTTGTGCAGCGTGGCGTTCGTCACCGTCGCGCCGCCGACGAACACCGGCTCGAGCCGCGCAACCGGCGTAATCGCGCCAGTGCGGCCCACCTGCACGTCGATGGCCAGCAGCTTCGTGAGCGCTTCCTGCGCCGGGAACTTGTGCGCGAGCGCGAAGCGCGGCGCGCGCGAAACGAAGCCGAGCGCGTCCTGCTCGTCGCGGCGATTCACCTTGTAGACCACGCCGTCGATGTCGTACGGCAGGCCATCGCGCTTCTCGCCCACGGCGCGGAAGAATTCCAGCAGACCTTGCGCGCCTTTCACGACCGCACGCTCGGAATTGACCGGCAAGCCCATTTCCGCGTACCAGTCGAGCAGTTCGCTATGGGTGGCCGGCATCGGCTCGCCCTCGAGAACGCCGATGCCGTAAGCGAAGAACGAGAGCGGCCGCTGCGCGGTGATCTTCGGATCAAGCTGACGCAGGCTGCCCGCCGCCGCGTTGCGCGGGTTCGCAAATTCCTTGTGGCCGGCGTCGCGCTGACGCTGGTTCATGCGCTCGAAGTCGCGGCGGAACATCAGCACCTCGCCACGCACGTCGAGCACCTTCGGCACGCGCTTGCCCTTCAGGCGCAGCGGCAGCGAGCGGATCGTGCGCACGTTCTCCGTGACGTTCTCGCCGGTCGCGCCGTCGCCGCGCGTGGACGCCTGGACGAACACGCCGTCGACATAGCGCAGCGAGATGGCGAGGCCGTCGAACTTGAGTTCAGCGGCGTATTCGACTGCGCCGACTTCGGCGCCCTCGATCTTGCCGAGCGCATCGGCCACGCGCTTGTCGAACGCGACAATGTCCTCATCCGCAAAGCCGTTGTTCAGCGAAAGCATCGGCACGTCGTGCACCACGGGCTCGAAGCCCCCGGCGACTTCGCCGCCCACGCGCTGAGTGGGCGAATCGGGCGTGATGAGATCGGGATGCGCGGCCTCGATTTGCTGAAGCTCGCCGAACAGCTTGTCGTATTCCGCGTCGGGCAGCTCCGGCCGGTCGAGCACGTAGTAGGCGTGATTCGCACGCTCGAGTTCGGCGCGCAACCACACCGCGCGCTGCGCAGCGGTGGCTTCTTCGGGAGGACGGGCGGGATGACGGACCATGCCTTGGGCGACTCGCAGATGGAAATGATTTCGGACGTCAGATTATCTCAGGAAGCGGCGCGTGTCGCATCGGCCGAAAGGCTAACTTCGGGCATTCTTCGTGCGCCGCCGAACGGGCCTCCCCCAAGGTCCTGGCCGAATGGCTAACGCTGCATTGGCAGCATTGACGCCGGGGTCCGGCAGTGCGAGCTTGAACGCACTACATCACTTGTGCCAGTAACGGCGCTCGCCCCTCCATGACCGATCACCCCTATCCGCCCGTGCCAAGCGCGCCGCGCCACGCGCACGCAAAAAAGGCGCGGCGCCTTTACGGCACCGCGCCTTGTCTGCCGGCCGGCTACAGGCCTGCGGCGTTACTGGCTGAACAGCCGCCGCGTGGCCGGCGAGCCGGCCGGAATGCCGGCCTGCTCCAGCTTCGCGTAAAGCGTCATGAGCTGTTTGTCGATCGACTGCAGCACGGACTCCGGCAGCGGCCGGCGCTGGTCGTCGACCACGCGCCCGCCAATGCGCTCCGCAAGCGACTTCGCGTAGTCGCACATGAGGCGGAACGGCAGGATGTCTTCATCGGCCACGGGCACGTCGAGGATCAGCGTAATCAACTCGCCGCCCTTGTACGTGAGGTCGTCGCGCAGGAAGTTGGTGTCGCCGAACTGCAGCATGAACACGGGACTCTGCTTCGCGTCGAGCTTCACGAAGCGGGTGCCGTCGCGCGAAAGCAGCAGGCCGTCCTGCGCGGCCACGGCCTGCACGTAGTTTGCCGACCAAGGCGCGCCGTCCGACATCACGTTGATGGAAAGTTGCGCGTCGCATTGCGCCGCGAAGCCGTCCAGTTCGCGCGCCATCGCAACTGTTTCCATCATGTCCGGAAACTCGGGCGCGGCATCGAGCGCGTCGGCAAACTGCTGCACGCCGGTCACGAATTCGGAAAACTCGAGTTCGTTGAGCGGGCCGTTGCGGTTCGCGAGTTGCGCAGCAGCGCGCAGCTCCTCGTAGCGCACGCCGCTTTGCAGCAGCTCCCAGCCGTCGCCCCCTTCGGGTTTGCCTTCGATGTGCACCGGCTTGCTGCCCGCGCGGCGCAAGCGCTGCGCAAACGGAATCACGCGCTCGCCCGGCACAGAAGCACCAAGCCGGATCGGCACAATACAGTCGATACGTCGGTCGACCACGGCCGGCGGCGCCGAAGAGATCGTCGTGGCGGCCGGCATGACGGGTTCGATGCGCTCGGCTTCGTCGGCGTCGTCCTTCACGGATTCGGGAACAGCCGCGCTTGCGGCTGGCGCCGTTTCACCGCTCTCCTCGGTAGCCGCTGCTTCCGCAGGAAAGCCGTTAGGGGTCGTCGTTTCCGCCTGGATGTCGGCCGGAGTGTCGAGCGGCGCCACAGTCCCAAAGCCCGGCTCCACGCGCTCGGCCTCCGCTGCGCCGGCGAGCGATGGCTCGCGACGCGACGGTGCATGCGCCGGCTCGATGAACGGGCTTTGCTCCTGGAACTCGTCGCGCTGCGGCGCCTCGACCGCCTCTTCGGGCATTGGGCGCGGCATGCGTCGGCGCACCCTCGCGCCTTGCCACGCGTTGTACACCACCACGCCCCCGACTACCACGGCGCCCGCGCCGATCAACCCGAGAGTCAACTCATCCATGCATGCTCCATCAGCAATTCTTATTCGACAGCGCGCTCGTTGTGCGCGCCGTTTCTGTGGCAAGCGCATTGCGCGCGGCGGCTGCCTCACCGATGGCGCCGCCGGCCGCGCAACGCGCGCCGTCCGTTAGACCGTGTAAATCGATTAGACCGTATTCTGGGCGAAACCCGCCGCTGTTTCCATGTCGACCGCGACGATGCGCGACACGCCCTGCTCCTGCATCGTCACGCCAATAAGCTGCTGCGCCATCTCCATGGCAATCTTGTTGTGCGAAATGAACAGGAACTGTGTTTTGTCCGACATCGCGCGAACGAGGTTCGCAAAACGTTCGGTGTTCGCGTCGTCGAGCGGCGCGTCCACTTCGTCGAGCAGACAGAAAGGCGCCGGGTTGAGCTGGAACATCGCGAACACGAGGGCCGTGGCCGTGAGCGCCTTCTCGCCGCCCGAAAGCAGGTGAATCGTCGAATTCTTCTTGCCGGGCGGCTGCGCCATCACCTGTACGCCCGCGTCGAGAATCTCGTCGCCGGTCATGATGAGCTTCGCCTGGCCGCCACCGAAGAGGCGCGGGAACAATTCGCCGAAATGACGGTTCACTTCGTCGAAGGTGCCTTGCAGCAGCGTGCGCGTTTCCTGGTCGATCTTGCGGATCGCGTCCTCGAGCGTCTCGATCGCGCTCGTGAGGTCGGCCGACTGGGCGTCGAGGAAAGTTTTGCGCTCCTTGGCCGCGGCCAGCTCGTCGAGCGCCGCCATATTGACCGGCCCGAGCGCGGCAATCGCATTGTTGATGCGTGTGACTTCGCCTTGCAGGTACGACGGCTTCATGTCGGCCGTGAGCTTTTCCTGCAGCGCGGCCTCGTCTACGCCAGCCGCCTGAAGCTGCTCGACAAACTGCTCGCCATTGAGGCGGGCCGCCTGTTCCTTCAACTGAAGCTCGGTGATACGGTCGCGCAGCGGCTGCAGCGCGCGCTCCGCCGCGAGACGCGTTTCGTCGGCGGCGCGCAGCTTTGCGGTCAAGTCGTCGAGTTCGGCGCGCGCAGCGCGCAGCGTGTCTTCCTTCTGCGCACGAATTTCCAGCGCATCCTGCAGGCCCGTGTGTGCGGTCTGCTCGTTGATCGTTTCCAGCTCGGCGCGCGCGTCTTCGAGCGAAGCGGCCACGCGTTCGCTCTGATCGTGCGCGACCTGGATGTTGCGCCTGAGCTCTTCGATGCGGTTCGCCATGTTGCGCGCCGCAAAGCGCGCGTCCGCTGCCGCGCGTTCGAGATCGCGCGCCTCGTTGCGCGCCGCGCCGAGTTCCTCGTCGAGCGCTTCGAACGCGAGCTGGTTGTCCTCGAAACGGGCTTGCAGTTCGGCGAGTTCGACGTCGTGGCGTTCGAAGTTCGCTTCCGACTCCGCCCGCAGCGCGCGCTGCTCTTCGATCTGCGTGCGAATCTCGTCCAGCTCTTCGCGGATCTGCGTGCTGCGCGCCGTGTAGCGCTCATGCGCCTGCGTGAGCTTGAGCACATCCATCTGCAGGGCGTGCACGCGCTGGGTCGCACGTTCGGCCTGCTGGCGCACTTCCGTGAGCACCTGCGCGGCTTGCGTGTGCGCGGCTTCCGCGCGCACGACAGCGGTGCGTGCCTCATCGGCGAGCAATGCTTGAGCGCGCACCTGGCGATCGAGATTCTCGATCTCCTGCTGACGCGCGAGCATGCCGGCCTGCTCGGTGTCGGCGGCGTACAGTTGCACGCCCACGCGCGTCACCACGTGACCGGCCTTTACGACGAACGCGCCGCTAGCCGGCAGTTGCGCGCGCTGACCAAGCGCCTCGGCGAGATCGTTGGCAACGTAAGTCGAGCCGAGCCATTCGGTGAGCACGGCACGCAGGCCCGCGTCGTCGATACGCACGAGCGAAAGCAACGGCGTGAGGCCCGCAGGCGCGGCGCTTGCCGGCCCCGCGGCAGGCGGCGAATAGAACGCGAGCTTCGCGGGCGGCGCGTCGCTCGCGAATGCCTTCACCCAGTCGAGGTTCGACACTTCGAGCGCGGCGAGCCGCTCGCGCAGCACGGCTTCGAGCGCCGTTTCCCAGCCCGCTTCCACGTGCAGCTTCTTCCACAGCCGCGGCAACGCGCCCAGTTCGTGACGCTCGAGCCACGGCTGGATCTTGCCCTCCGTCTGTACGTTTTCCTGCAACTGCTTGAGTGCGGCCAGACGCGCTTCGAACTGGTGGATCTGCGCGTTTTCAGCCTGCACGCGCTCGTGCGCGGCGCGGCGCTCCGCGTCGAGGCGCGGCACCGTTTCCTGCGCATCCGCAAGACGCGCTTGCGCTTCGTGCAGCACTTCTTCCTGCTCGGCCAATTGCATGCGCAGCTCTTCGAGCTGGGCTTCGTCCGGCGCGTCGAGCCCGCCTTCCTCCGACTTCAGCCGCTCATGGCGTTGCTGAAGCTGCTGAAGCATCTGGTCGGCGTTGCGCTGGTGCGCGGCTTCGAGCTTGATGGCCTGCTCGGTGCGCGCGATGCCCGCGCGCTCGTCGTTCAGTTGCGCCTGGGCGTCGCGCCAGCGGTTTTCGAGCGCGGGCAAGGCTTCCTGCTTTGCCGCTGCGTCTTCCTCCGCGAGCGCCGCCTTTTCCTCGGCGATCGCCAGTTGCTCTTCGGCGTCTTCGATATCGTCCTGCGCCTTCTGCGCCTGGACTTGCCATTGCTCGCGCTGCGCGGTGAGCGCGGCGATCTGCGCCTGCACGCGGTTGCGCGACTCGACGATGAACTTGATCTCGGCTTCGAGACGGCTCACCTCGGCGTTCGCTTCATAGAGCGAGCCCTGTGCGCCCTGCATGGCGTCGCTTGCGGAGTAGTGCGCCACGCGCAGTGTTTCGAGCTGCGCTTCCACTTCGCGCAGCTGCGCGGTATGCCGCTCGAGGTCGATCTGCGCCTGCTCGATCGCGCGCTGCTGGCGTTGCTGCTCGCCCGCCGCCTCGTTCTTGCGCAAGAGCCACAGAAGGCGCTGCTTTTCCTCGCCCTCGGACTGCAGCTCGCGGAATTTCGTGGCGACGACTGCCTGACCCTCGAGCTTTTCGAGGTTGTTGGACAGTTCGCGCACGATGTCCTCGACACGCGTGAGGTTTTCACGCGTGTCGTGCAGACGGTTTTCGGTCTCGCGGCGGCGTTCCTTGTACTTCGAAACACCCGCGGCCTCTTCGAGGAACACGCGCAGCTCTTCGGGCTTCGCCTCGATGATCCGCGCAATCATGCCCTGCCCGATGATCGCGTAGGCGCGCGGGCCGAGGCCCGTGCCGAGGAAGATGTCCTGGATATCGCGCCGGCGCGCCGGCAGGTTGTTGATGTAGTAGCTCGATGTGCCGTCACGCGTGAGCACGCGCTTCACGGCAATCTCGGCATACTGGCCCCACTGCCCGGCGGCGCGGCCGTCCGCGTTGTCGAACACCAGTTCGACGCTCGCGCGGCTGCCCGGCTTGCGCGCGGTGGAACCGTTGAAGATGACGTCCTGCATCGACTCGCCACGCAGCTCGGACGCCCGGGATTCACCCAGCACCCAGCGCACCGCGTCGATGATGTTGGATTTCCCGCAGCCATTCGGCCCGACCACTCCGACGAGTTGGCCCGGAACCTGGAAATGCGTGGGATCGACGAATGATTTGAAGCCAGCGAGTTTAATCGAGGTCAGACGCACGGCGATATCGCTGTTTGAATAGTGGTGAACGGGACCGCCCGTGCCGTACGTCGCTTGCCGCCGCGAATCCGGTATCGATCGCACGGCGGCGCAGTGCGCACAAGGCAGGCGCCACGGCTCGCCGCACGAACGCGCATGCGCGCGAGCGGTCGGCGGGAATCAGCGGCAATCATACCATCGCACGCGCGCCATTCCGCGCGCGGGAAGGCCCTGGACCCGAGCCGCCGCCTGGGTTGCCATCGCCGTTGCCATCGTCGCCGCCGGGGCCGTTACCGTCGGCGACGTCCGCGTCATCGGTGCGGCTTGCGTCGGCATGGGTCATGACGCTCGCGTCGGCGCTCACGTGTGCGCCGCGCTTGCGCGCGTCCTGCGCGCGGTGCACCCAGCTCGACAGCAAGGAAGCGAGCACGATACACGCGCCGCCCGCCCATTCGCGCGGGCCCGGCGTCTCGCCCGCGAAGAGCCACGACGTGAGCGCCGTGACGACGATCTCGAACAGCATGATGATCGACGCGCGGTTAGCCGGCACGCGGGCAAGCCCGTACTGAACCAGCATGTTGTTGGTGCCGAGCACGATGCCGAGCGCGAGCACCAGCAGCACGACGCGCGCGAGATGCTCGCCAGCCGGAGCGGCCGACATCGGCTCGAAGCACGAAGTCAGCGCGCCGAACAGCGCCGCGCCCGCGAAGATCACGGCGGTGCGCATCTCCGGCTTCATATGCGGCAGCACGCGGCTCGTCTTCACCACGAGCACATTGCTCATCGCGAAGCCCATGCCGCCGATCAAACCCGCCCATTCGGCGGCGTTGGCGGGCAGCGGCACGCCGAGTTTCGGCGACCAGAGCATCAGGATCGCACCCAGCAGCGAAAGCGTCGCGAGCGCGCCTCCCGCCCAGTTCAGGCGTTCGTGCAGGATGAAGTGCGCGAAGATCGCCGTCCACGCCGGGGTCAGATAAAAGAGCAGCAGCACGCGCATCACTTCGCCGTGAATCGCGCCCCACACGAAACCCACATTGGTCACGCCCGCAGCAAGCCCGAGCATCGGCAGGACCCAGTGCCAGCGCACGGTCGCGAGCGAGCGCCAGCGCAGCACCAGCACGAAGAGGCAGCCGGCTGCGCTCGTCGCGGCGCTCGATGCCGTGCCGGTGAGCCCGGCGGCCGCCAGCATGCGCAGCGGATACCAGACGAAACCCCATACGGACGCGCCAATCATGATGGCGAGCGTCGGCCATGCGGCGCGCAAGCTGGTGCTCTGGCTCATTGCTCGCGTTTCCCTTGGCCCGGCCGCGCGTTCACAGCGCTGGCGCCGCTGTTCGGAACGTGATTCGAAAATTCCATGCTTTTCCTTTGTCTCGTCGTCCGGCGAGCACCGGCTGCGCCAGGGCGGGTTCCGGCTGGCGCCCGCAGCAGCAACGACGCCACGCTATAATCGAGCGCTTGCAGTTCCAAGGCCGCGCCTCTGTGTTTTTCGCCGAGCCAAGCCGAGCGCAGCGCAACTGGCTCGCCGGCCCGCACCGGCCGCTCCCATCCTGCGCGCCACGCCATCCGTCTTTCGCCCACGCCTGTCCGACGCCCAAGTGAATCCGCTACTCGACACCCTTCAGTCCTATCCCTTCGAAAAGCTGCGCGTACTCTTCAAGGACGTCACGCCGAAAGCCGGCCTGCGCCATATCAGCTTCGGGATCGGCGAGCCGAAACACCCCACGCCTGCGCTGATCCGCGACGCCATCGTGGCATCGCTCGATGGCCTCTCGTCGTACCCAGCCACGGCGGGCACCCCGGCGCTGCGCGAGTCGATTGCGAACTGGGTGAAGGCGCGCTACGGACTGCCGGCCATCGACGCGAACACGGAAATCCTGCCCGTTTCGGGCTCGCGCGAGGCGCTTTTCGCACTGGCGCAGGCCGTGGTCGACCCGACAGCGGGCGTGAAAGATCCGGCAAAGCGGGCGATCGTACTCTGCCCGAACCCTTTCTACCAGATCTACGAAGGCGCCGCGCTGCTGGGCGGCGGCGAGCCGTACTTCGTGAACAGCGATCCGGCCCGCAACTTCGCCTGCGACTATTCGCAGGTTCCTGAAGAAGTCTGGGCGCGCACGCAGCTGCTGTACGTGTGCTCGCCGGGCAACCCCACGGGCGCCGTGATCACGCTCGACGACTGGCGCGAGTTGTTCGCGCTCTCCGACCGCTATGGCTTCGTCATCGCCTCGGACGAGTGTTACTCGGAAATCTATTTCGACGAAGCGAATCCGCCGCTCGGCGGTCTCGAAGCGGCGCACAAGCTGGGCCGCGGCTTCGAGCGTCTCGTCATGCTGTCGAGCCTTTCCAAGCGCTCGAACGCGCCCGGCATGCGCTCGGGCTTCGTGGCCGGGGACGCCGCCATCCTCAAGCAGTTCCTGCTGTACCGCACCTACCACGGCTCGGCCATGTCGCCGGTCTGGCAGTCCGCCAGCATCGCGGCCTGGGGCGACGAGGCGCACGTGCGCGAAAACCGCGCGAAATACCTGAAGAAGTTCTCGACCGTCACGCCCATGCTCGCCGACGTGCTCGACGTGAAATTGCCCGACGCCGCGTTCTACCTCTGGGCCAACGTCGCGCGCACCGGCCTCTCGGACACCGCGTTCGCCCAGCGTCTCTACGCCGACTATAATGTGACGGTTCTGCCCGGCTCGTTCCTCGCGCGCGAGGCGCATGGCACGAATCCGGGTAAAGACTTCGTCCGCATGGCGCTCGTCGCCGACGTCGAGGAGTGCATCGAGGGCGCGCAGCGCATCGTCGAGTTCTGCCGCTCGCTCAAACCGTAAAGCTTTTGCCTGCGCGCCGGGGTCCTGCCTCGCTGCGCGCAACACCGCTTTCAACCATTACTCTCACGAAATCACCACCATGTCGCAACAACTTCAGCAGATCATCGACACCGCCTGGGAAAACCGCGCCGACTTTTCGCCCAAGTCGGCCCCGAACGACGTGCGCGAAGCCGTCGCCCACGTCATCGCCGAACTGGACAAAGGCGCGCTGCGCTGCGCCGAGAAGAAGGACGGCGACTGGGTCGTCAACCAGTGGGTGAAGAAGGCCGTGCTGCTGTCGTTCCGCCTGGAAGACAACGCGCCGATGCCCGCGGGCGGCTACAGCCAGTTCTACGACAAGGTGCCCTCGAAGTTCGCCAACTACACGGCCGAAGACTTCGCCGCGGGCGGCTTCCGCGTGGTGCCGCCGGCTATCGCGCGCCGCGGCTCGTTCATCGCGAAGAACGTCGTGCTGATGCCGTCGTACACCAACATCGGCGCGTACGTCGATGAAGGCACGATGGTCGACACGTGGGCGACGGTCGGTTCGTGCGCGCAGATCGGCAAGAACGTGCACCTCTCGGGCGGCGTGGGCATCGGCGGCGTGCTGGAGCCGCTGCAGGCCAATCCGGTCATCATCGAAGACAACTGCTTCATCGGCGCGCGCTCGGAAGTCGTGGAAGGCGTGATCGTCGAAGAGAACTCGGTCATCTCGATGGGCGTGTACCTCGGCCAGTCGACCAAGATTTACGACCGCGAAACCGGCGAAGTCTCGTATGGCCGTATTCCGGCGGGCTCGGTCGTGGTCGCGGGCAACCTGCCCTCGAAGGACGGCTCGCACAGCCTGTACTGCGCCGTGATCGTCAAGAAGGTCGACGCGAAGACGCGCGCCAAGGTCGGCCTGAACGAGCTGCTGCGAGGCGACTGATGGCGAAGTCCGCCAAAACCGTTGTCTACGGCATTCCGAACTGCGACACCGTGAAGAAGGCCCGCGTATGGCTCGAAGAGCACGGCGTCGAGTTCGAGTTTCACGACTTCAAGAAGGCGGGCGTTTCGAACGCACTCGTCCAGGACTGGCTCAAGGACGTGTCGCTCGATCAGCTCATCAACAAGCGCGGCACGACGTGGCGCGGCCTGTCGGACGTGCACAAGGCCGAAGCCGACACGACCGCCGGCGCGATTGCGCTGATGATCCACAAGCCGTCGATCATCAAGCGGCCCGTAGTCGTGGTGAACGGCCGCGTGAAGACGCTTGGCTTTTCCGCCGACCAGTATGCGGAGCTGTTCGCCTGAGCGCCGCATGAGACCGGTGCGCCCGATCTGCTCCATGGAAGATCGAGCGCATACGGTCATGACAAGTTGTTGCCGGCCCCTGCTCCGTCAGCTGTGCCGGCATTTTTATTGAAAGTGGTCTTTTTATGTCCGCCACCCTCGCCCTTACCGAAGCCCTGATCGCGCGCGCGTCCGTCACGCCCGACGACCAGCACTGCCAGCGCATCATGACCGAACGCCTTGGCGCGCTCGGCTTCGCGTGCGAAACGATCGAATCCAACGGCGTGACGAACCTGTGGGCCGTCAAGCGCGGCACCGCGGGCGCGCAAGGCCCGCTGCTTGCCTTCGCGGGCCATACCGACGTCGTGCCGACCGGCCCCATCGAACAATGGAGTTCGCCGCCGTTCCAGCCGTCGCACCGCGACGGCGTGCTCTACGGCCGTGGCGCCGCCGACATGAAGACCTCGCTTGCGGCCTTCGTGGTGGCAAGCGAAGAGTTCGTGGCGGCGCATCCGCAACATCGTGGCGCGATCGCCTTCCTCATCACGAGCGACGAGGAAGGCCCGGCGACCGACGGCACCGTGAAGGTCGTCGAGGCGCTGCAGGCGCGCGGCGAGAAGATGGATTACTGCATCGTCGGTGAGCCGACCTCGACCAACACGCTCGGTGACTGCGTGAAGAACGGCCGCCGCGGCTCGATGTCGGGCAAGCTCGTCGTGAAGGGCGTGCAGGGGCATATTGCCTATCCGCATCTCGCGAAAAACCCGGTGCATCTGCTGGCTCCCGCGCTTGCCGAACTCGTCGCTGAAAAGTGGGACGACGGCAACGAATACTTCCCGCCCACCACGTGGCAGGTCTCGAACATGCACAGCGGCACCGGCGCGAGCAACGTGATCCCGGGCCATGCCGACGTGATGTTCAACTTCCGCTTCTCGACCGCCAGCACCGTGGAAGGCCTGCAAAAGCGCGTGCACGCCATCCTCGACAAGCACGGCCTCGAATACGACCTGCACTGGAGCGTGAGCGGCCTGCCCTTCCTTACGCCGCGCGGCGCGCTCTCGAGCGCACTCGAAAAAGCGATCCACGACGAAACCGGCGTCACCACCGAACTCTCGACCACGGGCGGCACGTCCGACGGCCGCTTCATCGCGCGCATGTGCGAGCAGGTGGTCGAATTCGGGCCGCCCAACGCCAGCATCCACAAGATCGATGAGCACATCGAAGTGAAATTCATCGATCCGCTCAAGAACATCTATCGCCGCGTGCTCGAACAGCTGATCGCCTGACGGCCAACCGAACACGCTCCGGAGTCCAGAACATGACCCATCCGCTAGCCGCTACTTTTGCCACTGTGCGCGACCTGCTGCGCTACGGCGTCTCGCGCTTTTCGGCCGCACAGCTCGCCTTCGGCCACGGCTCGAACAACGCCTACGACGAAGCGGCGTACCTGATCCTGCACACGCTGCATTTGCCGCTCGACCTGCTCGACCCGTTTCTCGACGCGCGCCTCACGCCCGAGGAAATCGACAAGGTGCTCGGCGTGATCGAGCGCCGCGCGACCGAGCGCGTGCCCGCCGCCTACATCACGCAGGAAGCGTGGATGCACGGCCTGCGCTTCTACGTGGACGAGCGCGTCATCGTGCCGCGCTCGTTCATCGGCGAGCTGCTCGCAGACGGCCTGCAGCCCTACGTGGAAGATCCCGAGCAGGTCACCGCGGTGCTGGAACTGTGCACCGGCTCGGCCAGCCTCGCGATTCTCGCGGCGCACGCGTTCCCGAACGCCGATATCGACGCCGTCGACCTCTCCGCGCCCGCGCTCGAAGTGGCCAGGCGCAATGTGCACGAACACGATCTCGACGAACGCATCGCCCTCTTCGAAGGCGACCTGTACGCACCGCTGCCCGAGCGCCGCTACGACGTGATCATCACGAACCCGCCGTACGTGAACGCCGATTCGATGCAGGCGCTGCCGCCCGAGTACCGCCACGAGCCGGAAATGGCGCTTGCGGGCGGCGCGGACGGCATGGACATCGTGCGCCGCATCATCAAGGACGCACGCAACTGGCTCACCGACGACGGCGTGCTGGTGGTCGAAATCGGCAACGAGCGCGAGCACGTGGAAGCGGCGTTCGGCGGCCTCGAGCTCGTCTGGCTCTCGACGAGCGCCGGCGACGATCAGGTTTTCCTGATCCAGGCCTGTGACTTGCCGGTCTGAGGATCTTAGGGTCTAACGGTCTGAGCGCAATGCGCGAACACGACGCGGCGCCTGTGCGCCGCGTCTCGCTGTGTGCAGGACTGGGCCGATAGCCGTCGTCGCAACGGGTTCGGTAAGATTGAGCCCTCCGGCCGTGCGCTTCCCGGCGCGGGCCGGCCCTGCGTTCGGCTGAAGGAGCGTCCCACGCATCTATGCGATTCGACTGGTTACACCTCGGCACGCTGCTCGCGATCATCCATCTGTTTGGGCTGATCGCGGCGTGCCACGCAATCCTCAACACGCGCACCTCGCAGGGCGCGATCGCCTGGGCCGTCTCGCTCGCGACGATGCCCTACCTCACGCTCGTCCCGTATCTCTTTCTCGGCCGCAGCAAGTTCGCGGGCTATGCCGACGCACGGCGCCTGCGCAACGAAACGTTGCGCTCACGCGCTCCCGCGCCCGACTGGGACAAGCTAGTCTCCGCGGGCGAATGGCCAGCCGACGAACTGGGCGTGCGCGTGATCCGCACGTTCGCGCGCCTCGGCGGCATGCCGCTCGTGCCGGGCAATGCCGTGCGCACACTCGTGAATGGTGATGCGACCTTCTCCGCCATCTTCGATGCCATCGAACGCGCCCGGCACTACGTGATCGTGCAATTCTTCATCGTGCGCGCCGACGCGCTCGGCGACATGCTCAAGGACGTGCTGCTCGACTGCGCGAAACGCGGCGTGCGCGCGTACTTGCTGTATGACAGCATCGGCTCGTTCGACCTGCCCGCCAGCTACGTGCACGAGTTGCAGGACGGCGGCGTGGAAGTGCACCCGTTCTCCACGAAACGCCACTTCGTCAACCGCTTCCAGCTCAACTTCCGTAACCACCGCAAGATCGTCGTGGTGGACGGCCAGCACGCGTTCGTGGGCGGCCACAACGTGGGCATCGAATACCTCGGCGCGAATGCACGCCTCTCACCCTGGCGCGATACACATATCGAACTGCGCGGACCAGCGGTCGCCAACGTGCAGTTCGCCTTCACCGAAGACTGGTACTGGGCCACCCAGCAACTCCCCGGCTGCGAACCGCCCCCCGTTGTGCCGCGCGACGGCGACGACATGTACTGCCTCGTCCTGCCCACGGGTCCGGCCGACCGCCAGGAGACCTGCTCGCTCTTTTTCGTCGAGGCGATCAATGCCGCGAAAAAACGCCTGTGGATCACCACGCCCTACCTCGTGCCCGACGAAGCCGTGTTCTCGGCGCTGCGCCTCGCGGCGCTGCGCGGCGTGGACGTGCGCATCATGATCCCGAGCCGGCGCGACCATTACGTGGTGTTCGAAGCGTCCATGCTGTACGCCTTCGATGCGGTGCGCGCAGGCATCCGCATCTTCCGCTACAAGCCGGGCTTCCTGCACCAGAAGGTTGTGCTGATCGATGACGTGGCCGCGGCCATCGGCAGCGCGAATCTCGACAACCGGTCGTTTCGCCTGAACTTCGAGATCATGGTGCTGACGGTGCATCGCGGCTTCGCGGCCGAAGTCGAAGCGATGCTGCTGCGCGACTTCGAAGAGACGTTCGAGATCGACCGCAGCGAGTACCGCGACGCGCCGGCGTGGCGCAAGATCACGATGCACCTCGCGCGGCTCTTCGCGCCGATTCTATAACGCGCGCCTTTGCCGCCAGCCGCCGCTCAGAGCTGCTTTTCGATGTCCGCTGCAATGGCCTCGGGCTTCGTCATGGGCGCGTAGCGCTTCACCACGCTGCCGCTACGGTCGACCAGAAATTTCGTGAAGTTCCACTTGATGCCTTCGAGCCCGAGGAGCCCCGGTGCCTCGCCCGTGAGCCAGCGATACAGCGGGTGCGCGTTCGCCCCGTTCACGTCGATCTTCTCGAACATCGGAAACGTGACGCCGTAGTTCTTCTCACAGAAGCTGCCGATCTGCGCGGCGTCGCCGGGCTCCTGCTTGCCGAACTGGTTGCATGGAAAGCCGAGCACCGCGAGCCCGCGCGCGGTGTACTGGTCGTGGAGCTTTTGCAGGCCCGCGTACTGCGGCGTGAACCCGCACTCGCTCGCGGTGTTGACGATCAGGAGCACCTTGCCCGTATAGCGCTCGAGGCTCACCGGCTCGCCGCCGCCGAGCGGTTGCGCCGAAAACGAATAGATCGAAGTCATCTCTGGCTCTCCCGTGGAAAAGCGCCAGTCTACGTGAGAAAGCGTGGAATTAGCACTCGACCAAACGGCTAGCCGTTCGGCCAATGCCGGCCGGAGCCCCACACAGTCTAAAATAGCGCTTTCCTTCGTTTTCTTCCCGCCGGCGCCGTCGTGATCCGCTTCAACCAATTCAGTCTTGCCCGCGGCACCAAGCCGCTTTTCGAACAGACCTCGTTCACGCTGAACCCCGGCGAAAAGGTCGGTCTCATCGGCGCGAACGGCGCGGGCAAATCGACCCTGTTCGCCGTGCTGCGCGGCGAACTGCACGCGGACGCCGGCGACTTCTCGCTGCCGCCGTCCTGGCGCATCGCGCACGTCGCGCAGGAAACCCCGGCGGTGGACCGCACCGCGCTCGACTACGCGCTCGACGGCGACGCCGCACTGCGCGAAATCGAGGCCCGCATCGCCGCTGCGTCGGCCGCACACGACGGCGCGGCCGAAGCCGATGCGCACGGCGCGTTCGCCGACGCCGACGGCTACACGGCCCCCGCGCGCGCCGAAGCGCTGCTGCTCGGCCTCGGTTTCACGCTCGAGCAAACGCGCCAGCCCGTGGCGAGCTTCTCGGGCGGCTGGCGCATGCGCCTGAACCTCGCGCAGGCGCTCATGTGCCGCTCCGACCTGCTGCTGCTCGACGAACCCACGAACCACCTGGACCTGGACGCGATCGTCTGGCTCGAAGACTGGCTGCACCGCTATCCCGGCACGCTCGTCGTGATTTCGCACGACCGCGAATTCCTCGATTCGATCTGCAATGTCACGCTGCACCTGGAAAACCAGCAGATCAAGCGTTACGGCGGCAATTACTCGCAGTTCGAGATCTTGCGCGCGCAACAACTGGCGCTCCAGCAAAGCGCGTACGAAAAGCAGCAGCGCACCGTCGCGCATCTGCAAAGCTTCATCGACCGCTTCAAGGCCAAGGCCACCAAGGCGCGCCAGGCGCAAAGCCGCGTGAAGGCACTGGAAAAGATGGAGCTGATCGCGCCCGCGCATGCAAGCTCGCCGTTCACATTCGAGTTCCGCACGCCCGACTCCGCACCCAACCCCATGCTCGTGATGGAGGACGTGCGCTGTGGCTACCGGGCCGAGGACGGCGGCGAAACGCCCATCGTCGAACGCGTCACGCTCTCGATCCAGAACGGCCAGCGCATCGGCCTGCTCGGCGCGAACGGCCAGGGCAAGTCCACGCTGATCAAGACGCTCGCCGGCACGCTCGCCGCGCTTAGCGGCGAACTGCGCACCGGCAAGGGCCTGCAGATCGGCTACTTCGCGCAACATCAGCTCGAAACGCTGCGCCCCGACGACTCGCCGCTCCAGCATCTCGCGCGCCTCGCGCCCGACACGCGCGAGCAGGAACTGCGCGACTTCCTCGGCGGCTTCAACTTCCCCGGCGAGATGGCCACGGCTCCCATCGCGCCATTCTCGGGCGGCGAGAAGGCGCGCCTCGCGCTCGCGCTCATCATCTGGCAAAAGCCCAACCTGCTGCTGCTCGACGAGCCGACCAACCACCTCGACCTCGAAACGCGCCACGCGCTCACCATGGCGCTCGCCCAGTTCGAAGGCACGCTGATCCTCGTGTCGCACGACCGGCATCTGCTGCGCGCGACGACCGATCAATTCATGCTGGTGGCGAAGCATCGTCTGCAACCGTTCGACGGCGACCTCGACGACTACCGCGACTGGCTGCTCCAGCATGCGGCCGAGCAACGTGCGGCGCTCAAGGAAGCCGCTTCTGGCACGGCGGATGCGGCAAACGGCGCCAATAGCGCCGACAACGTCAATCGCAAGGAACAGCGGCGCCAGGAAGCGGAGCAGCGCCAGAAGGTTGCGCACCTGAAGAAGCCGTTACAGGCGAAAATCGGCAAGATCGAAAAGGAAATGGATGCGCTCAACGGCGAAAAGAGCACGCTCGACGCGTTCGTCGTCGACCCGGCGAGCTACGAGCCGGAGCAGAAGAGCCGCCTGACCGAAGCGATTCGCCGCCAGGCCGAGGTTGCCTCGCGCCTCGAAACGCTCGAAGCCGCATGGCTCGACGCGCACGAGGAACTCGAGCAGATCGGCTAGTGCAGCTTATAGTGGCCACTGTGGTTGCCACTGAGGTCGTCACTGCACCACCATCGCGCCGCTAGCCGCGCTTTTCGCCAAGAATCTTCGCCAGGGAGCCACGAGTGTCGTCACCCGCCGCATTGCAGGGCCTTCGCGTACTGGATCTGACCCGTCTTCTGCCCGGGCCCGTGGCCACCTTGCGGCTCGCAGAAATGGGCGCCGACGTCCTGAAAATCGAACCGCCTGGCGCGGGCGACGCGGCGCGCGTGATGATGCAAAGCGCAGTGGACGAAGTGGCCGCACGCCCTGGTGCGTTCTATCGCCTCGTCAATCGCGGCAAGCGCGAAACCCGCGTCGATCTGAAGACCGAGAGCGGCCGGTCGGTGTTGTTCGCGCTCGCCCGCGACGCCGACGTGTTGGTCGAAAGTTTCCGGCCCGGCGTGATGGACCGCCTCGGCGTAGGCTACGAGACATTGCGCAAGGTCAATCCGAAGCTCGTCTACTGCGCGATCACGGGCTATGGCACGACCGGCCCGTTCGCCGGCCATCCGGGCCATGACATCAACTATGTGGCCTATTCTGGCGTGCTCGACCAACTGGCTTCGCGCGACGGCACGCCGGTGCTGCCCAATTTCCAGATCGCCGACTTGCTCGGCGGCGCGCTCAGCGCGGTCACGCAGATTCTCGCAGCGCTCTGGCATGTGGCGCGTGGCGGCGAGGGCCGTTTCGTCGACGTTTCGATGGCGCACGCGAGCTATGCGCACAATGTGGTCGCCCAGGTCGCGTTGGCCAACGACGACGCCGCGGCGCTGCAGCCTGGCGGCGGCCTGCTCAACGGCGGCGTGCCCTGCTACAACCTCTATCGCACGCAAGACGGCCGGTGGCTCGCCGTCGGCGCGCTCGAACTGAAATTCTGGCAGACGCTGTGCCAGGCCATTGGCCGCGACGACTGGGCCGAGCGCCACTGGAGCCTCGGTCAGGCGATCGGCGGTGCGGACGCCGCCGCGCTCACGCGGGAGCTGGCGGCCATCATCGAGTCGGAGTCGCTGCAGACATGGATCGATCGTCTGGAGGCGATCGACACCTGTGTTTCGCCGGTCCTCACACCTGGCGAGGCTTCGCGCCATCCCCTATTCAATGCCGAAGTCCTGCAAGCCATGATGGACGAGATGTCCGCCCGGCAAGCGCAGCAGACCGCGCCCGGTATGCAGGCGGCAGCTTTTCAGCCAGCCGGCCAGCCGCAAGGCGCGCACTCCGTCCAGTCAGCCCAGCCGGTCCACGGCGCCGAAACGTCGGGCGCACCTGGCGGGAAAAAACCCTTCTCCTACGGTCCGTGGGGCTAGTTCACGCGGCGCACGCCGCGCCGAGCGTCAGCACAAAGCAAAATGGGCGCCTTGCAGCGCCCATTTTTTCGTTTAGCGTCGCGGCAGCGTTTGCCGCGGCGAGCGCTCGTCGTCGTACATCACGTACTTGCGGCCCTCAACGTGGTGCGCAATGGTGCTGCGCACCTCAGCCGCCGTCACGTCTTCCGCCACGACGCGGCGCGAAATGCGCCCGTCGCCATCGATCCACTCGACGATCCGGCAGGTGCTGCCCCAAGGCTGCATGAGCGGCTCGGATACCCGGCAGCCGCGCACGACGATCGAACGACCGCCGAAGGACGTATCAGTCTGTTTCAAGTCGCTATCCTTTCCGCTCGACACGGGTTGAACATCGCGCCAAGGATAGGGAAATCGCAGTCTGAAATGGTTACAGCCGGAACCAGGGTTGTTACTAATCATTACGCGACAGTACACGGCTTCCGCACCCGCGCGCCACGCTCATTCCAGCTCGCGTACCCGGTCGATTGCTTCCTCGAGACGCTCCACGGCAATCACCTGTAAACCTTCGATTGGCTGTTTCGGTGCATTGGCGCGGGGAATCAGCGCGCATGAAAAACCGAGCTTCGCAGCCTCCTTCAGACGATCCTGGCCGCGCGGCGAGGGTCGGATCTCGCCCGCCAGACCGACTTCGCCAAAAACGATCAGACCCTTGGGCAACGCCTTGTTACGCATCGAAGAGTGGATGGCGAGCAGCACGGCGAGATCCGCGGCCGGCTCCGTTATTTTCACGCCGCCCACCGCATTGAGGAAAACGTCCTGATCGAAGCACGCAATGCCGGCATGGCGATGCAGCACCGCCAGCAGCATCGCCAGCCGGTTTTGTTCGAGGCCGACGGCCAGACGCCGCGGATTCGGCACGTGCGCTGTGTCGACGAGCGCCTGCACCTCGACGAGCAGCGGCCGGGACCCTTCCTGGGTCACGAGCACGCATGAGCCCGGCACGCTCTGCTCGTGCTGCGAGAGAAAGAGCGCCGAGGGATTCGCCACACCGCGCAAGCCTTTCTCGGTCATTGCGAACACACCCAGTTCGTTGACCGCGCCGAAGCGGTTCTTGAATGCGCGCACGAGACGGAACGACGAATGCGTGTCGCCTTCGAAATACAGCACGGTGTCGACGATATGCTCGAGCACGCGCGGCCCAGCGAGATTGCCCTCCTTCGTCACGTGGCCGACCATGATGATCGCCGTGCCCGACTGCTTCGCGATACGGGTGAGCTGCGCCGCGCACTCGCGCACCTGCGCGACGGAGCCCGGCGCGGAAGTCAGCGCTTCGGAATAGATCGTCTGGATCGAGTCGATGACCGCGACATCGGGCCTCTCGGCCTCGATCGTCGCCTGGATCTTTTCGAGCTGAATCTCGGCGAGCAGTTGCAGTTCGCTCGCCATGGAGCCGGGATCGAGCAGCGCCAGTCGTTGCGCGCGCAACGCGATCTGCGCAGCCGACTCTTCGCCGCTCACATAGAGCGCGCGACGCTCCGCCGCGATCTGCGCGAGTGACTGCAACAACAGCGTCGACTTGCCGATGCCCGGATCGCCGCCGATCAGCACCACGCCACCCGCGACGAGACCGCCGCCCAGCACGCGGTCGAACTCGCCCACGCCGGTCGTGAAGCGCGGCACGTCGGACGCCTCGATATCGGCGAGACGCCGCACCGGCGCGCTCTTCGCGAGCGACTGAAAGCGGTGGCTGCTCGCCGATTCGGCAACGCCTTCCACCAGCGTGTTCCACGCGCCGCACGCGGGGCACTGGCCTTGCCACTTGGGCGCCTGGCCGCCGCATTCGGTACATGTATACAGTGTCTTGACCTTCGCCATGCTCTTTGCCATGGCGTTATTCGGCCCGCACCGGTACGCGCGGTGCAACGGCGCACATCAGCTCGTAGCCGATCGTGCCACAGGCTTTCGCGACGTCGTCGATCGGCAGGTTGTTGCCCCACAGTTCCACACGGGCGCCTACGCCCGCGGTGTGCACGGGCGTGAGATCGACGGTGAGCATGTCCATGGAGACGCGGCCCACGACATGCGTGAGCACGCCGTCGACGATCACTGGCGTGCCTTCGGGCGCGACGCGCGGATAGCCGTCCGCATAACCGCACGCCACCACGCCGATGCGCATAGGCTTGCGCGCCGTGAAAATCGACCCGTAGCCGACGGTCTGCCCTTCGGCGACGTGCTGCGTGGCGATGAGTTCGGACGCGAGCGTCATGGCCGGCTGCAGGCCCGTGCCTTCGAGCGCCGAGGAGAAGCCCGAAGGCGAAGCGCCATAAAGAATGATGCCGGGGCGCACCCAGTCGAAGTGCGTCGAGGGATGCCAGAGCGTGGCGGCCGAATTGGCGAGGCTGCGTGTACCCGCAATGCCTTGCGCGCCGCGCTCGAACGCGGCCATCTGCTCGCTCACGCCGCGCGGCGTGTCGGCGTCGGCGAAGTGCGTCATCAGCGTGATCTGGCCGATGCCGGCACAGGCACGCGCGCGCTCCCACGCGGCGCGGTACTTCTCGGGCGTATAGCCGAGCCGGTTCATGCCGCTATTCATCTTGAGCTGAACGTTGACCGGCTTCGAGAGACGCGCCATTTCGAGCATGCGCATCTGCTCGTCGCTGTGCACGACGGTCGTGAGGCTGTAGCGGTCGATCACATCGATGTCGGTCGGCCGGAAAAAGCCTTCGAGCAGGAGGATCGGACCTGCCCAGCCGAGCTCGCGCAGCTTGACGGCTTCCTCGAGGTCGAGCAGGCCGAAACCGTCGGTTGCGCGCAGACCGGGGAATGCGCGCGCAAGCCCGTGCCCGTAGGCGTTGGCCTTCACCACGGCCCAGATTTTCGACTTTGGCGCGTACTTGCGGACGACGGCGAGGTTATTGGCGAGAGCGGCGGTGTGAATCGTTGCTGAGAGGGGGCGCGGCATGGGAGATTTTTTCGCAAAGACGCTTTCGAATCAGGAGCTTACAGGGTGTTTTCAGCGCCCCGCAGGCCCGCCTGACGGGCGCTCAAGGATTGTGCTAGTCCGAATACGCCTATTTTCGTGATATAAAGCCCTGCGCACAACCCATTTCGAACGTAATAAGCCCGGATGCCTCCCACCCGTCCGGGGCGGACGGACCGCAGCGAGGAAAGCATCGCATCAGATGAAAAAAGGCTTTTACACCATCATGGCCGCGCAGTTTTTTTCGTCGTTGGCCGACAATGCGCTCCTGATCGCTGCGATTGCACTGCTGAAAGATCTCCACGCCCCGAACTGGATGACGCCGCTGCTCAAGCTGTTCTTCGTCCTCTCCTACGTCGTTCTTGCCGCCTTCGTCGGCGCCTTCGCAGATTCCCGCCCCAAGGGCCGCGTGATGTTCATCACGAACACGATCAAGGTCGTCGGCTGCGCCATGATGCTGGCGGGCACGCATCCTTTGATCGCCTATGGTGTAGTGGGTTTCGGCGCGGCGGCGTATTCGCCCGCCAAGTACGGCATCTTGACCGAGTTGCTGCCGCCTGAGCGCCTCGTCGCCGCCAATGGCTGGATCGAGGGCACGACAGTCGGCTCGATCATTCTCGGCACCGTGCTCGGCGGCGCGTTGATCAGCCCCCACATCGCCTCGCATGTGCTGCGCCATACGCCCGCCGCGATCAGCACGCCGGCCGAGGCCGCGATGGTCGTGATCATGGTGATCTACGTGATCGCCGCCCTCTTCAATCTGCGTATTCCCGACACCGGCGCGCGCTATCCGCGCCAGCAGCACGGTGTCATCCGCCTCATCACCGATTTCGCCGACTGCTTCAACATCCTCTGGCGCGACAAGCTCGGCCAGATCTCGCTCGCGGTCACGACGCTCTTCTGGGGCGCAGGCGCGACGCTGCAATTCATCGTCCTCAAGTGGGCCGAAGTCTCGCTCGGCATGTCGCTCTCCGAAGGCGCGGTGCTGCAGGCCGTGGTGGCCGTGGGCGTGGCGGCCGGCGCCATGATCGCGGCCGCGCGCATACCGCTCAAGAAGTCGCTCTCGGTGCTGCCGGTCGGCATCATCATGGGGCTTGCCGTCATGCTCATGGCGTTCTACACGCGCCATCTCTTTCCGCCGCATTGGGGCCTGCATGTCGGCCATTTGCGCGTTCCCGGCTACCTGATTTTCGCGTACATCTTCCTCATGATCGTGGGCGGCCTCTCGGGCTTCTTCGTCGTGCCGATGAACGCGCTGCTCCAGCATCGCGGCCACGTGCTGCTCTCCGCCGGCCACTCCATCGCCGTGCAGAACTTCAACGAGAATCTTTCGGTGCTCGTGATGCTGTGCCTCTATGCCGTGCTCGTGTGGCTCGACGTGCCGGTGACCATCGTGATCGTGCTGTTCGGCACGTTCGTCTGCCTGATGATGTGGCTCGTGATGCGCCGCCACCAGGCGAATCAGCGCTCGTTCGACTCGGTCGCCCTGATCGGCGAAAATCACAGGCATTGATGGGCGTGCGTGGTCCGACGTAATCGGGCCGCCGCCTCCGCCGAACCGAATTTTCCCTGCGCACGCGCGGCGACACGCCGCGCGCGACGCGCATCATGACGCTGCCATGACTTCATCGATTTCCAACGTTCTCACGATCGCCGGCTCCGACTCGGGCGGCGGCGCGGGCATTCAGGCCGACCTCAAGGCGTTCTCCGCGCTCGGCGCGTACGGCGCGAGCGTCGTTACGGCGCTCACCGCGCAGAACACGCGCGGCGTCACCGCGATCCACGCGCCCGACGCGGGGTTCGTCACCGCGCAGCTCGACGCCGTGTTCGACGACATCCGCATTGATGCCGTGAAGATCGGCATGCTCGCCAATGCCGACATCGTGCGCGCCGTCGCCGATGCGCTGCGGCGGTACAAGCCAGCGCGTGTCGTGCTCGACACCGTCATGATCTCGAAGAGCAATCACGCGCTGCTCGCGCCCGAAGCGGTCGCCGCGCTGCGCGAGGTGCTTCTGCCACTGGCTGGCGTCGTCACGCCGAATCTGCCGGAAGCCGCTGCGCTGCTCGGTGTGGCGCCTGCCGCCGACGAAGCCGCGATGGTCGAGCAAGGCGAAGCGCTGCGCGCGCTAGGTGCGCAGGCGGTGCTGATGAAAGGCGGCCATCTGGGCAGTGCGGACAGCCCCGACTGGCTCATCGAAGCCGCTGGCACGCTGCGTCTTGCCGGACCACGCGTGCCGGTCACGAATACGCACGGCACCGGCTGTACGCTCTCTTCCGCGATTGCCGCACTCTGGCCGCAGCGCGGCGCGCTCGCACCGGCCGTTGGGGAAGCCAAGCAGTATTTGACGGCGGCGCTAGAGGCCAGCGAGCGGCTCGACGTCGGTCATGGCGTCGGGCCGGTGCATCACTTCTGGCGCTGGTGGTAAGCGCGCTTTCACGCGCTTGTTGACCGGCAGCTCACTGACGCGAAAATGCCGCGGCGCGCGCGGGCCAATCGTCGGGAACGATGAAACCGCGCGACATTTCGCGGTAGCCGCCCGCGCCGTCGGTCGCGAATGCCGCAACCAGGACCGGGTCATCCGGCCGGGCTAGCGCGGTGACCAACGCGTTGGGGTCGATGGGCGACGCTGTGCTTGCGGTTGCTTGCGCTGCGCCCGGCGCGGCCGCCAGCCTGCGTGGCGCGAGCCACGCGAGCCTCGGCAACACGCTCCAGCCGTCGGCCGCCTGTTGCCGCGCGAACGCCGGCCAATCCGAACGCGTGACCCACCAGCCGCGCCCATGATCTGCGGCCAGCTCGGGAGCGTCCTCCACGCGTGACGGCGCCGCTTCTCCCGCCCGGTAAAAAAGCCAGCCCTTCACGAACATCTGTGCAAGCCACTGGCCTTCGTAACCAAGCGAGGCGAATTCTTCGCGTGCGCTCATACGCAGCTGATGGTCGCGCAGATGCGTCAGCTTCAGATCGAAGCGATCGCGCAAGTTCGGTCCGACGAATTCGGCAAGCGATGCGCGTGCGGCATCGCCGGGTCCTGCGTGCAGGTAACACTTCACCGCCAGTTCCCAATGCAGGCGCGCACCCGCACGCGTCTGCACAAGGAAATCGCACTCGCCGAGCGTGATGCCTGCACGCCGCAACGGCACATTTTGCGCGACGAGTTGGGCCGCAGGTCCATTCGCGAGAAACCATCCCAGCAAATTTTCGGCATAGCGTCCAAGGCGATGCGTCGGCGCGGCCATGAGCGCTTCGTGCAGATGCGCCGGGTCGCGATCGAGTTGCGCGAGCCAGTCGCACGTGGCGCGAGCTTCGTGCGCATTGGCGCACCATTGCGCAAGCGGTGCGAGCGGTGGTTGCGCACGCAACAGATCGGGGCTGAAGAGCAGCCACGCGAGATCGCGCACAGCTGGATCGGCGAGGCGATCGATTAGCGCCTGGTCCGCGCAAGCGCCGGGCATGCGCTGCGACCCGGCATCGTCTCGCGGCCCGCCTTCGCCCGGGGCACTGCTCGCACCGGATAAGTCGTCGGGCCGCGCAGCGTTCATTGCTCGCCGCCGGAGGCCGCTCGCCAGGTGTCGCGCGCGAGGCAAAGGTCGGTCCAGGCCTTCGCCTTGTCGTGCAGGCTGCGCAGCAGATACGCGGGGTGATAGGTGACGATGACGGGCACGCCCTCGTACTCGTGAACGCGTCCGCGCAGCGACGCAATGCTGCCGTCGGTCTTGAGCAAGCTCTGCGCGGCGAAACGCCCGAGCGCGACGATGATCTTCGGCTTCACGAGCGCCACCTGACGCTGCAGATACGGCTCGCAGCGCGCGACCTCGTCGGGCTCCGGATTGCGGTTGCCAGGCGGGCGGCACTTGATCACGTTCGCGATATAGACGTTCTCGCCGCGCGCGAGCGAGAGCGCACGCAGCATGTTGTCGAGCAGCTTGCCCGCCTGACCGACAAAGGGCTCGCCCTGACGGTCCTCGTTCTCGCCGGGCGCCTCGCCGATCAACATCCAGTCGGCCTTGCGATCGCCCACGCCGAACACGGTGTTGGTGCGTTTCTCGCACAGACGGCAGCGGGTGCACGAGGCGACGCGCTCGGCGAGCGCGTCCCAGTCGAGCGTCGCGACGTCGTTGCGGGGTGCGCCGCTCGTTTGCGCAGGCTCGGCCTCGTGCGGCAGAACCGGCTGGGCCACCGAGTCGAACCACGCGAAATCTTCGTCCGTGAGCGGCGGCGGTTCATCGGATGAATGCGGCGCGGGCTGCGAGGGCGCGGCGGCGCGCGCAACGGATTGGGGTGGCTGGGGGGCGGTCGGTTGTGCTTCGGCGGGCTGCACCGCGGCGGCCGGACGCGCCGCTTGCAACACTGGCGCTTCGATTTCGACTTCGACTTCGGCGCGCGTCACCGCGGGCGACGGTGCGACGGCCGCGTCATCAGGAGACGCTTCGAGCGACGCGCCACCCTGCGCTCCCTTACGCACCCAGCGTGGCGCGAGCCCAAGCTCCTCCAGCGCGATTTCATCGAGCGGCATCCGCGCCCTCCCCTGCAAAAGAAAAACGCATCACGAGTGCGTCCTCGCGGCTGTGGTGCTTCGCCGGATAGTAGTTCTTGCGACGGCCGATCGTGACGAAGCCGAATTGTTCGTACAGCCGGATTGCCCGATGATTCGAAGGCCGGACTTCGAGCAGCAGGCCTTCGAGACCTTGTGAGCGCGCAATGCGCACCGCCTCGCGCAGCATCGCGAGCCCGGCGCCAGCACCCTGCGCCTGAGGCGCGACGCAAAGATTCAGCAGATGCATCTCGTCGACCACGGGCATCAGCACGCAATAGCCGACCAGCATGCCAGTGACATGACGCATGCACAGACCGTAATAGCCATTGCGCAGCGAGTCTTCGAAATTGCCGCGCGACCACGGAAACTCGTACGCCGAGCGCTCGACGATCGCGACTTCGTCCAGGTCGCTTTCGGTCATCGGCGACAAATAGCGGTCGGTCATGAGCACGCCGCTCATTGCGCGCCCTCGCCGCCCACGCCACCTTCCCCCGCTCCGCCCGCACCACGTTGCGCCGCGGCCTTCGCGGCGAGGCGTTCGGCCGTGGTTTGCGCGACCTTGTTGCGCACGTATTCAGGCGCGGCCTGGTCTGCGGGTTGCGTGCGGCCCGCGCGATACGCACGCAACGCCGCGTGCGCCAGCGGCAACGCGTGCGGCAGCGCCTCGGCGTCGATCGTGCGCGCGGCGGCAGCGGCTGTCAGGCGCGCGCCGAACGCGGCGGCGGCGTTGCCCGCCAGCGTGAACGGCGCGTCGGGCGCGGCGATGTGCTCCGGCGAATCGAGCGACGCCGGCTGCAACGTGCGCCAGTCGCCAACCGCGGCGTCCCATTCGAAATCGGCCCAGTAGGCTTCGTCCATGCGCGCGTCGAGCGCGGCCAGCACGCGGGTCGCGGCGCAATCGCGCAGCCGTGCGCTCTCCGCACAGACGAGCAACGTGCCCACCGGCACCACCGGGATATCGAGACCGAACGCGAGCCCTTGCGCCACGCCCGTCGCCGTGCGCAACCCCGTGAAGGAGCCCGGACCCGCGCCGAACGCAATCGCGTCGCAGTCGGCGAGCGTGAGGCCGGCTTCGTCGAACAATTCAGCGATGGCGGGCAGCAGCCGCGTGCTGGAGACGGCGCCCGTGGCTTCGTGGCGCACCCAGACGCTGACTTCCGACAGCGATCCGGAGGCGGTCTCGCCGCCGGTGGAGGGGGAACGATCTGCGCCGCCGGGGGCGACGCGAAGCAGCGCGACCGAGCAATATTCGGTCGAAGTATCGAGGGCAAGCAGCACGGTTTCGGTCATGAGCGCTATTGTAATGCCCCGCCCCCCGCGCGGGCCCCCGGCTCTCGCCATCTGGCGGTTGCGCGGGCGCCCTGCCGCCCCTTGGCTCATTCGGGCCAGCCATCAGTGGAGGAATCGCTCCAGCTTTTTCGGGATTTGCGCTGCTACCATCGGCGCGCTGACCTGAACCACCAAGCGGAGGAAACAACATGAGCGACGTGAACACGCAGTTCGCCCAAGCCCAGCAAGACGTGCAGCAACTGCCGGAGCGCCCCGGCAATCTGACGCTGCTGCGCCTCTACGCACTCTTCAAGCAGGCGACCGAAGGCGACGTGCACGGCGACAAGCCCGGCTTCACCGACATCGTCGGCAAGTACAAGTATGAAGCGTGGGCCGCCCTGCAAGGCACGACGCAGGAAACCGCGAAGCAGCAATACGTCGAACTCGTCGAATCGCTCAAGAGCGGCGCCACGAGCTGATCTGGCCCTTTCCTGAGAACCGCCTGGCGCACGCCAGGTAAAAGCGGTGCGTGACGACACGGGCGACCCTCCCCGCTGCGTCATGCCGCCGCGCCCGTACCCTCGCGGTGCGTCGCTCTGGCGCGCCGCAACAAAACGAGATATACTGCGTGCTGCGTTGCGCTCCGGTCGCTCGTTCGATCAGCACAACGCCTCGTAGCGTTAAGCTCCAATCCAGTTTAGAACCTGTCCCCCCCTGCTTGGCCCTGTTTTCGGGCCGTCAAGTATCAGGCTGGCGACTGGCCAATCCCGGCCGAAGTCGCACCCAAAACAGCTTCTAACGAAAAATCCGCCATTGCGCGCGGGTTGCCCCCGTTTTTCGATTTGTTCGCAAAATCCGACGACTTGGGTATGCCGATTGGCGCCGACGTTCTATTTCCTGTGTAACAAGGATTTTCATGACTTCGAGCAATACCCAAAGCCCCCTGGACGCAATCGCCGATCAGGCCCTCGGTCTTCCCGCCGCCGCCGACGCTTCCGCTGAAGCCCCCGCGCAGGCCGCAGATGCAACCGACGGTTCGGAATTCGCGTCGCTCGGTCTGTCGCCGGAGATCGTCTCCGCGCTGATCGCAGCGGGCTACAAGGCCCCGACGCCCGTGCAGGAACGCGCCATTCCTGCCGCCATCGCCGGCCGCGACCTGCTGGTCTCGAGCCCGACCGGTTCGGGCAAGACCGCAGCATTCATGCTGCCCGCCATCGAGCGCTTCGCGCAGATCCAGAAGGCCCAGGCCGCCCAGCCGCGCGAACCGCGTCCGCAAGGCCAGAACGGCCAGCAAGCCGATCGCCGCCAGCGCCGCCCGCAACCGGTCGCGCGCCCCGGCCTCCTCGTCCTCACGCCCACGCGTGAGCTCGCGATGCAGGTGACCACGGCCGCTTCGACGTACGGCAAGCACCTGCGCCGTCTGCGCACCGTGAGCATTCTCGGCGGCGTGGCATACGGCCAGCAGCTCATGCTGCTCGCGAAGAACCCCGAGATTCTCGTGGCGACGCCTGGCCGTCTGCTCGATCACCTCGAGCGCGGCCGCATCGACCTGTCCGAACTGAAGATGCTCGTGCTCGACGAAGCCGACCGCATGCTCGACATGGGCTTCATCGACGACATCGACACGATCGTCGCCGCGACGCCCGAAACGCGTCAGACGATGCTGTTCTCGGCCACGCTCGACGGCAAGATCGCTTCGATCACCGGCCGCCTGCTGAAGGACCCGGAGCGTATCGAGATCGTGCGCAAGGTCGAAGCGAACTCGAACATCGCGCAAACCGTGCACTACGTGGACGACCGCGATCACAAGGATCGTCTGCTCGACCACCTGCTCCGTGACGAAAGCCTCGACCAGGCCGTGGTGTTCACCGCCACGAAGATGGACGCCGACCAGCTCGCCGGCAAGCTTGCCGACGCTGGCTTCGAAAGCGCCGCACTGCACGGCGACCTGCCGCAAGGCGCGCGTAACCGCACGATCCGTGCGCTGCGCGAGCGCCGCGTGCGCGTGCTCGTCGCGACCGACGTCGCGGCGCGTGGTATCGACATTCCCGGCATCACGCACGTGTTCAACTACGACCTGCCGAAGTTCGCCGAAGACTACGTGCACCGTATCGGCCGTACCGGCCGTGCAGGCCGCTCGGGTGTGGCGGTGAGCCTCGTGCATCACGCCGAACAAGGCGCGCTCAAGCGCATCGAGCGTTTCGTGCGCTCGCCGCTGCCCGTGAACGTCGTGGAAGGCTTCGAGCCGCGCAAGGCGCCGCCGGCTAACCGCGGCTTCGGCGGCCGCGGCCGTCCGGGTGGTGGCAATGGCGGTGGCCGTCGCTTCGGTAACGGCAACGGCAAGCCGGGTGGCTACGGCGCCCGTGGCGGCAATGGCGGCAACGGTGGCGGCGATCGCAACGGCAACAGCTGGGGCAACAAGCCGGAAGGCTCGCGCGGCGGCTACGGCGCTCGCGAAGGCGGCTACGGTTCGCGGGAAGGCGGCTTTGGCGGCGGCTCGCGCGGCGGTGAAGGCAACCGCGGCGGCTACGGCCAGCAACGCGAAGGCTATGGCCGCTCGCGCGAAGGCGGTGGCGGTTACGGCGCGCGCCGTAACGACGGCCCGCGTGGCGCACGTCGCGACAGCTAAATCGTCGACAAGCGGCGCACGGCGCGGCCTTTGAGCCTCCCCGCCGCCGCAGCAACAGGCTCAGGACCGGTGCTTAGGCACCGGTCTTTTTTTATCTCCGCCCGGATTTCACGATATGAAAAAATTTTTTGCCTCGTAAAAAATCGTGCTGCGTGGCACAAAGCGCTCGATTGCAAGATGGAAAATTGCCTTTCACATTGCAAAAATAATTTTTTAACTCGTTGATTTTACTTAAATAAAAAAGCATAAAAAAGCCCAATTGCCGTCTGTTGCTGGTCGATCGATTTGCCTAGACTCTTATATAAGAGTTCACGAAACGAAACGCTCAAATCCAGAAGCTGGCGCCTTCGTTTCGCGAGATTCAGCGGTTCAGCAGTTTCGTTTCAGCGATCCACTATCAGGCAAACGAAGGAGCACATCATGTCGACTCGTCAACAGCAAGCCCGGCAACTCCAGCAGCAATGGGAAACCGATCCGCGCTGGAGCGGCATCAAACGCAACTACAGCGCTGACGACGTGGTGCGCCTGCGCGGTTCGATCCAGCCTGAGCATACGCTCGCGAAAAACGGCGCCGAAAAGCTCTGGCAAGGCGTGAACACCGAGCCGTTCATCAACGCATTGGGCGCGCTCACGGGCAATCAGGCCATGCAGCAAGTGAAGGCCGGCCTGAAGGCAATCTATCTGTCAGGCTGGCAGGTCGCGGGCGACGCCAACCTCGCCGGCGAAATGTACCCGGACCAGTCGCTCTACCCTGCAAATTCGGTGCCGCAGGTCGTCAAGCGCATCAACAATACGCTCACGCGCGCCGACCAGATCCAGTGGTCCGAAGGCAAGAATCCCGGCGACGAAGGCTACACCGACTTCTTCCAGCCGATCGTGGCCGACGCTGAAGCCGGCTTCGGCGGCGTGCTGAACGCGTTCGAACTGATGAAGGCGATGATCGAGGCGGGCGCGGCGGGCGTGCACTTCGAAGACCAGCTTGCCTCGGTGAAGAAGTGCGGGCACATGGGCGGCAAGGTGCTCGTGCCGACGCGCGAGAATATCGCCAAACTCACGGCCGCGCGTCTGGCCGCCGACGTCTGCGGCGTGCCGACCGTGCTGCTCGCCCGCACCGACGCGGAAGCCGCCGACCTCGTGACGTCCGACATCGACGACAACGACAAGCCGTTCCTCACCGGCGAGCGCACCGTGGAAGGCTTCTTCCGCACGAAGAACGGCCTCGAGCAGGCCATCTCGCGCGGTCTCGCCTACGCGCCGTACGCCGACATGATCTGGTGCGAAACGGGCAAGCCGGATCTGGAGTTCGCGAAGCAGTTCGCCGAAGCGATCCACAAGCAGTTCCCGGGCAAGCTGCTCTCGTACAACTGCTCGCCGTCGTTCAACTGGAAAAAGAACCTCGACGACGCGACGATCGCCAGATTCCAGCGCGAACTGGGCGCAATGGGCTACAAGTTCCAGTTCATCACGCTTGCGGGCTTCCACTCGCTCAACTACTCGATGTTCAACCTTGCGCACGGCTACGCGCGCCAGAACATGAGCGCGTTCGTCGAACTCCAGCAGGCCGAGTTCGCCGCCGCCGAAAAGGGCTTCACCGCTGTGAAGCACCAGCGCGAAGTGGGCACGGGTTACTTCGACGCCGTGACGCAAACGGTCGAGCGCGACGCCTCGACTACGGCGCTGCACGGTTCGACGGAGGACGAGCAGTTCTTCGACAAGAAGGTGGCGTAAGACCACCGGCGGTAACGGCAGTAACGGCGGCGCAAGCCGCCGCGCACGAACAGGCAGCCGGCACGCGTACCTTGGCGGGGCGCGCCGGACGCTTACCGGCGCGGCCCGGGCGCATGCCGCAAGGCGTTTCAGGGAGGAAGCGATAAGAGACACAGGCCGCGCGTGCCGGACAGAATCCGGCTCGCGGCTCGCCCAGCCAACGCACCGGGCGAGCGTGGCCTCGTGCTTCATCGCGAATCCGCGAAGAAGCGCCCGCTCGGGACGACGCCGGCAGCCCACCAAAAAAACTAGCGATACACGATCACCGGAATCTTCGTATGGGTGAGCACGCGCTGCGTCTCGCTGCCGATCAGCAGGCTGCCGAGCCCGCGACGCCCGTGCGAAGCCATGAATATCACGTCGCAGCCACCGGATTCGGCGGCTTCGATGATGCCGAGATACGGTGCGGGATGCACGCTCGTGAGGCTGTCGCAGATCACGCCCGCATTGCGCGCCGCCGCCTCGATTTCGTCCAGATGCACTCGCGCCTCTCGCTCACTGCGCGTCTGGAAGTCCCCGGGCGGCTCGATCACCACGTCGGCGTATGGCGAGTACGGATATTGCGGCAGGCACGCGTAGGCCGTGACGCGCGCGCCCACAGTGCGTGCGAGGTCGATCGCGCCGTCGATCGCCTTCTTCGACAGCTCCGAACCGTCAGTCGGTACGAGAATGTGCTTGAACATGGCGCCCTCCGTGGCCTGGCGGATTACGGGCAAGACAAGGGTCAAACGCGGTCAAACGCGGGATTCGAAACGCAGGCAAGCAGTCAGCCAGCGTCTCGCGCAGGCGGGCGCCTTGGCCCACAGGTCGATTGTAGTGCGCGAAAAATCGGCGCAAGCCGTGCGTGCGGGTCAATCCGGATATCGGAAACACGCACGGCGGCCCCTATCCCCAGTAACCGGGTTGACCGTAGGTATGCTTGAGAAAGTCGAGAAAGAGGCGCACGCGCAGCGGCAAATGGCGGCGCTGCGGAAACACGGCGTGGATGCCGATGGGCGGCGCGGCGAACGCGTCGAGCACCGTCACGAGGCGGCCCGCCGCAATATCCTCGCCGACTTCCCACCACGAGCGCCACGCCAGACCGTGGCCAGCGAGACACCACTCGTGCAGCACCGCGCCGTCCGAGCATTCCATCGTCCCCGCCACGCGGATCGACACCACTTTGCCCTCCTGCTGAAACGCCCAGCCGCGCTGCTGGTTCAGGCTCGCGCCGAAAGCGAGGCAGTTGTGACGCGCGAGATCGGCGGGCGCTTCGGGCTCGCCGCGGCGCGACAGATACGCGGGCGCCGCCACGCACACGCGCCGGTTTTCGCCGAGCTTGAGCGACACGAGGGACGAATCGGGCAATTCGCCCAGCCGCACGGCGCAGTCGAAGCCCTCGTTCACGAGATCGACGAGCCGGTCCGAGAGATCGAGCGCGATGCTCACGTCCGGATGCGCGACCGTGAAATCGGGCACGAGCGGCGCGACGTGCCGCCGCCCAAAGCCTGCCGGCGCGGACACGCGCAGGTGCCCGCTCGCCTTCACGCCGCCCTCGGACACGCTCGCCTCCGCGTTCTGCATGTCGTGAATGATGCGCTGGCAGTCCTCGAGGAACGCCGAGCCTTCGAACGTGAGCGTGATGCGCCGCGTGGTACGCACGAGCAGCTTCACGCCGAGCCGCTCCTCGAGCGCATCGATGCGCCGGCCGATGATGGCAGGGGCCACGCCCTCGGCCTGGGCGGCGGCGGAAAGGCTGCCCTTGGCGGCCACGGTAACGAAGGTTTCAATCTGTTTGAAGCGGTCCATCAGCGGTCATGGCGCGCACTGGGCGACAGAAACAGTGGAAAAGAGAGATCAGGCCGACAGATTAGGTGGGTAAAAGTAAAAGATCAAGTGATCAATCCCGCCTTTTTCAGTGATACGACTCATGAATACAATCGACCTCGACCTCTGAAGACGGAGTGCAAGGCTATGTCGGCCACAACGACACTATCGACAACACGATTTCCGAAGGCAGTGATCTTCGACGCGTACGGCACGCTCTTCGACGTGCATTCGGTCGTCGCTGCCGCCGAACAGATGTTCCCCGGCCAGGGCGAGGCGCTCTCGCAGCTCTGGCGCCTCAAGCAGATCGAGTACACGCAGCTGCGCACGCTCTCCGACCCGGCCGGCGCGCGCTACCGCCCGTTCTGGGACATCACGCTCGACGCGCTGCGTTACGCCGCGCGCCGCCTGAACCTGTCGCTCACGGGCGCGGGCGAAAAGCGTCTCATGGACGAATATGCCTGCCTCTCGGCCTTCCCCGACGTGCTGCCCGCGCTGCGCCGCCTGCGTCAGATGCACGAAGGGCGCGAAGACGGCACGCGCATGGGCCTTGCGATCCTATCGAACGGCAACCCGCAAATGCTCGACATCGCGGTGAAGAGCGCCGGCATGAGCGGCCTTTTCGACCACGTGCTGTCGGTCGATGCCGTGCGTGCCTACAAGCCGGCCGCCGCCGCATATTCGCTCGGCACCGATGCGTTCGACGCCGCGCCGCGCGACATCGTGTTCGTGTCGTCGAACGGCTGGGACGCCGCGGGCGCCGGCTGGTTCGGCTACACCACGTTCTGGATCAACCGCCAGCGACTGCCCGCCGAAGAGCTCGGCGTGGCGCCGCATGGCACGGGCGGCGGCATGGCAGAACTCGCCGCTTTTCTCGAAACCGCTGCGCCCGAAAGGCAAAGCCGCCCTCGCCCCAGCCCGGGCGCGTGACGGACAAGCCGCTCGACGCGAGCCACAACAACCACACATTCACAGTCTGACCGACCAAGGAGCAAGCAAATGGCGAACACGTTGCAACTGCCGCAAGGCATGCAGATCACGGCTGAAATCCAGCCCGGCTTCGAAACGATCCTCACGCCCGAAGCGCTCGAACTCGTTGCGAAGCTGCATCGCGCGTTCGAGCCGCGCCGCCAGGAACTGCTGAAGGCACGCGTCGAGCGCACGAAGCGCCTCGACGCCGGCGAGCGCCCCGACTTTCTTGCCGAAACGAAATCGATCCGCGAAGGCGACTGGAAGATCGCGGCGCTGCCGAAGGATCTCGAATGCCGCCGCGTGGAAATCACGGGCCCGGTCGAGCGCAAGATGATCATCAACGCGCTGAACTCGGGCGCGGACGCGTACATGACCGACTTCGAGGACTCGAACTCGCCGAACTGGGAAAACCAGATCGTCGGCCAGCTCAACTTGAAGGACGCCGTGCGCCGCACGATCTCGCTGGAACAGAACGGCAAGACCTACCAGCTCAACGACAAGACCGCCACGCTGATCGTGCGACCGCGCGGCTGGCACCTCGACGAGAAGCACGTGACGGTGGACGGTCAGCGTGTGTCGGGCGGCGTCTTCGACTTCGCGCTCTACCTCTTCCACAACGCGAAGGAACTGATTTCGCGCGGCAGCGGCCCCTACTTCTATCTGCCGAAGATGGAAAGCCATCTCGAAGCGCGCCTGTGGAACGACATCTTCGTCGCGGCGCAGGAAGGCGTGGGCATCCCGCGCGGCACGATCCGCGCGACGGTACTGGTGGAGACGATCCTCGCCGCGTTCGAGATGGACGAAATCCTCTATGAACTGCGTGAGCACAGCTCGGGCCTCAACGCGGGCCGTTGGGACTACATCTTCTCGGCAATCAAGAAGTTCAAGAACGACAAGGACTTCTGCCTCGCCGACCGCTCGCAGATCACGATGACGGTGCCGTTCATGCGCGCTTACGCGCTCGAATTGCTCAAGACCTGCCACAAGCGCAACGCACCGGCTATCGGCGGCATGAGCGCGCTGATCCCGATCAAGAACGACGCGGCCGCCAACGACAAGGCCATGGGCGGCGTGCGCTCGGACAAGGCGCGCGACGCAACGGACGGCTACGACGGCGGTTGGGTCGCGCACCCGGGCCTCGTGCCCATCGCGATGGAAGAGTTCGTGAAGGTGCTCGGCGACAAGCCGAACCAGATCGGCAAGCAGCGCCCGGACGTGAACGTTGCGGGCAAGGATCTGCTCGACTTCCGTCCGGAAGCGCCGATCACCGAAGCCGGCCTGCGCAACAACATCAACGTGGGCATCCACTACCTCGGTTCGTGGCTCGCAGGCAATGGCTGCGTGCCGATCCACAACCTGATGGAAGACGCGGCGACCGCCGAAATCTCGCGCTCGCAGGTGTGGCAGTGGATCCGCTCGCCCAAGGGCAAGCTCGAGGACGGCCGCAAGGTCACGGCCGAGTTCGTGCGTGATCTGATCCCGCAGGAGCTGGACAAGGTGAAGGCGTCGGTGGGCGGCGACACCAAGCCGTACGAGCGCGCCGCGCAGATCTTCGAGCAGATGTCGACGTCGGAAAACTTCGTCGAGTTCCTGACGCTGCCGCTGTACGAAGAGATCTGATTCATCGGTATTGCTAACGAATAGCCGATGCAAAAGGCCCGACGGATGAGAATCCGTCGGGCCTTCGTGTTTTCATGCGCCGCGCTCACGGGAGCGCCGCGCGTCTTCGGGTCAGCGCGCGCGCCGATGCGTGACCCAGTCGCCGCCCGCAATCTCGGGGCGTCCTGCAATGGCGGCAGACGCAACCGGATAGTAGAGGCAAGCAATGCGTTCGCCCTGCACCTCGATATCCACTTCCTTCGACACGAAGAGACCATCGACGCCCGGATAAACCTGCTCGATTTCGTCGAGTACGGCGAGGAGCGCGTCGTCGATTTCGTAGACGTCGCCGACGACCGTCGATTGCGCATCCGGCGCTTCGGCCACCATCCCCGGATAGCTGCCGAAATCGAAGAGCCGACCGGCAAGCGTGGTGAGACCGAGATGACGCGGGCGCGCAATCGCGTTGCGATCCGCCGCGAGGTTGATGTCGTTGATCTCGCCCGCGCGCAGCGTGCCGTAGACGAACACATATTTCATGGCTTTTTTTCTCCTTCAGGGTGGCTCGCGCCACACGAGCACGCTATCGATCCGTCCACATTATGCCCGGCCATTAATGCATGCGGCCCAGGCCGCCGCGCGCGAGACGTCTACAATGGGTGCGCCAGACTTGGCGACCCCGTCGCCCAACCCGCCGCACCGTGCCCGTCATGCCCGAGGATTCGCCCAACGCTACGGTTAAAACCGCGGCCAGCACCGCAAGCCACCTTGCGCCGCCGCGCGCCGAACTCATCGATATCCCGCCCGAGTTCGCGCCTACGCCCACGCATCCTATCCGTGTGCGCTCGCGGCCCATGCCGGCCGGGGTATGCATCGCGCAACACACGCACGCGTGGGCCCAGCTCGCCTACTCGTCGCGCGGCGTGCTGCGCATGGCGACGCCCGGCACGACGTGGATGGTGCCGCCCTCGCGCGCCATCTGGGTGCCGCCTCACATCACGCACGAAGTGGCGATCGTCGAGGACGCGTTCCTGCGCACGCTCTACGTAGACGAATCGGTGATTCCGCCCGGCCTCGACGCGTGCCGCGTGGTCGAGGTCTCAGGTCTGTTGCGCGAGACGATCGCCGCGCTCGACGAGCGTGGCATTCCTACGGCGCGCGAGCGCCTGCTCGGCGCGCTGGCGCTTGACGAGATCACGCGCTCGGCGCCGCTGCCGCTCGCCGTGCCGATGCCTGAGGAAAAACGCCTGCGCGCGCTGTGCGAGGCGCTGATCGCCGATCCGGCGGGGCCCGGCTCGCTCGAATACTGGGCCGCACACGTCGGCGCGAGTACCCGCACGATTGCGCGGCTCTTTCGCCAGGAACTCGGCGTGAGCTTTTCACAGTGGCGCCAGCAGGCGATCCTCGCCCGCGCCATTCCGCTCCTCAATCAGGGACGCCCGATGGCCGTCGTGGCGCAGGAACTCGGCTACCAGAGCCAGAGCGCGTTTTCAGCGATGTTTCGCCGCGCATTCGGCGAGAGCCCGCGCGCCTTCATCGCGCGCGGCTCGGGCGATCGCGACGAGGACGAACCCGAAGATTCCGTGACCGCCAGTCGCAACGATCATCGTGACGATAGTGCGCATTGAACAAGGTACCGGCTGCGTTCAGACCAGCCGTGTCATGTGGCGAATCGAGCCAAGCCGCGCAAGCCTCGGACCCGCCACGCGGTACCCCATGCGCAGATAAAGACGCGCGGCCGGGTTATCGACGAACACGCGCAGTTGCAGTTCGCGCAAGCCCCGCTCGCGGGCCCATTGGTGCGAGATGTCGAGCAGGAACGTGCCGGCGCCGTTGCCGCGATAGCCTTGGGCGATCTGCACATCGCGAATGTGCAGCGAGTCGCCCTCCTGCGTCACGCGCAGCACGCCGATCGCCTCGCCGTCGAGTTCGAGAATGAAATTCTCCGACTCGCGATAGCTCGCCAGAAAGAGATCGCCGCGCCAGACGAGGTGATGCCGCAAATAGTAGCCACCCATGTTGTTGCGCGTGAGCGTCTCCGCGAACTCGAAATCGTCCATGGTGGCGCGGCGCAGCTGAAACGGCGACGCAATGTCGTTGGGTGCGAACATGTCGGCAAGCGGGGAAACGAGATTTCGACAACGCTACGATAACGCGCGACCGTCGGCAATCGCAGATTGTCCGTACGGAAAAATGAAATGGCGCGTAGGGAAAGGATGAGGAGAGAAGGAAGAAACGTCTGCGGAAAAAGAAAAAGCCCGTTGGACGTATCCAACGGGCTTCATTCTGGCGGAGCGGACGGGACTCGAACCCGCGACCCCCGGCGTGACAGGCCGGTATTCTAACCGACTGAACTACCGCTCCAGCTTGCTGCTCACCGGCGGGCGTCGGTCGATTCCCGCTGGCGGCGTCGCCACACTACTTTTTTGGCGCCGCATTTTCATTTGGCGTCCCCTAGGGGATTCGAACCCCTGTACTCACCGTGAAAGGGTGATGTCCTAGGCCTCTAGACGAAGGGGACAACACAGGCTTACGCCTTTTGAACTGCATTCCGCTCGCTACTACCGAACGGCTTTGAATCTGGCGGAGCGGACGGGACTCGAACCCGCGACCCCCGGCGTGACAGGCCGGTATTCTAACCGACTGAACTACCGCTCCAGCTTGCTGCTCAACCTGCGGGCGTCGGTCGATTCCCGCTGGCGGCGTCGCCACACTGCTCGCAGTGTTACTTCTTTGGCGCCGCATTTTGATTTGGCGTCCCCTAGGGGATTCGAACCCCTGTACTCACCGTGAAAGGGTGATGTCCTAGGCCTCTAGACGAAGGGGACAACACGGGCTTGCGCCTGTAATCGTCACTTTAACTAAAAAGCCCGCTCACAGTTTCTGAACGGGCTGGATCTGGCGGAGCGGACGGGACTCGAACCCGCGACCCCCGGCGTGACAGGCCGGTATTCTAACCAACTGAACTACCGCTCCAGTTCGACACAGTCAGATGGATATCAGTTGATTTCCATCTGATGCCTCGCCAATCTCATTGACGACGCTCATGTCTGGCGTCCCCTAGGGGATTCGAACCCCTGTACTCACCGTGAAAGGGTGATGTCCTAGGCCTCTAGACGAAGGGGACATGATCTTTTCAGATAATGCCGTTACCACACTCTACTGCGTACTACACGTTCTGTTGGTGGAGGTAAGCGGGATCGAACCGCTGACCTCTTGCATGCCATGCAAGCGCTCTCCCAGCTGAGCTATACCCCCTTGCAGAACAGAAGCGAGATTTTAAACATCAATTTCGCTTTCGTCAAGAGCTTTTGAATCGTTTTTTGAAGCGCTTCGAGGTTTCTTTGAAACATCGTTGCCCGATTCTGCGGCTCTTTGCGTGAGATTTGCTGCTAATTCGCGGCTATCTCGCGCTCCGTATTCAACGGAGCCCGAATACTACAAGAACTGCCGCCCGGGCGCTAGGGTCCGGGCGAAAAATTCTTCAAAAAATTTACTTTGCAGCCGAAATGCCCTTCTCGATACGGCTCACCACCGCATCGCGGCCGAACAGCACGAGCACCGCATCGACCGACGGCGTATGCGTCGTACCGGCCACGAGCAAACGGGCGGGCATCGCGAGCTGCGGCATTTTCAGCTTGTGCGCGGCGAGCGTGGCCTTGAGCGCGGCCGAGACGCCCTCCTTCGTCCACTCAGCGCCCTTGAGCGCGGCGGCGAGGTCGGCGAGCGCAGGACGCACCGCTTCCGTGATGTGCTGCGCGAGCGCTTCGGCTTCCGGCTGCGGTTCGCGGTAGAACATCATCGCGCTCTCGGCGATCTCCTTAATCGTGTTCGCGCGGTCCTTGAAGAGCGAGACCACGCCTTCGAGCGACGGGCCCTTGGCAAGCGCGGCCTCGTCCACGCCGAGCGCAGCGAAGAACGGCCTGGAGAGCTCGGCGAGCCGCGCGTTGTCCACTTCCTTCAGGTAGTGGTTGTTGAGCCAGTTGAGCTTGTTGTGGTCGTACTGCGCGGGCGACTTGCCCAGATGCTCGAGGTCGAACCACTCGACGAACTGCTCGCACGTGAACACTTCGGCGTCGCCGTGCGACCAGCCCAGACGCGCGAGATAGTTGAGCACCGCTTCGGGCAGATAGCCGGCGTCGCGATAGCCCATTACGCTCATCGCGCCGTGGCGCTTGCTCATCTTCTCGCCCTGCTCGTTGAGCACGGTGGGCAGGTGCGCATAGACCGGTGGCTCGCCGCCGAGCGCGCGCAGGATGTTGATCTGGCGCGGCGTGTTGTTCACGTGGTCGTCGCCTCGAATCACGTGGGTGATCTTCATGTCGAGGTCGTCCACGACCACGCAGAAGTTGTAGGTCGGCGTGCCGTCCGGGCGTGCGATCACGAGGTCGTCGAGCTCCTCGTTCGAGATCTCCACGCGGCCCTTGACGGCGTCGTCCCATGCCACCACGCCCGTGAGCGGGTTACGGAAGCGCAGCACCGGCTGCACGCCCTCCGGCGGCGTGGGCAGCACCTTGCCCGGCTCCGGGCGCCACGTGCCGTCGTAGCGCGGCTTTTCGCCGGCGGCGCGCTGGCGCTCGCGCAGTGCGTCGAGTTCTTCGGTCGACATGTAGCACGGGTACACGAGACCCTGCTCCTGCATCTCTTTGAGCACTTCGCGGTACCGGTCCATGCGCTGCATCTGGTAGAACGGGCCTTCGTCGAAATTCAGGCCGAGCCACTCCATGCCTTCGAGGATCGCGTCGACCGATTCCGATGTCGAACGCTCGAGGTCGGTGTCTTCGATCCGCAAGACGAAGACGCCCTTGTTGTGGCGCGCAAACGCCCACGGGTACAGCGCGGAACGGATGTTGCCGAGGTGGATGAAGCCAGTCGGGCTCGGCGCGAAGCGGGTACGGACGACAGAGGTAGTCATGGGCGATTACTCGAGGACGATGCCATCCGCGGCGCGGCGCTGGCGATAGAAGCAGCCACGGCGGCGGACGGCCGGGGTTCGCGGCGCATTCGGCCCGCGCGGCAGCGCCGGGGCGCACAAGCTCGCGCGCGAACGGGAATCCGGAAAATTAGAGACGGGATTATACCCGCCAGGCACGGCTTCGGCCTGGGGGCGCGGTCCGGCGCACGCCTGTCGGTGCTGCGCTTGTCTCATGCGAGTCTTACTCAAATCTCGCGCGGACGCCCGCGCGCTCGCAAACCGGCAGGCGCTTTGTCATCTTCCGACACATCGCGTTACATGCACGCTCGCTAAACCGGCCGCGCTTTGCCTTATGATGTCGGCGCGCCGCCACCACGCTGCGGCGTCGCGCGCGCAAACACAGATACTCAGCCGCCCGCGCGAGCAGACCGGGGTACCGCATCGCGTTCCTGACCGAACACGAACGCGGACCGCATGGAGAACCTTCTTGAAGCAGTCATCGCCTTCGTTGAGCCGCCGCCACTTTTCGCTTGCGGCCGCCTCCACCGTCCTTGCCGCCTGCACGACCGCGGGCACGCAGACCGCCAGCGTCCCGCCGCCCGTCACCACTGCGCCCTCGCCGCCGGTCGGCAAGCCGACGCGCCCGATTCGCGTGGGCCTCGCGCTCGGCGGCGGCGCCGCGCGCGGCTTCGCGCATATCGGCGTGATCAAGGCGCTCGAGGCGCGCAATGTGCAAGTCGACTTCGTGGTCGGCACGAGCGCGGGCTCGGTCGTCGCGGCGCTGTACGCCTCGGGCATGAACGGTTTCGCGCTCAACAAGCTCGCGCTGTCGATGGACGAAGCTTCGATCAGCGACTGGGCGATGCCCTTCCGCACGCGCGGCCTCCTGCAGGGTGTGGCGCTGCAGAACTATCTGAACACCACGCTGCGCGAGCGCCCCATCGAAAAAATGGCGAAGCCGCTCGGCGTTGTCGCGACTGACCTGCGCACGGGGCAGCCCATCCTGTTCCAGCGCGGTAACACGGGTATTGCCGTGCGTGCGTCGTGCAGCATCCCGTCGATTTTCGAGCCGGTGAAGATCGCGGGCCACGAATACGTGGACGGCGGCCTCGTGAGCCCTGTGCCGGCCTCGTTCGCACGCAAGATGGGTGCCGATTTCGTGATCGCCGTGGACATTTCGTCGCGCCCGGAAACGGCCTCGACGCTCAGCCAGTTCGACGTGCTGATGCAGACCTTCACGATCATGGGCCAGACGATCAAGACCTACGAACTCGACAAGTACGCCGACGTCGTGATCCGCCCGAACCTCAACGCGATGTCGAGCAGCGACTTCACGCAGCGCAACGCGGCGATTCTCGCGGGCGAGGAAGCGGCGGCGCGCATCATGCAGGAACTCGAGCGCAAGCTTGCAGCGGCGCGCCTGACGGCCTGACCGCTAGACCCCAAGCGCCCCTTGGGCGGGCGTGCAAACACAAAAAGCCTGCTTCGCGAGAAGCAGGCTTTTTAGCTACCGGGTGCGCTACAAAGCCCCGATCAGTTGCCGCCGTTGGGGTCGAACTGTGCGCTCACGCGCTTGAGGCTTTGCTGCTGGTCCGGCGTGAACGACGTCTCGACACGGCGTGCGCCCGTGAAGCGCTTTTCCCAATAGCCGTCGTCGAGGTCGTCAACACGGATCGTGCTGCCGGTGGACGGCGAATGCACGAACTTGTTGTCGCCGATGTAGATACCGACGTGCGAGAACGTGCGGCGCATCGTGTTGAAGAACACGAGGTCGCCCGGCTTCAGGTTGCTCATGCTGACCTTCTCGCCCACGCGGCTCATTTCTTCGGCGCGGCGCGGCAGCGACATGCCGAGCGTGTCCTGGAACACGTAGCGCACGAAGCCGCTGCAATCGAGGCCGGAGTCAGGCGAGTTGCCGCCCCAGCGGTAACGCACGCCAATCATATTGAGTGCGCCGACAACGACGTCGCCGGCTTTGCCGGCCATGCCGGAGAGGAACGCCTTGGCGCCGCCTTCGGTCGGGGCCGGAGCCGCCGCCGGGGTCGCCTGGTTGGCATTCTGGAGTGCGTTCTGAACTGCAGGGATGGACTGCGGATTCGCCGAGCTGCTCGGCGAAAATGAGGCATTCTGGTTAAAGCTGCTTACTTCGTCGGCGAACGCGCCGGGAGCTGCGGCCATCAGTACGCCGATGAACATCCCGGCGACGACGCGCGTGCAAGCCTGGGTCAGGTATCGGTGCTGCATTGGTCGGTAGAAATTGCCCGTAAATCAGGGAGTTAGTAGAAAAGTTTGGACGATACTAGCCAGTAAGTATTTGTGTGTCAAAACAAATAGAAAAATTCAATCGCGACATTCACCTCATTGGTGAATTTCACCGAAATTCACCCTAAAGTTCCGCCAAAGCCTAGCGATCGAATGCGGCTTTCAATAATTTTCGGGTGTAAGGATGCGCCGGTCTATCGAAGATATTCGAGACCTCTCCCGACTCGACGATTGCCCCGTTCTGCATCACTGCGATCCGGTGCGCCATCGCGCCGATCACCTCCAGGTCGTGGCTGATGAACACGTAGCCCAGGTTGTACTTGCGTTGCAAATCCGTCAACAATCTCAACACCTGTTGCTGGATCGACACGTCGAGCGCACTGGTCGGTTCGTCGAGCACAATGACGCGCGGCTCCAGTACCAGCGTGCGCGCAATGGCAATCCGCTGGCGCTGGCCGCCCGAAAACTCGTGCGGGTATCGTTGCAAAGCGGTGCGATCGAGGCCCACTTCGCGCAGCACGCCGACCACGCGCTTGCGCCGCTCCTCGGTGGAGAGATCGGGCCGATGCAGCGCGAGCCCCTCCCCCACGATGCGCTCGATGGTCTGGCGCGGAGAAAGCGAACTGAACGGATCCTGAAAGACAACCTGCAGATGCGAGCGCAACGAAAGCCGCTCGCGCCCCTGATAGCTCGCGATCGGCCGCCCCTGGAACTCGACGACACCGCCCGCCGTTCGTTGCAACCCCAACATCGCCATCGCAAGCGTCGTCTTGCCCGAGCCGGACTCGCCGACGATGCCGAGCGTCTCGCCCTGGCGCACCGCGATGTTCGCGTCGTTCACGGCGCGATAGCGCCCCTTCTGCCACCAGCCGCGAAAACCCGGCAGCTTTGTTGAAAAGTCGACGATCACGTCCTTCGTCTGCAGCAGAACCGGCGCGATCGGCAGCACGGGGAGCACGTGGCGCTCCGGCCGGCTCGCGATGAGCCGCTGCGTGTACGGGTGCTGCGGCGCCTCGAAGATTTGCTCGACGCTGCCCGACTCCACGAGCCTGCCCTTCTCCATCACGGCCACGCGCTGCGCGAAGCGGCGCACGAGGTTCAGGTCGTGCGTGATGAGCAGCACCGACATACCGCGCCGCGCTGCCTCCTCGCGCTGCAGTTCGAGCAGCAGATCGACGATCTGCCCGCGGATCGTCACGTCGAGCGCGGTGGTCGGCTCGTCAGCGAGCAACAGGCGCGGACGGCACGCGAGCGCCATGGCGATCATCACGCGCTGTCGCTGGCCGCCCGAGAGCTGATGCGGATAGCTCGACACGCGCCGCCGCGCCTCGGCAATGCCCGTGCGCTCGAGCAGCCCCACCGCCTGCTCGTAGGCCGCTTTCTTCGACACGCCGTCGTGCAGCACGATGGTTTCCGCGATCTGCTCGCCGATCGTGTAGAGCGGATTGAGCGCCGTCATCGGCTCCTGGAAGATCATCGCGATGTCGCTGCCGCGCAGGCCGCGCATCGCGCGCTCACTTTTCGCGAGCAGATCCTCGCCGTCGAGCCGGATCGTTCCGCTGATCTGCGCGTCCTGCAAGAGCCGCAGAACCGCCAGCGCAGTCACAGTCTTGCCCGAGCCGGATTCGCCGACGAGCGCCACGCGCTCGCCGCGCCCGATCGCGAGCGTGATGTCGTCGACGGCAAGTGTCTCGTCAAAGCGCACGCTCAAATGCTCGATCGAAAGCAGCGGCGCGGCGATGTTTTCCGGCTGGGCGCTCACTGGTTGCCTCCGGCCTTCATGGCGTCGGAAATGCGCGTATCGAGCGCGTTGCGTAGCGCGTCGCCCATGAACGTGAGCAACAGCAGCGTGATGACGAGCACGCCGAATGTCGACATCGAGATCCACCATGCGTCGAGATTGCCCTTGCCCTGCGCGAGCAATTCGCCGAGGCTCGGTGTGGGCGGAGGCACGCCAAGGCCGAGGAAATCGAGGCTCGTGAGCGCGAGAATCGCTCCGCTCATACGGAACGGCAGAAACGTAATGACCGGCGTGAGACTGTTGGGCAGCACGTGGCGCCAGATGATCTGCCAGTTCGAAAGACCCATTGCGCGCGCGGCGAGCACGTAGTCCTGGTTGCGGTTGCGCAGGAACTCGGCGCGCACATAGCTCGCGAGCCCGATCCAGCCGAATAGCGACAACAGGACAATGAGCAGGATGAACCCCGGCTCGAAGATCGCCGCGAAGATGATGAGCAGGTAGAGCTCCGGCATCGAGTTCCAGATTTCGATCAGCCGTTGCCCGACGATATCGACCTTGCCGCCGAAATATCCCTGCACCGCCCCCGCCAGAATGCCGATAACCGTACCGATCGCCGTCAGCACGAGCCCGAACTCCACGGACACGCGAAAGCCATAGAGCAACCGCGCGAACAGGTCGCGTCCGCTCGCGTCGGTGCCGAGCCAGTTCTGCCGCGACGGTGGCGCGGGATTCGGCACCTTCGAAAAGTAGTTGAGCGTGTCGTAGTAGTACGGATTAGGCGGATAGATCGCGAAGTTGCCGGGCGCGTCGAACCGGTGGCGGATATACGGATCGAGGTAGTCGGCAGGCGTCGGGAAGTCGCCGCCGAACGTCGTCTCCGGGTACGCCTTGAAGAGCGGAAAGTACAAGTGACCGTCGTAGCGCACGACGAGCGGCTTGTCGTTGCACCAGAGCGGCGCCGCGAGGCTCGCCGCGAAGGCCACGACAAAGATGATGAGGCTCCAGTAGCCGAGCCGTTGCTGCTTGAAGCGCAGCCACACCCGCCGCGCGGGCGTGGGCGACTTGAAGGCGCGCACGGACTCGGTGCGCAGCTCGGACTCGGCGCCGGCACGGACTCGGTTCAACTCAGCGCTCCAGTTGTTCGAATTGAATGCGGGGATCGACCCACACGTAGCAAAGATCGGAGATCAGATTCGTCAGGAGTCCGATCAACGTGAAGAGATACAGCGTGCCGAGCACGACTGGATAGTCGCGCCGCACGACGGACTCGTATGAAAGCAGCCCGAGCCCGTCGAGCGAGAAAAGCGTTTCGATCAGCAGGCTGCCCGTGAAGAACGCGCCGATGAACGCGGACGGGAAGCCCACCACGAGCGGCAGCAACGCGTTGCGAAACACGTGCTTCCAGAGCACGGTGCGCTCCGAGAGGCCCTTGGCGCGCGCCGTCAGCACGTATTGGCGGCGGATCTCTTCGAGAAAGGCGTTCTTGGTCAGCATGGTCGTGACGGCAAAGCTGCCCACCACCGAGGCTGTAACCGGCAGCGCGATGTGCCAGAGATAGTCGAGAATCTTGCCGCCGAGCGAAAGCGTGTCCCAGTTATCGGAGGTGAGATTGCGCAGCGGAAAGAGCTGCAGGAACGAGCCGCCGCCAAACAGCACAAGCAGCAGCACGCCCAGCACGAAGCCCGGAATCGCGTAACCGACGAGCACGACGAGGCTCGTCACGAGATCGAAGCGCGAGCCGTTGCGCACCGCCTTCGCGATGCCCAACGGCACCGATATCAGATAGGTGAGGAAGAAGGTCCAGAGACCAATGCTGATCGAAACCGGCAGCTTCGAAATGATGAGCGACCAGACGCTCTGGTGATGGAAATAGCTCTGCCCGAGATCGAAGCGCGCGAAGCGCCCGAGCATCAGGAAATAGCGCTGCAGCGGCGGCTTGTCGAAGCCGTAGAGCTGCTTGAGCTGCGCGATCTGCTGCGCGTCCACGCCCGAATGCGCGCGCATGCCGAACGGCATGCCCTGCTCCGCCCCGCGTCGCAACTCTCGCACTGCCTGCTCGACGGGGCCGCCCGGCACGAACTGGATCACGCCGAAGGTCAGCGTGAGCACGCCGAACAGCGTCGGGATCATCAGCAGCAGGCGTTTGACGATGTAGCTCCACATGATTCGTTGCTTCCGTCGTGTCCGTTGTTAATGACCAGCGGCTTGCTGCCCGGGTTGCGGCCGGGGTGGTGACTTCAGCCACCACGTCGAGATGATCCAGTCATTCGCGCCATAGTACAGCGGCAATTTCGCCGGATATGCCAGCGTGTTCTTGAACGCCACACGGTGCGTCGCGCTGAACCACTGCGGCACCACATAGTAGCCGTGCATCAGCACCCGGTCGAGCGCATGCGTGGCGTCGAGCAGTTGCTCGAGCGTTTGCGCCTGCGTAAGCGCCTTGAGAATCGCATCGACGGCGGGCGACTTCAGGCCCAGCAAGTTGCCCGAGCCCGGCTCGTCGGCGGCCTTGCTGCCGAAGCGGTCGACCTGTTCCGCGCCGGGCACCTGAACGTCGGGGAACTTGATGGTCGTCATGTCGAAGTCGAACGCGTCGAGCCGCTTCTGGTAGAGCGCAAAGTCGACCGAACGATAGTTCACCTGGATCCCCAGCCGCTTGAGCGCCTGCGTGTACTGCGCCATGATCGGCGCCCACTGCGCCGAAGCGCTCGTGTCGTCGAGCACTTCGAACGTGAACGGCTCGCCCTTCGCGTTGCGCAGCGCGCCATCGCGGTAGGTCCAGCCGGCGTCGGCCAGAAGCGCGCGCGCCTTGAGCAGATTCGCGCGCAGCGAGCCCGGCGGCGTCGTATCGGGCTGCAAGGGCGGCGGCCCGAACACGGCGGGGTCGAGCGACTTGCGCCACGGCTCGAGCAAGGCAAGCTCGCCAGGCGACGGCAGGCCCTTGGCCTGCAGTTGCGTGTTCGCGAACCAGCTGTCGATGCGACGGTACTGGCTATAGAACAGCATGCGGTTGAGCCACTGGAAATCGAGCGCGAGGTCGAGCGCGCGGCGCACGCGCACATCCTGGAACACGGGCTTGCGCAGATTCATGACGAAGCCCTGCATGCCCGTGCCATTGTGCTGCGGGAATTCGCGCTTGATGAGCTCACCGCTGTCGAAGCGCTTGCCGACATCGCGCCGCACCCAGTTGCGCGCGACGTATTCGACGAGCGCGTCGTACTCGCCCGCCTTGAAGGCTTCGAGGCGCGCCACGTCATCCGAATAGAGCTTGTAGGTAATGCGCTCGAAATTGTTGGTGCCCACACGCACCGGCAGGTCCCTGCCCCAGTAGTTGGCGTCGATTTTGTAGGTGATCGTGCGGCCGTTCGAGTAGCGGTCGATCACATACGGGCCGCTGCCGATCGGCTGCTCGAACGCCAGCTGATCGAAGGCGATGCGGCTGCCGTCCGGGCGCAAACCCCACTTGTGCGAGAACACGGGCATGCCGCCCGCAATGAGCGGCAGCTCGCGGTTACGGCTGCGGAACTCGAAGCGGATCGTCGCGGGATCGACCACGACCGCGCGCGTGATCTCGCTGAAATACGCCTGCATGGAGGGCGCGGCCTGGCGGCTCTTCAGGGTATCGAGCGAAAACTTCACGTCTTCGGCTGTCACCGGGTCGCCGTTCGAAAAGCGCGCCTTCGGGTTGATGTGAAACGTCACCGAAAGCGCGTCGGGCGCGATGCGGATATCGTCGGCGAGCAGACCGTAAGCGGAGGCCACTTCGTCGAGACTTCCCGTCGTGAGGCTCTCGAACAGCATGCCAAGGCCCGGCGCCGGATTGCCGCGTAGCGTGAACGGGTTGAACTTGTCGAAGCTCGTGAGGCGGTCGGGGTTGGCGAGGACGAGCGTGCCGCCCTTGGGCGCATCGGGATTCACATAGTCGAAGTGCGCGAATCCTTGCGGATATTTGGGCTCGCCATACTGTGCGATGGCGTAGACCGCGTGCGCGGACGGCATGGCCATCAGCCAGAATGCGAGCGCCAGACACGCGGCCGCCAGCCTTTTCCCAGGCGCGAACCATGCCGCAGGAACGGTTGCCCCAAGCGCGCCGCGCGCCGTCCTGCCTCGCGTTCCTGTCGTCATAGATCGGTAATTGTCCGGGCTGCCTTGTCAGTTGTGAGAGAATTCTACCCAAACCACGCGGCGCCGCCCTTACAGGCGCCGGGCGCAATGACCTGATTTAGGAGAATTCATGGGCTTCCTCGCTGGCAAACGCATTCTGTTGACCGGCCTGCTGTCGAACCGTTCGATCGCATACGGCATCGCGCAGGCATGCAAGCGCGAAGGCGCGGAACTGGCGTTCACGTACGTCGGCGACCGCTTCAAGGACCGCATTACCGAGTTCGCGCGCGAATTCGAAAGCGACCTCGTGTTCCCCTGCGATGTGGCCGACGACGCGCAAATCGAAGCGCTCTTCACCGACCTCAAGCAGCATTGGGACACGCTCGACGGCCTCGTCCACTCGATCGGCTTCGCACCGCGCGAAGCGATCGCGGGTGACTTTCTCGACGGCATGACCCGCGAGAACTTCCGTATTGCGCACGATATTTCGGCGTACAGCTTCCCGGCGCTCGCCAAGGCCGCCAAGCCGATGCTCGCCCAGAATGCTTCGCTGCTGACGCTGACCTATCTCGGCGCCGAACGCGCCATCCCGAACTACAACACCATGGGCGTCGCGAAGGCCGCACTCGAAGCGAGCGTGCGTTATCTCGCGGTGGCGCTCGGCGGGCAAGGCGTGCGCGTGAACGGCATTTCCGCTGGCCCGATCAAGACGCTTGCGGCAAGCGGCATCAAGGGCTTTGGCAAGATTCTCGACTTCGTCGAGCAAAACGCCCCGCTGCAACGTAACGTGACCATCGAGCAAGTCGGCAATTCTGCCGCGTTCCTGCTCTCCGACCTGGCAGCCGGCGTGACCGCCGAAATCATGCACGTCGACTCGGGCTTCAACGCCGTGGTTGGCGGAATGGCCGGACTCGAGTAAGCCTGCCTTCGCGTCTACCCGTTATGCGCGCCTCGTTGCGCGTGCAACGACAGACAAGCAAAAGCCGCCCGATGGGCGGCTTTTCTTTTGGCGCAACGCGTTACCCGTGTCACACGCGTTACGCCAGCGACCAGCCTCGCGGCTTAGTGCCAGTGTCCCGGAGGACCACCGTGGTCGCGGTCATAGTGACCACGGCCCGGGCCGTCGTAGCCGCCGTGGTGACGATACCAGTCGTCGCGCCCCCAGTAGCGGCGGCCGTCCCAGTAACGGTCGCCATGCCAGCCGATCACGATGGCCGGCGGCGCCGCGTAGACAGGAGCCGGTTGATAAACGACCGGCGGCGGGGGCGGCGGTGCGTAGACCGGCTGCGGAGCGACATAAACCGGGGCCGGAATACCGATGTTGACACCAACGCTCACGCCAGCCATAGCAACGCTCGATGCGCCGATAGCCACGCCCCCGAGCAGCATTGCAACAACACGTGGGAACTTCATGGACTCACCTTTCGGGTTTGATGTTTTGTTGAAACCAATATAACGCACGGTCTTGGCCGGCGTATTTCAAACTTGTAATAACTGATGCACAAACCTGCCCTGCGTTCGATGTCGTTACGTCTCGTTACACCCACGCGAAGGCTGGCGGCGCGCAGCGCAGTGCGAATGCGCACATCGCTCGCGTGCTTTTCGCGACCCAGTGTTGCCGTGAGCATGGGCAACGCGGCGAACGACGGCGCAGCGGAGGATATCACCGCTGGCGCCAAAGCGTGCGGGCGCCAGCAGGACCTTGGGTCATGAGTGCGGCATGCACGTGAAAACGCCGTTTCATTCGCATGACGAACGACTTTGCGCACACCCCGCTCTTCCACCACGCGTTGCGCACGACTCGATGTGGGACCCCATATCGCTTCCCTGACATACATCCATCGCAGTCCTGATTAAATGAATCCTGGAAAGCGGGAATCGACAACGGAGCCGCCTCGACGGCGGCAAGAAGCAATAAGCGGCCGATCAAACACCGACTTCACGCACAACGTGGGCCAAAAAAACAAAAACCCCGCAAGCCGAGACTTGCGGGGTTTCGCCGCCATTACTGGCGGAGACGGAGGGATTCGAACCCTCGATCCAGGTTTTGGCCCAGATGCTCCCTTAGCAGGGGAGTGCCTTCGACCTCTCGGCCACGTCTCCCGAAAACTTCGTTCGCGCCAGGGAGGCAGCGCAACGAAGCCAAGATAATAGCGGGTTAGCGCCTTCCGGTCAATTCATACGACGCTTTTTTGCAAAGTTTTTTCTGCAAGCGCACAACGAACGTCGCGCGCGGCATCTCAAATCAGAATCAAGCGGAAAACTGCGTCACATCCGCGTCATACAACCCAGACCCAACGCCAATACAACGCCAACCCAGCGCGATTTACGCGTGCTCGAGGTCGAATGCCTTGTGCAACGCGCGGACCGCCAGCTCCATGTACTTCTCGTCGATCAGCACCGAGATCTTGATTTCCGAAGTCGAGATCATCTGGATGTTGATGCCCTCTTCCGAGAGCGTGCGGAACATCTTGCTCGCCACGCCCACGTGCGAGCGCATGCCCACGCCGACCACCGAGACCTTCGACACCTTCGGATCGCCCAGCACCTGCTCGGCGTTCACGTGACCCTTCACCTGGTTGTTCAGGACATCCATGGCGCGCTGATAGTCGCCGCGCGGCACCGTGAACGTGAAGTCGGTCTTGCCGGCCACGCTCTGGTTCTGGATGATCATGTCGACGTCGATATTCGCGTCCGCCACCGGGCCGAGGATCTGATACGCGATGCCCGGCTTGTCGGGCACGCCCATCACGGCAATGCGGGCCTCGTCGCGCTGGAACGCGATACCCGAGATGACTGCTTTTTCCATGGTCTCGTCTTCTTCAAAAGTAATCAGGGTGCCCGAGGTCATTTCCTCGTCGAGGTTCATCATCGGGTCGGTCAGGCTGGAGAGCACACGCGTCTTCACCTGATACTTGCCCGCGAATTCCACCGAGCGGATCTGCAGCACTTTCGAGCCGAGGCTGGCCATTTCCAGCATCTCTTCGAACGTAATGCGATCGAGACGGCGTGCGTCGTCGACCACACGCGGGTCGGTCGTGTACACGCCGTCCACGTCCGTATAGATCAGGCATTCGTCGGCCTTCAGCGCGGCTGCGACTGCAACCGCCGAAGTGTCCGAGCCGCCGCGGCCGAGCGTGGTGATATGGCCTTCCGGGTCGATGCCCTGGAAGCCCGTGATCACGACCACCTTGCCTTCGTCGAGGTCGGCCAGCACGCGCTCGCCGTCGATGTCGTTGATGCGGGCCTTGGTGAACGAGCTGTCGGTTTTGACCGGCACTTGCCAGCCGGTGTAGCTGATGGCGTCGACGCCTGCATCCTGCAGCGCGATCGAGAGGAGACCAACGCTCACCTGCTCACCGGTCGACGCAATCATGTCGAGCTCGCGCGGGCTGGGCTGCGGCGAAATTTCTTTCGCGAGACCGAGCAGACGATTGGTTTCGCCGGACATCGCCGAGGGCACGACGACCATCTTGTGGCCGGCCTTGTGCCATTTGGCGACGCGCTTGGCGACGTTCTTGATGCGCTCGACCGAGCCCATCGAGGTGCCGCCGTATTTGTGTACGATGAGTGCCATTGTCGTTCTGAACTGGAGATGTTACCGCGCTGGCGCACCGAAGGACCGGGCCGCCCGGACGCTTATGGCCATGGCGGCGGCTTCAGCGCGTGCAGCACGCGCGGGTTTTGCCCTCAGGGGCGCGAAGGCCGGCGCATCGTGTCGATTGGTGATGCGCGCTTGTACCTTCTCGTGCCTTCTTGTGGCTTGCACTTGCGCCCTGCCCGCATGCCGCTACGACGTCCCTGCAACCGTCGGATACCGCTCGAAGGAAAAATCGCGCCTTCATGGCACACGCCGCTTTTGACGGCGTCCGTGAACGCGAAAAAGCGGGCTGGACAAACGACTTACACTACCCGATTGACGTCAAAATTACAAGACGAAACAGGCTTGCGGAGGGCGAAAAAGGCTTGCGGGGCAAGGATTTGCGGGGGAACGATCACGCTTGCGCCGATCGGTTCAGCCACGGCCGTGCGGCAACTGTGCGCCAACTGCGCGGTGACCGCGCGCGTGAATTCAGGCGATCAGTAAATCTTCGCGCCATTCGATGCGACGCCAGGCCACGCCCGGCTCGCCTGGCGCCGCACCGAACGCCGACCGGTTGACGCCGATACGGGGCACGAACAGCAGCGTCTCTCCCGTGAAGAGCAGCGGCACGTCGCGCTCCCATGCGGGCACGCCACGCGTCTGGAACAGATTCTTGAGCGTGCGGCTCACGTTCGCAGCCTCGTCGCGCAAACGCTCGCCGCCGCTACGCTCGCGCGCGACGAGCGGAGCGCTCGCGAGCACATGCTCTGGGACGGCGTCGGGGTCGTCGGGCGCGGCAGGCGCAAAAACGTAGGTGCCGCGCCACGATGGCAGACGCCAGATTTCCTCGCCGCGCCACTTCAACGACACAGGCGCACGCGAATGCGTGGCGCCCTCGCCTGCGCGTTCTTCGCGTACGGCTGCGGCTTGCCACGTGACGATGCCGCGATACGCGCGCAAGCGGTGTCCGGCGTGATCGACGCGCAATGCGTGAGCGTTCAGGTCGTCGCGCGCAACCTCGCGCAACTGCCGCAACATGTCGGCCAGCCGCGCCGCCGATGCCGCCGGCAGGCCAAGCGAGCGCATCCAGTAGCGCAGCACATTGAGCGCGCGCGGGTCGTCGAGCGCGACCAGCGCGGTGTGTGAAAGCGCACTTGCATCATCGAGTCCAACGTCGCGCAAATCGATCCGCGCCAGATCGTCGAGCAGACGCTGCGAAGCAGCCGCATGCGCCGCCGTGCGCGCGAGCGCGTCGCGATAGCCGGGGAAATGGGCCGAGAGCGCCGGCATCACGTCGTGGCGCAAGGCGTTGCGTGCGTAACGCGTGTCGTCGTTCGACTCGTCCTCGATCCACTGCACGCCATGCGCGCGCGCATAGCGCTCCAGTTGCGTGCGCAACAGAGCGAGCAGTGGCCGCATGCGCACCGCGCCATTGCCGCTCGCGCGCGCAGGCGCCATCGCCGCGAGCCCCGCGAGTCCCGCGCCGCGCAGCAATTGCAGCAGCACGGTTTCCGCCTGATCGTCCGCATGCTGCGCGAGCCAGAGCACCTCGACACCATGCACCGCGCACATCGCGTCGAGCGCGCGATAGCGGGCATCGCGGGCGGCCGCCTCGACGCCGCCCGCGTCGTCGCGCGCCAGCTCCACACGCCGTGCGTCGAACGCCACGCCGTGGCCGCGCGCGCTCGCCTCGCAATGGGCGAGCCATGCGTCGGCGTTCGGGCTCAGTCCGTGATGCACATGCAGCGCAATCAGACGCGCAGCGCCGGCCGCGCGCACGGCGGCATCGAGCAGCACCGACGAGTCGAGCCCGCCGCTATACGCGATCGCGATGCGTGCGTCGTTGGGAAGCGCGGAAAGCACAACGCCGAGCGCATCGAGAATGATGCGCCCGGCGTCGGATTCGGGATGGTCGGTCACAGCACGACCGCAGACGTAGTAGAGCGTTGACGTCGCGCGCCTTACGCGCCCGGCGTCGTTTCCTTGTACTTGCCGTAGGCCATCAGGCGCTCGAAACGGCGCTCTTTCAGGTCGGCGATGCTCATGCCCTGGAACTGGCGCAGTGAGTCGGCAAGCGCGCGGCGCAGCAGCGCAGCCATGCCCTTCGGGTCGCGATGCGCGCCGCCGAGCGGCTCGTTCACGATCTTGTCGATGAGGCCCAGCGCCTTCAGGCGGTGCGCCGTGAGGCCCAGCGCTTCCGCGGCTTCCGGCGCCTTCGCAGCGCTCTTCCAGAGAATCGATGCGCAGCCTTCCGGCGAGATCACCGAGTAGGTCGAGAATTGCAGCATCATGACCGTGTCGGCAACCGCGACGGCGAGCGCGCCGCCCGAACCGCCTTCACCGATGATCGTCGTGATGATCGGCGTCTTGAGTTCGGCCATCACGTAGAGATTGCGGCCGATCGCTTCCGACTGGCCACGCTCTTCCGCGCCGATGCCCGGGTATGCGCCCGGCGTGTCGACGAACGTGAAGATGGGCAGACCGAACTTCTCGGCGAGGCGCATGAGACGCTCGGCCTTGCGATAGCCTTCCGGGCGCGGCATGCCGAAGTTGCGCGCGGCACGCTCCTTCGTGTCACGGCCCTTCTGATGACCGATCACCATGCAGGCCTGACCATTGAAGCGCGCGAGGCCGCCAACGACAGAAAGGTCGTCCGCGAACGAGCGGTCGCCATGGAGTTCGTGAAAATCGGTGAACAGCTCGTGCACGTAATCGAGCGTGTACGGACGCTGCGGATGACGCGCGATCTGCGAAACCTGCCACGGGCTCAGGTTCGCATAGAGGTCCTTCGTGAGCTGCTGGCTCTTCTTCGACAGCCGCTCGATTTCTTCCGAAATATCGACGGCCGAATCGTCCTGAACGAAGCGCAGTTCTTCGATCTTCGCTTCCAGTTCAGCGATCGGCTGTTCGAAATCCAGAAACGTGGTCTTCATGTGTGGGAATCCTTCACTTTGCGGCAGCGCGTATTCTAACCGCGCCAGCCCGCGCCGAAATCGGCTCAGAACTATCGATTTCTTCGATCGATAGGATTTTTCTTAATAATTTACGGCTGACTCAAGCCTCACGACGGCTCGAGGCTGCGCCACATGTACCACGTCGCGACAGTACGCCACGGCTCCCAGTTGGCCGCGACTTCGCGCGCTTCGCTGCGCGTGACCGGCTCGCCACTGAAATAGTTGACGCTGATCGCGCGGATCAGACCGAGATCGTCGAGCGGCAGCACGTTCGGGCGCGCGAGATTGAAGATCAGGAACATCTCGGCGGTCCAGCGGCCAATGCCGCGAATTGCCGTGAGCTCCGCGATCACGTCCTCGTCGTCCATCGACGTCCACTTGCCGACATGCAGCGCGCCCGAGACGAAATGCTGCGCGAGATCGAGAATGTATTCCGTCTTGCGTTTCGAGAGCCCGCACGCGGCGAGCTTTTCGTGACCGAGTTTCAGGAACTGTTGCGGCACGAGCTTCGGACACGCGGCTTCCACACGCTGCCAGAGCGCTTGCGCCGCCGCCGTCGAAATCTGCTGGCCGACCACCGAACGCGCGAGCGTGACGAACGGATCGTCGCGGCTCAGCAAATGCACGGGGCCGAACTTCGGAATCAGCTTCTTGAGAATACGGTCGCGCTTGACGAGGTCCGCGCAGGCCTTGTCCCAATAGTCGGGACGCTGCACTTCGAATTCGAGATCGCCGAGCGCATTCGCCGCCGGCTCCACGGCTTCGAGCACCGCCGGACCATTGGAGAGCGCGGCTTCGATCGCCGCGCCGTCGAGCGCTTCGTGCGATGTGGACGCGCCGTTTGCCTTACCACGCGCCGCCTTGGTAGCCGGCTTTGTCGCTGCCTTGCCGCCCGCGCCATTGAGCGCGCGCTTTGCACCTGCGGGTGCGCCCGCAGTTCCGCCCGTTAGCGACGCAGACCGCCTGGTCTGCGTCTTCGTGGCCGTTGCCATCCTGCCTCCTGCCTCGCGAATCGATCAGTGGAAACTGGACAGCCCGCTTACACGCGGCGCCACTCGGTCAATCCGCCCGGTTTGTCTTCGAGCGCGACACCGGCTTCGAGCAGTTCGGCCCGAATCCGGTCCGCCTCCGCATACTGCTTCGCCTGCTTGGCCGCCGTGCGCGCCGCGATCTTCGCTTCGACCGCTGCCACGTCGAGCGCGCCCGCCTCTTCTGCGCCCGCAGCCTGTTGCAGATACACGCGCGGCTCGCGCACGAGCAGCCCGATCACGCGTGCGAGGCGCTGCAGCTGACGCGCGAGCACGGCGTCGCGCGTACGATTCACCTCGCTCGCGAGTTCGAACAGCACGGCGATCGCCACCGGCGTGTTGAAGTCGTCGTTCATTGCCGCACGAAAACGCTGTGCGTACGGCTCATTCCAGTCGAGCTCACCGGCGTCGGGCGTCACGTCCTTCAACGCCGTGTAAAGACGCGTGAGCGCGTTGCGCGCGTCGTCGAGATGCACGTCGCTGTAATTCAGCGGCGAGCGGTAATGCGCGCGCGCCATGAAGAAGCGCACCACTTCTGCATCGTACTTCGCCAGCACTTCGCGGATCGTGAAGAAGTTGCCGAGCGACTTCGACATCTTCTCGTTGTCGATATTCACGAAGCCGTTATGCATCCACGTATTGACGAACGTCTTGCCGGTCGCGCCTTCGCTCTGTGCAATCTCGTTCTCGTGGTGCGGAAACTGCAGGTCCTGGCCACCGCCATGAATGTCAAAGTGCTCGCCAAGCAGCGTGCAGCCCATGGCCGAGCATTCGATATGCCAGCCCGGACGGCCGCGCCCGTACTTCGAGTCCCAGCTCGTGTCGGCCGGCTCTTGCGGTTTTGCCTGTTTCCACAGGACGAAGTCAAGCGGATCCTGCTTGGCATCGTTCGTCGCCACACGTTCGCCCGCGCGCAGGTCCTCGATCGACTTGCCCGAGAGCGCGCCATAGTTCGCGAACTTGCGCACGGCGTAGTTCACGTCGCCGTCCGCACCCTGGTACGCGTAACCGTTGCGCTCGAGCTTGCCGATCATGTCGAGCATCTGCGGGATGTACTGCGTCGCGCGCGGCTCATGGTCGGGACGCTCGATGCCGAGCGCGTCCGCGTCTTCGTGAAGCGCTGCGATGAAACGGTCGGTGAGCTGCTTGATCGTCTCGCCGTTTTCCACCGCGCGACGAATGATCTTGTCATCGATATCGGTAATGTTGCGCACGTAGGTCACGTTGTAACCGAGCGCGCGCAACCAGCGCTGTACGATATCGAACACCACCATCACGCGCGCATGCCCGATGTGACAATAGTCGTACACCGTCATCCCGCAGACGTACATACGCACGACGCCGGGCTCGAGTGGCACGAAAATTTGCTTGTCACGCGCGAGCGTGTTGTAGATGCGCAGTGATTCCATAAAGGCGATGGATACGTGGGTCGAAAGAAATCCGCGGCGGCGCCGACCGCAGCCAGCGGGTGATGCCCGCATGACTCAGGCTGCTGTCTGTCGGCGTCCGGACTGCAAACAGGTTGCTATGCTCAGCGGAGACGACCACGAGTGGCGTTGGAAAGCCCGGCGACTCGCGCAAGCGCCCGTAATGCAAACATAACGCGAACAAACGGGCGAGGGACAAAGCGCGCGACGAAAACGCACAGACCTTTTGTTAGAATGGCTCGGAGTATAACACCGCGACCTCACCCTATGAAACCTTCCAGCGGCCGCGCGCCCCGCGCTGCGAACCTTGCCGCGTCGGCTCTCTCGAGCGTCGCGATCGTGCTGTGCAGCGTGAGCATCGCGCATGCCGCGCCCCCCGCGACGTCCGACGCCACACCAGGCGCCGACGCAGCGATCAGCCAGCAGGACTGGGCTGGCGCGCTGCGCCAGCTCGACGAACGCATCAAGACGAACCCGCGCGACGTGCAGGCGAAGTTCAAGCGCGCGACCATTCTCGCGCGCCTGAACCGCGACGACGACGCGATCGAGGCGTTCACCGAACTTACGCAGCTCTACCCCGAACTGCCCGAGCCTTACAACAATCTCGCGGCGCTTTATGCCAAGCATGGCCGCTACGAGGAGGCGCGCGTCGCACTCGAAACGGCGGTGAAGGCGAACCCTTCGTACAGTCTCGCGTGGGAAAATCTCGGCGACCTGTACCTGCGTCTGGCCGATGCGTCATACCGACGCGCGCAAACGCTCGGTCACACGAGCGGCGCGACGTCGCAACGCCTCGCCGACATCGCGAAGATCATCTCGCCGCCGCCCGCTGCGAAGAAAGCGAACGCCGCTGCGGCAGCGCCAGAAGCCGCGTCGGGCGCAAGCCCGACGGCGCTCGTGCCCGCGTTCACCAATCCCGCGTACCAGTTCGGCGGCTCGACGGGGTCGCTGGCGATGCCGCCTTTCGTGGCGCCGTCGAACTAACACGTGGCGCGCAGCACCTCGCGCGCCGCAACACGTTTTTCCCGCACTTCCGAGGATACTCATGAAATGGTTGATGTTGGCGCTCGGCAGCGCCGCCCTGATCGCGAACGCACCCGCCTTTGCGCAAAACGGCCAGCCGGTCGCCGCGCATCCGCAAGTGCTCTTCAAGACCAGTGAAGGCGACATTCGCGTCGAACTCTATCCGGAGAAAGCGCCGAAGACCGTCGACAATTTCCTGCAGTACGTGAAGGCTGGCCAGTACAACGGCACGATCTTTCATCGCGTGATTCGCGGCTTCATGATCCAGGGCGGCGGCTACACGCAAAGCTTCGTCGAGAAGCCCACGCGCGCGCCGGTCGCGCTCGAAAGCAAGAACGGCCTGAAGAACCTCACGGGCACGATCGCGATGGCGCGCACGAGCGACCCGAATTCGGCCACCGCGCAGTTCTTCATCAACACGGTCGACAACGCCGGCCTCGACTATCCGAACCCGGACGGCAACGGCTATGCCGTGTTCGGCAAGGTCACGCAGGGCATGGACGTCGTGAAGAAGATCGAAGCGGCGCCCACCACCTCGCGCGGGCCGATGGCCGACGTGCCGCAAAAGGAAATCGTGATCGAATCGGCGACCGTCGTCGGCAAGTAAAGCGCCGGCAACACGCCAGGTCATCATCGACTAACCGGGCGGCAATGCCGCCCTCACCCGTCGCACGTCGCGGCGCCGGCACACGCGTTGGGCAACACGCCCCGCCTCTTGCCGATGCAGCGACGTTCACTCCCCCAGCCACAGGCAAAGGATCCCATCATGGTCGAACTGCACACGAACCACGGCGTCATCAAGCTCGAACTGAACGCCGAGAAGGCCCCGAAGACGGTCGCCAACTTCCTCAACTACGTGAAGAACGGCCACTATGACGGCACGGTGTTCCACCGCGTCATCGACGGGTTCATGATCCAGGGCGGCGGCTTCGACGCCAGCATGAAGCAAAAGCCGACCGAAGCGCCGATCGAAAACGAAGCGAACAACGGCCTGAAGAACGAACGCGGCTCGATCGCGATGGCGCGCACCAACGACCCGCACTCGGCATCGGCACAGTTCTTCATCAACGTGGCCGACAACGACTTCCTGAACCACTCGTCGCCGACGCCGCAAGGCTGGGGCTACGCCGTGTTCGGCAAGGTCGTGGAAGGCCTCGAAGTGGTCGACAAGATCAAGAAGGTCAAGACGGGCTCGAAGGGCTTCCATCAGGACGTGCCGGTCGACGACGTCGTGATCGAAAAGGCTGTCGTCGTCGAATAAGCTTCAACCCACTCTCACGCACACCCTTCATCGATGCTGCAGGAAAAGGCTTTACGACACGCTGCCGCGGGCGTGCCCGGCGAGGGCAAGCGCCCGCACGCGGCTCGCCCGTTCCTGTTCATTTCCGATGTCCATCTGAATGAAGGGATTCCGCGTACGGTCGCCGCGTTCGAGCGCTTTATCCGGGTCACGGCCGATCAGGCCGACTCGGTGTTCATACTCGGCGACCTCTTCGAATACTGGATCGGTGACGACATGCTCAGCGATCCGTTCCCCGCGCGCATGGCTGCGCTCATGCATACGCTCTCCGAGCGCGGCATCGCGCTCTACATCATGCACGGCAACCGCGACTTTCTGATGGGCAAGCGCTTCATGAAAGCCGCGGGCGCGATCTGGCTGCCCGACCCCATCGCGATCACCGCGTTCGGCACGCGTCTCGCACTCGCGCACGGCGACGCGATGTGCACCGACGATCACGGCTATCAGATCTTTCGCAAGCTCGCGCGCAACCGGCTCGTGCAACTGCTGTTTCTCGCATGGCCGTTTCGCTGGCGGCGTGCGATTGCCGAGCGCGCGCGCTACGCGAGCGAAAGCAAGCGCAGCGGGCCGCGCCTGCCGAAGTACGACGTCACGGCAAAAGGCGTGGCGGCGCTCTTCAAGCGCGCGCGTGCGAACACCATCGTGCACGGTCACACGCACAGGCCGGCGCGCCACCAGGAGCCCGGCGGCACGCGTTGGGTCTTGCCCGACTGGGATCTCGATCACGGCAAGCCACGCGGCGGCTATCTGCGCGTGGACGCCGAAGGGTTCAGGGTCTTGCCGCTGGACTGAAACCGAGGTGTGCCGCTTCTAGCACCCTGGTCGCGCCGCGCGTCAAACGCGCACGGGCGCTTTCTCTTCTTCGCTGGCCGCCGCAACGGCCTGCGGACCGCCACATTCCAGCCCCTCCGACAGACGCCGCAATTCGGCGAGCGCCGCATCGGCGCCGTGCAGCGCCTCGAGACGCGTGCCGAGACGCTCGAGCGCAACGACGATGGCATCGACACGCTGCGCCTGCGTGGCTGCGTGGTCGATCAGGCCGTGGATCGCGAGCGAAACCGGGTCGTCTGCATTGGGCGTGATGCCGTAAGCGCAGAAGCCCTCGCGCGCCGAAGCCGGCTTGGCCTGCACCGGCGCAGTCTTCGCCGGCGCGACGACGCGCGCGGGGTTGCCCACCGCCGTCGCGCCGTCCGGCACCGGCTTCACGACGACGGCGTTCGAGCCGATCTTCGCCCCGGCGCCCACCGTGAAGCCGCCGAGCACCTTCGCGCCCGCACCGACGATCACGCCCGCACCCAATGTCGGATGGCGCTTGGCGCCACGCGTGAGCGACGTGCCGCCGAGCGTCACGCCCTGATAGATCGTGCAGTCGTCGCCGACCTCGGCCGTCTCGCCGATCACGACGCCCATGCCGTGGTCGATGAACACACGCCTGCCGATGGTCGCGCCCGGATGGATTTCGATGCCGGTAAGAAAACGTGCGATCTGCGAAACGTAACGCGCGAGCCAGCGGCGCTGCGCGCGCCAGCACGCATGCGCGAAGCGATGGAGCACGAGCGCATGCAGACCCGGATAACAGGTCAGGACCTCCCACGCACTGCGCGCGGCGGGATCGCGCTCGCGGATCGTGGCAATGTCTTCGCGAAGTCTCTTGAACATGGCAGTCACGCAAAAAAAACGTGTGAAACAGGGGGAATGGCGGCCGCACGCCACCGCAGCGTGCGCGCGAAGCGGCGCAGCGGCTATTGCAGCCACGCGCATTTGCTTATGAATTCTTCGCCGGTTTTCAGCCGATTGTAGGCGCAAAGCCGATTTGCGGTCGGAAGTCCCCGACAGCGGCAAGGTCGGACGCCGGCGCGCACGTCGCGCCGGCCCGGCGCATCAACGGTTCTCGCCTTTGCCCTTGAGCATGAGAATGTGCTTGGCGATGCCGCGCACGATATTGACCTCCTCGCGCTCGAGCCCCGAGCGGGCAAAGAGCCGCCGTAGTCGCGACATCAGCTTCTTCGGATTGGCGGGGTCGAGAAAGTCGAGCGCGATGAGCGCGTTCTCGAGGTGCACATACATGCGCTCGATGTCGTCGCTCGTCGCAAGCGGCGATCCAGCCGAAAGCTGGGAAGTCCCGCCCGCTCCGCCAGCCGCCGGCAACGCCGCGGCAGGCGCGCTCTCGCCGAGATACGCGAGGCGCAGTTCGTAGGAGAGCACCTGGACCGCCTGGGCAAGATTGAGCGAGCTATAGGCGGGGTTGGCCGGGATGTGCGCAAGCGCGCTGCAGCGCTCGACATCGTCGTTCGAGAGGCCCGTGCGCTCATTGCCGAACACGAGCGCGATGTCGCCGCCGTGCGCCACCTGACGGCAAGCGTCCTGCACCGCCCGGCGCGGCGCGGCGGGCGGCGGCCCGTACTCGCGCGTGCGCGCAGTGAGCGCGAGCGACCATTGCACGCCCGCCAGCGCGTCGGCGAGCGTCGGCACGATGTGGGCGGCCGCGAGCACGTCGTCGGCCCCGCTCGCCATCGCGACGGCTTCCGGGTCACAGTGGACCTGCGGCACGCGCGGCGCCACCAGCACGAGGCGCGAGAATCCCATGGTCTTCAGCGCGCGCGCCGCCGCGCCGACATTGCCGGGATGGCTCGGCTCGACGAGCACGAAGCGGGTGGACGTGAAGCCGCCGCGCAGCGGCTCGTGGGTGTCGCCGAAAGCCGGCGCCGGTGCGTGGGAATCAGGTGAATCGGGGTGCGCCAAGATGGTTCTCTAACTGCGAAAGGGAGATTGAAATATCTATGTTAGCGCGCCTCGCGCCGCGGCGAGGCCGCTCACGCGGATCGTGGCGCGCCAGGCCGCCCGCCATCGCGTTTGCGCCGGCGCGCAGACCGGCCGAACGTCATATCCATAGAAATCCCGATATCCTGCCCGGGAGAAGCCATAGAAATGCCGATACTCGGGTAAAATGGAGGTTTCGCGCGCGTCGGGCGAATCGTGCAGCCGTGTGGTTGCCCGCCAGACGCTCGGCACATTGCTGGCCACTTTCTGGCAAACCGCCTCGCGCACCGCTCTTATCCAATTCGTCTCCGTTGACGGGACAGGTTCCGCAGGTCCGATTCGTGACCCGCGCCCTGTCCAATCGTTAGACGCTTTTATCTTTTGCACCACCGGCACGCAGCGAGCTTTCGCGCGAGCGCCGGACAACAAGGATCCTGGCTCATGCATCCCATGCTCAACATCGCTGTCAAGGCCGCGCGCCGCGCCGGACAGATCATCAACCGCGCGTCGCTCGACCTCGACCTCGTGCAGGTCGCGAAGAAGCAGCATAACGATTTCGTCACGGAAGTCGACAAGGCCGCCGAAGCCGCCATCATCGAAACGCTCAAGACGGCCTACCCCGACCACGCCATCCTGGCCGAGGAATCGGGCGAATCGGACAATGAGTCCGAGTACCAGTGGATCATCGATCCGCTCGACGGCACCACCAACTTCATCCACGGCTTCCAGTACTACTGCGTCTCGATCGCGCTCGCGCACAAGGGCATTGTCACGCAGGCCGTGGTCTATGACCCGACGCGCAACGATCTCTTCACCGCCTCGCGTGGCCGCGGCGCGTTCCTGAACGACCGCCGCATCCGCGTGGGCCGCCGCGACCGTCTCGCCGACGGCCTGATCGGCACCGGCTTCCCGTTCCGCGAAAAGGACGGCCTCGACAGCTACTGCGAACTGTTCGCCGAAATGACCAACGCGTGCGCGGGCCTGCGCCGCCCGGGCGCGGCCGCGCTCGATCTGGCCAACGTCGCCGCCGGCCGCATGGACGGCTTCTTCGAGCAGGGTCTCAATCCGTGGGACGTCGCCGCGGGCGGCCTGCTCGTGACGGAAGCCGGCGGTCTGATCGGCAACTACACGGGCGACTCGGACTTCCTGCACGTGGGCGAAGTCGTCGCGGGCAACCCGAAGATCTACGCGCAAATGGTGCCGATCCTCTCGAAGTACACGCGCGTCACGAAGGCGGCCTGATCGTCCATGCGCGTCGCGGTGCACGCCTTGTTCCACCGCGACGCGTGCAACGCGCGCGCCAGGTCAGCCCTGGCCCACCCATGCGCAGCGAGCGGCTTCGGCCGCTTTTTTGTTTCGCCGGTCGCCCTGCCGCAAGAGGGCCACGCACGCATCCGATGAAAAAAGGCTTCTACACGATCATCGCCGCGCAGTTCGTGTCGTCGCTCGCCGACAACGCACTCCTCATCGCGGCGATCGCGCTGCTCACAGTGATTGCTTCGCCCGCCTGGGTGACGCCGCTCCTGCAGATCTTCTTCACGATCTCTTACGTGCTGCTCGCGCCTTTCGTCGGCGCGTTCGCCGACGCCCTGCAAAAGCGCCACGTGATGTTCGTCTCGAACGCGCTCAAGGCGGGCGGTTGCCTGCTGATGATCGCGGGCGTGCATCCCATGCTCGCGTATGGCGTGGTCGGCTTCGGCGCCGCCGCGTACTCGCCAGCAAAGTACGGAATCCTGACGGAATTGCTGCCGGCCGAAAAACTCATCGCCGCCAATGCATGGCTCGAATCGGCCACGGTGCTATCCACCATCGTCGGCACGATGATGGGCGGCGCGCTCGTTTCGACGTACGCCGATCGTTTCGTCACGCGCCATCCGCTACCGCTCATCCATTCGGCCGCCCACCTCGCGATGCTCGCCGTGATGATCACGTATGTGTGCGCCGCGATCATCAACATCGGCATTCCCGACACGCTTGCCCGCTATGAAAACCGGCTCAGGGAGCCGGCGCGGCTCATGGGCGATTTCACGCATAGTTTCAATGTGCTCTGGACCGACAAGCTCGCGCAAATCGCACTCTGGGTCACGACCCTGATGTGGGGCGCGGCGGTCACGCTGCAATTGCTCGTGCTCAAATGGGCCGACGCGAATCTCGGACTCTCGCTCTCGAAAGCCGCCGTGATGCAGGGCGTGACGGGACTCGGCATTGCGCTGGGCGCGGGCGCGGCAGCCGCATGGGTGTCGCTGCGCGCCTCGTTGCGCGTGCTGCCCGTGGGCGTGCTGTGCGGCGCAGTGGCGATCGGCATGGCGTTCTACAGCAAGGGCCTGTTTCCGCAAGGCGTGGGCGTGCGCTTCGGCACGTTCATCGTGCCCTTCTATCTGCTTTTCGCGTATCCGCTGATGGTGCTGCTCGGCGTGCTCGCCGGTTTTTTCATCGTGCCGATGAACGCCCTGCTCCAGCATCGCGGCGCGACCCTGCTTTCGGCGGGCCACTCGATCGCGGTGCAGAATTTCAACCAGAATCTCGCGGTGCTGCTCATGCTCGGCGCGTATGCGCTGCTGCTCACCGCGAAGGTACCCGTGCAGTGGATCATCGTCGTGTTCGGCGTGTTCGTTTCCACGATGATCTGGCTCGCCATGCGGCACAGTGCGGCAAACGCGCGCACCGTGGACCTGCAGGCGCTGGTCGACGAATGATCGGATGGCGTTAGCCGAAAGGCTGGCTTTACATGCAATCGGCGCGCGTTAAACTCACGCCCTGAACCCCTAGCAAGACACCGAGGATGGCTACACACACCGCAGGCGCAGCCGACACCGCGCAACACACACCCATGATGCAGCAGTACCTGCGCATCAAGGCCGATCATCCGGGTACGCTCGTGTTCTACCGCATGGGCGACTTCTACGAGCTCTTCTTCGAAGACGCCGAGAAAGTCGCGCGCCTGCTCGACCTCACGCTCACGCAGCGCGGCGCGTCGGCGGGCAATCCGATCAAGATGGCGGGCGTGCCGCATCACGCGGTCGAGCAATATCTCGCAAAGCTCGTGAAGCTGGGCGAGTCGGTAGCGATCTGCGAGCAGATCGGCGACCCGGCCACGTCGAAGGGCCCGGTCGAGCGCAAGGTCGTGCGCGTGGTGACGCCCGGCACGCTGACAGACGCAGCGCTCCTTTCCGACAAGAACGACGTCTACCTGATGGCCGTTTGCCCCGGCCACAACCGCCGCGGCGTGACCGTCAATGTCGGGCTCGCGTGGCTCAATCTCGCCAGCGGCGCGCTGCGCCTCGCGGAAGTCGCGCCGGAACAGGTCGCCACGGCGTTCGAGCGTATTCGGCCGGCGGAAATCCTCGTCGCGGAAATGCCGGCGGAAACGTCCGCCTGGGCGCCGCCCGCCGGATCGGGCGCGCTCACGCGCGTACCCGCCTGGCACTTCGACGTCGGCTCGGGCAAGCAGCGCCTGTGCGACCAGCTCGACGTGGCGAGCCTCGACGGCTTCGGCGCGCAAACGCTCACGAGCGCGTGCGGCGCGGCGGGCGCGCTGCTGCTCTATGCGGCGGCCACGCAGGGCCAGCAACTGCGCCACGTGCGCAGCCTGAAAGTCGAAGCCGAATCGGAATACATCGGGCTCGATCCGGCCACGCGCCGCAACCTCGAACTCACTGAAACGTTGCGCGGCACCGAATCGCCCACGCTCTGCTCGCTGCTCGACACGTGCAGCACGGCCATGGGCAGCCGCTTGCTGCGTCACTGGCTCCATCACCCGCCGCGCCAGGCTGCGATTGCGCAAATGCGCCAGCAGGCCATCGGCGCGCTGCTGGAGGCGCCACCGCAAGCGAGCGTCGATACGCTGCGCGGCGCGCTGCGCCAGATCGCCGACGTCGAGCGCATCACGGGGCGGCTCGCGCTGCTTTCCGCGCGCCCCCGCGACCTGTCGAGCCTGCGCGACACCTTCGCGGCGTTGCCCGCGCTGCGCGAACAGGTTGCAGCCGCAAGCGGCGCGGCCACGTCGCTTGCGCACATCGCCGAGGCGCTCGAACCGCCAGCAGAATGCGCGGCGCTGCTGCTGCGCGCAGTCGCGCCCGAGCCGGCCGCCATGGTGCGCGACGGCGGCGTGATCGCGCGCGGCTACGACGCGGACCTCGACGAACTGCGCGACATCTCCGAGAACTGCGGCCAGTTCCTGCTCGACCTCGAAACGCGCGAGCGCACGCGCACCGGCATCGGCAATCTGCGCGTCGAGTACAACAAGGTGCATGGCTTCTATATCGAAGTCACGCGCGGCCAGACCGACAAGGTTCCCGACGACTATCGCCGGCGTCAAACGCTCAAGAACGCCGAGCGCTACATCACGCCTGAACTCAAGACGTTCGAGGATAAGGCGCTCTCGGCGCAGGAACGCGCGCTTTCGCGCGAGAAGGCGCTCTACGACGCGCTGCTGCAATCGCTGCTGCCGTGCATTCCCGATTGCCAGCGCGTGGCCGCCGCGCTCGCCGAACTCGACCTGCTCGCCGCCTTCGCCGAACGCGCCCGCGCGCTCGACTGGAATGCGCCCACGTTCACGGAAGCCCCCGGCATCGAGATCGAGCAAGGCCGGCATCCCGTGGTCGAAGCACAGGTCGAACAGTTCATCGCCAACGACTGCCTGCTTTCTGCCGAACGCAAGCTGCTGCTCATCACCGGCCCGAACATGGGCGGTAAATCGACCTTCATGCGGCAGACCGCGCTTATCGCCCTGCTCGCCTACGTGGGCAGCTACGTGCCGGCGAAGCGCGCAAGCTTCGGGCCGATCGACCGCATCTTCACGCGCATCGGCGCCGCCGACGACCTCGCGGGCGGCCGCTCGACCTTCATGGTCGAAATGACCGAAGCCGCCGCCATTCTCAACGACGCCACGCCGCAAAGCCTCGTGCTGATGGACGAGATCGGGCGCGGCACGTCGACGTTCGACGGCCTCGCACTCGCGTGGGCCATTGCGCGGCATCTGCTCGCGCACAACGGTTGCCACACGCTCTTCGCCACGCACTACTTCGAGCTCACGCAACTGCCGACGGAATTTGCTCAAGCGGCGAACGTGCATCTTTCAGCCGTCGAACACGGTCACGGCATCGTCTTCCTGCATGCGGTGCAGGAAGGGCCGGCGAACCAGAGCTACGGCCTGCAGGTCGCGCAGCTCGCGGGTGTGCCCGCCGCCGTGATCCGCGCGGCGCGCAAACATCTCGTGCATCTGGAGCAGCAATCGGCAGGACAGCCCACGCCGCAACTCGACCTGTTCGCCGCGCCCGCCGCCGACTACGACGACGAAGCACCGTTCGTGGAAGATCGCGCTGCGCCGGCCGCAGAGGAAGATCTGGGCGCGTCGCTCGTCGCACAGCGGCTGCGCGCACTCGATCCGAACGAATTGCGCCCGCGCGACGCGCTCGACCTGTTGTACGAACTGCATGAGCTGGCCACGGCGCCGGACACGAAGCGCTGAGCGTCGCCTCGCGACGCCGCCGCGGCCACCGCAACCGGCGGGCCGCGGCAGCCCCCGTTCGCGCTATCTGAAAATTATGCGCCGTGTGTCATGCGCGTTGATGCTGGCGTCGTTGCTGGGTTCGCCGCTCGCGGCGCTCGCACAAGCGCCGCGCTATGCCTTCGCGGTCGTGGCGAACGCACTCACCTCGCAGTCCGAGGAAGCGTCGGCGCAGCGACTCATCGACGCCATCGGGCGCGATCCGGGAATCACCTTCACCGTCTACGACGGCAATCTCAAAGGTGCACACGAAACCTGTGCCGACCATCTTTATGAGCGTCGTCACGACATTCTCGATGCGTCACGCGCGCCGCTCGTGTTCGTGCCCGGCGAACGCGACTGGGTGACCTGCGGCATGAACGGCTCGGGTGCCTACGATCCCGCAGAGCGACTCGATTTCCTGCGTCAGAACTTCTTCTCCGACCCTAACGCGCTCGGTCAGACTCCCTTGACGCTCACGCGCGAGAGCGAAGTTTCGCGCTTCCGGCCGTATCGGGAAAACGTGCGCTGGCAACTTGGCGATACCGTGTTCATCGGGCTGAATGTGCCCGACGGGAACAATCACTATCTCAATGCAGGCGGGCGCAATGGCGAGTTCGAAGACCGCGTGATCGCCAACAGCTTCTGGCTCGAACATGCGGCCGAATATGCGAAGCGCCGCAACGCGCGCGCAATTGTCATCTTCATGCAGGGCAACGCGATGCCCGAGCATTACGAGCGGCCGGATCGCTTCGCGTGGCTGCGCTTTCACCGTGCGCCGCGCGACGGCTATCTCGAGTTGCGCCGCAGCCTCGTGAAGCTCGCCGAAACGTTCCGCGGCCAGATCATCATCGTGAATGCAGACGACTCGAAGCTCGCACGCGGCTTCACGATCGATCAGCCGCTGCGTAACGACAAAGGCGCCAGGATAGAAAACGTCACGCGCATCGCGTTCTCGCTGCGCGACCCACTTACGCAGTGGCTGCAGGTAGACGCCGACATGGCGCGCCGTACGCCTCTGCGCGTGAGCGTGCGCGACGTACCGAAACATCTGCCAGTGCTTCCCACACCACCGTCGTTGAATCTGCCAGGCGTAGCGTCGCCCGCGATGCCGGAAATGCCCGAAGTGTCGTCGATGCCGGATGTGACCGAGATTCCGGGGATGCCGCAGTCGCCCGACGTGGCGCCCGTGACGCCGGGCGCATCCGGAACCGCCGTGCCGCAAGGCTTGCCGGCGCCTGAAAACGGCGTGCCGAAGCCGGTATGGCCCGCGCAGGGTGGCCAGAATGGACTAGATGGTACAAGTGGGCAGAACAGCCCGGAAGGTGGGAATAGCGGCGGCCAGTTGCAGCCACCCGGCGCACCGGCGTCGGGCGGCTTCGCGCATTGATCGGCGATTAGTGCAGGGTGGGTTTCGAGGCGCCTTCGTCGCCGTCGTCTTCTTCGTCTTCGTCGACGATTTCGAGGCCATCCGCGCCGTGCGCGTGCTCATGTTCGATTTCGTCTTCGGTGGCGACACGCACCTCCTTGACCGTCAGGGCGAAGCGCAGCGCCATGCCCGCCAGGGGATGATTGCCGTCGAGCACGACCTTGTCTTCGGCGACGTCCGTGACCGTATAGATGAGCGCGTCGAGGTCTTCGTCGCCTTCTTCGGGCGTGCCTTCGAACTGCATGCCCACTTCGAGCGGCTCCGGAAAGCGGTTGCGCGGCTCGATCTTCACGAGCTCGGGATCGTATTCGCCGAAGGCGTCCTGCGGCTCAAGCTGGATCTGGGTCTCGAAGCCCGGCTCCTGCCCGTCCAGCACTTCCTCGATCTTGGGGAACGTGCCATCATAGCCGCCGTGCAGATAGACCATCGGCTCGTCGCTTTCCTCAATCAGATTGCCCTGCGCATCCGATAGCTTGTAAGCGACCGACACGACGGTGTCCTTTGCAATTTTCATTCGTTCCTCCAGATTACAGACCACATTATACGATGCCGAAGCGGTCCCCAGACCACCCGGTGGACGCGCGCAAGCAGCGCGCCTCCCTCCCCCTGGCATGCCTCGCGCCCGATGTTGCCACGCCGCTCCTGGGCGGCCTGACTCCGGCGCAGTTCATGCGCAAATACTGGCAGAAAAAGCCCCTCTTGATCCGCCAGGCGATTCCCGGGATCGAAGCGCCACTCTCGCGCGACGAACTCTTCGCGCTTGCGGACAGCGACGACGTCGAGTCGCGGCTCATCACCCATTTTCGCCGCCGCTGGGCGCTCGAACACGGTCCGTTCTCGCCGGACGAACTGCCCACGCCGAAGACTCGCCAATGGTCGCTGCTCGTGCAAGGTGCCGACCTGCACGACGACCGCGCGCGCGCCCTGCTCGAGCGCTTTCGTTTCGCGCCCGACGCGCGGCTCGACGACCTCATGATCTCTTATGCGTCGGACGGCGGCGGTGTGGGCCCGCACTTCGATTCGTATGATGTCTTCCTGCTGCAGGTGCATGGCAAGCGCCGCTGGCGCATTGGCGCGCAGCGCGACCTCTCTCTTCAGGAAGGTTTGCCGCTCAAGATTCTCGCGAATTTCGAACCTGAAGAAGAGTGGCTGCTGGAGCCAGGCGACATGCTGTACCTGCCGCCGCATATCGCGCACGACGGCGTCGCCGAGGGCGAATGCATGACGTGCTCGATCGGCTTTCGTTCTCCTTCCACGAGTGAATTGACAAGCCAGTTTCTATACTGGCTCGCCGAGCGCGGCGCGAACGACGACAACGGCAAGCCCACGCTCTATCGCGACCCCGACCAGCCGGCCGTTGCGCACCCCGCGCAGCTGCCCCCGGCACTCGTAGAGCGTGTTGGAGGCGTGCTTGCTAAAGTGCGCTGGAGCAACGCCGATGTCTCCTCGTTCGTAGGCTCCTGGCTGTCCGAACCGAAAGCCAATGTCGTATTCGACGCCCCCGAAAAGCCGCTCGACGAAGCCCGTTTCGTTGCGCAAGCGGCAAAAAATGGGATAACACTCGACCGCAGGACAATCCTGCTTTACGATTCGCGGTCGTATTACCTGAACGGGGAACAGTACTTGCTCAAAGAGGCAAGAAAGTGGCTGCCGGCACTGGCCGACAGGCGCTCTATGGACGGGAAACGCTTTGTAACACTCTCACACGATTCGTGTGTGACAGCGTTGCTACACGAGTGGTATCGTGCGGGCTGGATTCGGACCGGGGTGCTTGCCTAAGCGCTTCGGACTGTTATACCGTACTAAAATAGTGCTTGTATGAGAAAGACAACGTATTGTCCCCGGATTTGTCGACGGTCGATACGAAAGTGCCTATAATTTCCGGCCAGGCCGTAGGGAAGATTCACGCTCTTGCAGTGCATCTCCACCAGCGGCTCAGGTCGGTGTTGGGGCACATTTACCGGTATTATTTTGCGCTGTTGCTTACCTTTAACCATAAAAGGACGTGATCATGAAGAAATCCCTCCTCGTAGCATCCCTGCTGGCAGCTGTTGCACTCGCTGCGTGCAACAAGAGCAGCGACCAAGCTGCTGCGCCGGCTAGCGACGCTGCTGCTGCTTCGGCACCGGCTGCTGCTGCTTCGGACGCTGCTGCTGCTGCTTCGGGCGCTGCTGCTGCTGCGAGCGACGCTGCTGCTTCGGCTACCGCCGCTGCTTCGGACGCTGGCGCTGCTGCTTCGGACGCAGGCGCTTCGGCTCCGGCTGCTGCTTCGGGCGCAAGCCAGTAAGTTGCGTTCGCGCGACGCTCGCTGGAGACCACGGTCCCGGCGGGCATCGCAGCGAACCGTCGTACGGTCTGCTGCCTGCGTCAAACGCGCTTCAGACATACGGCGGGCAAGCGAAAAAGCCACGAACTCACGTTCGTGGCTTTTTTGTTATGCGGTGCGCATGAGGCTTAACGTGCCTCGCCCTGCTCCCCTGCCTCCTCGTTCTTCTCTTCGAAGAACGCCTGCACCACCTCAATTTCCCGCGTCCGCTTGAACGGCGGCAGGCTTTGCCAGATACGTCGACCGTACGGCTTGTCGACGAGACGGGTGTCGCAAATCATCAACACGCCGCGGTCGGTTTCCGCTCGAATCAGCCGCCCCGCGCCCTGCTTGAGCGTGATCACCGCCTGCGGGAGCTGGTGGACCGCAAACGGGCTCAGGCCTTTCTTCGCCAGCGCGTCGAGCCGTGCCGCCAATACCGGATCGTCGGGCGGCGCGAACGGCAGCTTGTCGATGACCACGAGCGAAAGCGCATCGCCGCGCACGTCCACGCCTTCCCAGAAACTTTGGCTGCCCACGAGAATTGCATTGCCGTAGGCGCGGAAACGCTCGAGCAACTCCGTGCGGCTCGCGTCGCCCTGTACGAGCAGCGGCGTGTTCCAGCCGCGCGCCTCGATCGTGTCGCGCAGCTTCTGCGCGATGCGGTCGACGGCGCGCAACGTCGTGCAAAGCATGAAGACACCGCCGCCCGACGCCTCGATCGCCGGCAACGCCGCATCGAACACGGCGTCGGTGAACTGCGGCGACGACGGCTGCGGCATATTGCGCGGCACGTAAAGCAGACCTTGCGCGGGATAGTCGAACGGGCTTGGCAGCGTCATCGAGCGGCGCGAGCTCAAACCCATTTGCGCCGCGTAGTGCGTGAAGTCGCCGCGCACCGAAAGTGTGGCCGATGTGAAGACCCACGTGCGCGGCACGCCCGCGCGTTGCTTCGCGAAAATCGGCGCCACGGAAAGCGGGGTTTCGTGCAACTGCACCGTGTGCGAGAACACCTCGACCCAGCGGACTTTCTCGTCCGCGTCGTCCGCAGCGTGAGCGTTTTCGTCTTGGCCGTTTGCATCGGTCTTGCGTGTTTCGTGCGCTGGGGCGTCGCTCTGCGGTACGGTCCAGCCCGAAAGGATGCCTTGCAGTTCGCGCGCGCGGCGCAAGCAGGCTCCGATCGATTCGGCGCGTTCGGCCTGACCCGCGAGCGCCGTGGCAAGCGCGCCCAGTTCGGTCTGCAGCGCATCGAGCGCGTCGAAGAGCGGATGGTCTTCGGGCAACTGCGTGATCGACAGCCGCAGCGAATCTTCCTTGAACGCAAGCCGCACGTCGCGCGCCGCGCGCTCCAACGCAGCGCCGAGCTTGACCCACTCGACGGCGTCGCGCGCATGACTCAGACCCTCGGCCACGCAATCGCGCGCGAGTTCGAGGAACTGCGCAGTCGAGAGGGTTTCGCCGAAAAAGAGCGTTGCCGTTTCGGGCAGTTGATGCGCTTCGTCGAAGATGATCGTATTCGCGCTCGGCAGCAGTTCGGCCATGCCGGTGTCGCGCAGCATGATGTCGGCGAAGAACAGATGGTGGTTCACCACCACGATATCGGCCTGCTGCGCCTCGCGGCGCGCCTGCATTACGAAGCAGTCCTTGTAATGCGGACACTCCTGGCCAAGACAGTTGTCGCGCGTCGATGTGACCATCGACCACACGGCAGCCGTCTCGGGCACGCTCGCGAGTTCGGCCTTGTCGCCCGAGCGCGTGATCTTCGCGAAACGCACGATTTCCTGCAGATACGCGGTTTCCTGGCGCGACGGGAGCCGGCCGTTGTCGGCCGTGCGCTGCAGGTAGTAATGGCACAGATAGTTGGCGCGGCCCTTGAGCATTGCGACGCTCACAGGCACCGCTAGCGCGTCGCGCACCGTGGGGATGTCGCGCGCGAAGAGCTGATCCTGCAAGTGCTTCGTGCCCGTCGAGACGACCACCTTGCCGCCCCACAGCATGGCCGGCACGAGGTACGCGTAGGTCTTGCCGGTGCCGGTGCCCGCTTCGACGATGAGCGTATTGTCACCGTTCTCGGCGGCGGCGCTCGCCGCTTCCCCGGCGCCCGGCTGTGCCGGCGCCCCACGCTCGAGCCGCCGCGCCGGGCGCGACTGGAGTTCGAACATTGCGGGGTCCGGCTGGGATTGCGCGGCGGCTTCCATTGCGGCCGCAACTGCGCGCGCCATTTCGATCTGCGCCGCGCGCGGGCGATAGCCGTCGATCTCACGCGCAAGCAAGCCGTCGGCCGCGAAGAGCTGCTCGAGCTCGGCGGCACGGCGTGCGCTCAACACGGGGGCTGCGGCTGTTTGCGTCGCACGCGCGTCGGCCTCCGGCGCGCCGCCTTCGCGCGCGGGCCGGGAACGAGAAACGGTCGTTGAATTCAAGGCAAGCGGTTCCTGCTCGGTCCGGAAGGGCGCAACTCGCCGACTGCCGCGCCCCGGCGCCTGCCAGGACCCGGGATCAGGCGTGCCCGTCCGAAGTCTTCGTTGAATCGGGGTCCAGCTGCAGTTGCAGCAGGAGGATGTTGTCCTTGACCTTGAGCTTGCGCTTCTTCAGCCTCTGCAGTTCGAGATCGTCATAGTCCGGGGTATCGGACATCCTGTCTATCAGGCGGTCCAGATCGCCATGTTCCGATTCCAGCTGCAGAATGCGGTCACGAAGGACCTCGGTCTTGACTTCACGATGCTCGCGCATGCTCGCCTCCTCGACATATGCGGCGCGCGCTTGCGAAGGACAACGCGCCTGAGGTTGCAGTCCGGCTGAAAAAGCGTGCTACTCGTGCTACTGGTCCTGCTGTTCTTCCTGCTGCTGCTTTTGTTGTTGCTGCTGCTGTTGTTCTTGTTGCTGCTTTTGCTGCGCCTTCTCGGCCGCCTGTTTTTGACGCTCTTCGACATCGGCCTTATGCTTCGCCGCGTCTTCCTGCTTCTGCTGGTAGCGCTGGGCCTTTTCCGCACGCTCCTGGCCCTTCTGCTCGCCCTGGCGGCGCGCTTCGTCCAGTTGGTTCTGGTACTGCTTCTGATCGTACGCCGCCTGGTTCGCGTCGCGCTGCGATTGCTCGCCCTGGCGTTGCGCCTGAGCCAACGCATGTTGGCGCTGCTTTTCCTGATACGCCTGCTCGTTCGCCGCACGCTGCGGCGCTTCGGCCTGGCGCTGCGCCTGATCGAGCGCGTGTTGCTGCTGCTTCTGTTCGTACGCCTGTGCACTCGCCGCTTCGTTGGCGGCGCGCTGCGGCGCGTTGGCTTCGTCTTGCGCGCGCTTCAATGCGGCCTGCTGGTCGCGCTGCTGCGCATGCGCGGCGCGTTTTTCGTCGTCGAGCGCCAGTTGCTCGCGGCGGATATCGGCCTGCACGACACGCATCTTGTCGCGCGCCTTGCCGATGCAATGATTCACGAAGAACGTGCTGTAGCAGTTGTGCTGCGCGACGGCAAACTGATAGTCGTTCTCCGCACTCCGCCGGTCCAGCACCTGTTGCCGCTGATCGAAATCGCTCTGCTGCGATGCCGACGTGCCAGCGCCCTCTCCCGCATCAGACGCTGCAAGCGGCGCGTTGCCCAAAGCCGCTGGCTTCATGACCGGTGCTGCTGCCGCACCTTGCTGCTGTAGCGGCCCCGATACCCCGACCGCCTGCGCGAGGGCCGGAACGCTCGCACCAATGCTCAACGCGACGGCACAAATTGCCCCAAGAGCGGGGAACCGCCGAGTGACGCCAACAGGCGTGCGAAACCGGGCAAGGGGCAAATCGGGGGAGAAGCGGGAGGTCGTCAACGTCTTCTGTGGGCAGCGGAACATGGCTGAAATTCTAACACCCCCCGGGTTGAGCGCTCGGCCATTTATGGCAAAATGCCCCGCTCCACCGGCCGGCGGCGCACCCGCCAAGGTGCCTTTTTGCACAGCGGGCGCTGCGGGCGCTCGAGCTCGCACCGGCCGCCGGAGCGCAAACCCGGACCGCAAACCGATCCTCGCAGGAATATCCAGACCCTATGACGGAAACCGTAGCACTCAAGATCGTCCAGCGTATCGCCACTGAACTGAGCGTGCAGCCGCGCCAGGTCGCAGCCGCCGTGCAGCTTCTCGACGAAGGCTCGACCGTTCCGTTCATCGCCCGTTATCGCAAGGAAGTCACGGGCAATCTCGACGATACGCAACTGCGTACGCTCGAAGAGCGCCTGCTCTATCTGCGCGAACTCGAAGACCGCCGTGCGGCGATCCTCGCGAGCATCGAGGAACAAGGCAAGCTCACCGATGAGCTGCGTACCGCCATCGAAGCCGCCGACAGCAAGCAGGTCCTCGAAGACCTCTATCTGCCCTACAAGCCCAAGCGCCGCACGCGCGCGCAAATCGCACGCGAAGCCGGCCTGCAGCCGCTCGCCGACGCGCTGCTCGCGAACCCGCTGCTCGACCCGCAAACGGAAGCCGCGCAGTACGTGGACGCCGAGAAGGGCGTCGCGGACGTGAAGGCCGCGCTCGACGGCGCACGCGACATCCTCTCCGAGCAGTTCGGCGAAACGGCCGAACTGCTGGGCAAACTGCGCGACTGGCTGTTCAACCAGGGCGTGGTGATGTCGAGCGTGGTCGAGGGCAAGGAAAGCGAGGAAGGCGAGAAGTTCCGCGACTACTACGACTACTCCGAGACTATCAAGACCGTGCCGTCGCACCGTGCGCTCGCGCTGTTCCGTGGCCGCAACGCCGGTGTGCTGATGGTCAAGCTCGGCCTTGGCGGCGAACTGGACGCACAGGTGCCGCATCCGGGCGAAGCGATGATCGCGCGCCACTTCGGCATTGCGAACCAGAACCGTCCAGCCGATAAATGGCTCTCCGACGTGTGCCGCTGGTGCTGGCGCGTGAAGGTGCAGCCGCATATCGAAAACGAGTTGCTCACGAATCTGCGTGAGCAGGCCGAAAACGAAGCGATCCGCGTGTTCGCGCGCAATCTGAAGGATCTGCTGCTTGCCGCGCCGGCCGGCCCCAAGGCCGTGATCGGCCTCGATCCGGGCCTGCGCACGGGCGTGAAGGTCGCTGTGGTCGACCGCACCGGCAAACTGCTCGCCACCGACACGATCTACCCGCACGAGCCGCGCCGCGACTGGGATGGCTCGCTCGCGAAGCTCGCGCGCATTGCCGCGCAAACGCAAGCGGAACTCATCAGCATCGGCAACGGCACGGCTTCGCGTGAAACCGACAAGCTCGCGAGCGAGCTGATCTCGAAGCATCCCGAACTGAAGCTGCAGAAGATCGTGGTCTCCGAAGCCGGGGCGTCGGTTTATTCGGCGTCCGAACTGGCTGCGAAGGAATTCCCCGAGCTCGACGTTTCGCTGCGCGGCGCGGTCTCCATTGCGCGCCGCCTGCAGGACCCGCTCGCCGAACTCGTGAAGATCGAGCCGAAGGCGATTGGCGTGGGCCAGTACCAGCACGATGTGAACCAGCGCGAACTTGCGCGCTCGCTCGACGCTGTCGTCGAGGACTGCGTGAACGCCGTGGGCGTCGATGCGAACACGGCTTCGGTCGCCCTGCTCGCCCGCGTGTCGGGCCTGAACTCCACGCTCGCGCGCAATATCGTCGATTACCGCGACGCGAACGGCCCCTTCCCGTCCCGCGAGCATCTGAAGAAGGTGCCGCGTCTGGGCGACAAGACGTTCGAGCAAGCCGCAGGCTTCCTGCGCATCAACGGCGGCGACAATCCGCTCGATCGCTCGTCGGTGCACCCGGAAGCGTACCCCGTCGTCGAGCGCATGCTTGCGAAGATCAAGCGCACGATCGGCGACGTGCTCGGCAGCCGCGAAGCGCTGTCGGGCCTCGCGCCCACCGAGTTCGTGGACGAACGTTTCGGCCTGCCGACGGTGCGCGACATCCTGAGCGAGCTGGAAAAGCCGGGCCGCGATCCGCGCCCCGAGTTCAAGACAGCAACGTTCCGCGATGGCGTCGAGAAGGTGTCCGACCTCGTGCCGGGCATGCTGCTCGAAGGCGTCGTGACGAACGTGGCGGCGTTCGGCGCGTTCATCGACGTGGGCGTGCATCAGGACGGACTCGTGCACGTCTCCGCCATGTCGACGAAGTTCATCAAGGACCCGCACGAAGTCGTGAAGGCCGGCCAGGTCGTGAAGGTGAAGGTGCTCGAGGTCGACGTGAAGCGTCAGCGCATTGCGCTCACGATGCGTCTGGACGACGACCCCATGAGCGCGGGCGGCTCACGCAGTGGCGGTAACGCGGGCCAGTCCGGCAATCGTGACAACCGCGGCAGCGGCAATCGCGACAATCGCGGCGGCCAGCGTTCGCGCGATGCGGAACCGGCAGGCGCAATGGCGGCGGCATTCGCGAAGCTCAAGCAACGCTGATGTCCGCATGACGCCACGTGGGCCGCAACGGCTTACGTTGTATGCGCAACAAAAAAGGCACCCTCGGGTGCCTTTTTTGTTGATCGAAACGCCGTGATCAGATCTCGATCTTCGTCCCGAGTTCGACTACGCGGTTCGCAGGAATGCTGAAGAAGTCGGTGGGCTTCGCGGCGTTCTGATGCATCCACGCGAATATGCGTTCGCGGAAGATCGACATGCCCGGCAGTTGCGTCGGCACGACCGTCTCGCGCGCGAGGAAGAACGACGTGTCCATCATCTCGAACGTCATGTTGTGCGTGCGCGAAATGTCATCGAGCACCGCTTGCACGTCGGGGGTTTCGTTAAAGCCGTAATCGGCCTTCACGAGATAGAGCCCACCGCCGATATCCTTGACCGACACGCGTTCGGCGTCAGCCACATACGGAATATCGCGGATCACGAACGTGAGGAAGATCGTGCGCTCGTGCAGCACCTTGTTGTGCTTGAGGTTGTGCAGCAGGCTGACCGGCACGAGCGATTCGCTGCCCGTGAGGTAGATGGCCGTGCCCGAAACGCGATGCGGCGGGTGCGCGAGCAGCCCTTGCAGGAAAGGCATGAGCGGAATACCGTCGGCGGCCGTGCGGTCCTTCACGATCATGCGGCCCTTGAACCAGGTCATCAGCAGGAAGAACAGCAGCGCGCCGATGCCAAGCGGCAGCCAGCCACCCTCTTCGACCTTAAGCAGGTTCGCGCCGAAAAAACCCAGGTCGACGGCCAGCAACACCGAGATGATGCAGGCGACGAGCGCCTTGTTCCACTTCCATACCTTCGTCATCACGACGGCGACGAGCACCGTGGTGATCACCATCGTCGCGGTCACGGCGATACCGTAGGCGGCGGCCAGATTGTCCGAACTCTTGAAGGCGACCACGATGCACAGAATGATGAAGAGCAGCATCCAGTTCACGACCGGCACGTAGATCTGACCGATGGCGAGATCCGACGTGTGCAGCACCTTCATGCGCGGCACGTAGCCAAGCAGAATGGCCTGACTCGTGAGCGAGTATGCACCCGAGATCACGGCCTGCGAGGCGATCACGGTGGCGACCGTCGAGAGCACGACGAGCGGCAGCAAGGCCCAGTCAGGCGCGAGCAGGAAGAACGGATTTTCGATCGCGCGATGGTCCTGCATCAAGAGCGCACCCTGGCCGAAGTAGTTCAGCACGAGCGAGGGCATCACGAGCGTGTACCAGGCGCAGCGAATCGGCTTCGCGCCGAAGTGGCCCATGTCGGCATAGAGCGCTTCCGCGCCGGTCAGCACCAGCACGACCGAACCGAGCACCACGTAAGCCTGCAGCATGTGCGCGCCCATGAAGCTGACCGCGTAGTACGGACTGAGCGCCGCGATAACGCCAGGCGCCTGCACGATGCGCGAGACGCCGAGCACGCCGATGGTGATGAACCAGAGCACCATGATCGGGCCGAACAGACGGCCGACCAGCGCGGTGCCGTGCCGCTGGATCCAGAACAGCAGGATCAGGATCACCATCGTGAACGGCAGCACCAGATGCGAGAGTTTGGGCGCAGCAATTTCGAGGCCTTCCACTGCCGACATGACCGAGATCGCCGGCGTGATCACGGCATCGCCGTAGAACATGCACGCGCCGAAGATGCCCAATGCCGTGAGCAACGCCGCCGACTTGCTCTTGCGGTTGAACGAGCGCATGGCGAGCGCCATGAGCGCGAGTACGCCGCCCTCGCCGTTGTTGTCGGCGCGCATCACAAAAAGGACATACTTGACGCTGACGACGATCACGATCGCCCAGAACAGCAATGAAATGACGCCGAGAATGGAGGTGTCGTTGAGCGGAATGCCGTGCGAAGGGCTGAACGCCTCTTTCAGCGAATACAGCGGGCTCGTGCCGATGTCGCCGAACACCACGCCGATGGCCGCTACGGCGAGAGTAGGTAGCGGCTGCTTGGCCACGTGTGTGCTAGTTGTCATATACGCGGTAATCCGTTGCGAGGCGGAAAAAACGAGCGCTATTCTAAACCGGGCTGTGGCCAAAACCGAGCGGCCGTCGCGGCACTGCGACATCCCCTTGTCCCCGCGCAGTTTAGCACCGGCCCCAGATGACGTCTGCCCGCCTGCGCTGCCACCAGGGAACGTGGGCGATACGCAAAAAAAACGGAGCCATAAAGGCTCCGTCTCTGGATCAGCCCGCCACGGGTCCGAAAACCCTGGCGGCGGCATAACCCCTGCTTACTTCTGCGCCGCTTGCGCCTGCTGCAGACCACGCTTGATCCACGCACCGAGATTGTGCGGGCGCACCGTGTCCCACTCCTCGAACGGCTGGTGAATCCACGGATTGGTCGGCAGATGCTGGACGAAATAGTCCGGTGTCACCTTCGAGCAGCCCTTGTACCAGAGCACCGCCGAGCGCACGCCGGTCACGGCCGGGTAACGCTCCTTGAGGTGCTCCTGCACGCGGGCAAGCGTGACGCCCGAATCGACGAGGTCGTCGACTAGCAGCACGTTGCCTTCCAGGTGACCGCGCGTCATCGTGATGTACTGCGCGATGTCGAGATCGCCCTGCTCCGTACCTGCGGCTTCGCGGTACGAGCTGGTTGCGAGGATCGCCAGCGGCAGATCGTAGATGCGCGAGAGCTGGTCGCCCACGCGCAAGCCCCCGCGCGCGAGACACAGGATCTGGTCGAACTTCCAGCGCGACTCGTGCACCTTGAGCGCGAGCAGTTCGATCAGCCGGTGATACTCATCCCAGCCGACCCACAGGTTCTTGTCGTCGTTGCGCGGGTCCATCATTTGAATCATTTTTGCTTCTGCCTTCTTGCTACTTAGACCTTGAACGGATGACGCAGCAGGATCGTTTCGTCGCGATCCGGGCCCGTCGAAACCATGTCGATCGGCACACCGGCGACTTCCTGCACGCGCGTGAGATACGCCTGCGCGCTCTTGGGCAGCGCGTCGAACTGCGTGATGCCGATGGTGCTTTCGTTCCAGCCTTCGAACGTCTCGTAGACCGGCTCGCATGCGGCCACTTGCGAGGCGCCGCGCGGCAGAATGTCCACGTCCTTGCCATCGACCTTGTAGCCGACGCAGAGCTTCACTTCGTCGAGACCGTCGAGCACGTCGAGCTTCGTGATGCACAGACCCGTCACGCCGTTGATCTGGATCGAGCGGCGCAGTGCAGCAGCGTCGAGCCAGCCGGTGCGGCGCGGACGGCCCGTGACCGAACCGAATTCCTTGCCGACCTTCGCGAGCGTGAGGCCCACTTCTTCCTGGCGATCGGCGTTGTCGGCGTCGTACAGTTCGCTCGGGAACGGGCCCGAACCGACGCGCGTGCAATACGCCTTGGTGATGCCGAGCACGTAATTCAGCTTTTGCGGACCGACGCCCGCACCGGCCGAAGCTGCACCCGCGACGCAGTTGCTCGATGTGACGAACGGATAGGTGCCGTGGTCGATGTCGAGCAGCGTGCCCTGTGCACCTTCGAACAGCAGGTTGCCGCCTTCGTTGTTCACGTCGTACAGACGTCGCGAAACGTCCGTGACCATCGGCTTCAGACGCTCGGCGTACGAGAGCATCGTGTCGAGCGTTTGCTGATAGTCCACGGCCGGCGCGCCCAGGTACTGCGTGAGCACGAAGTTGTGGTAGTCGAGGTTCTCGCGCAGGCGAGCGGCGAAGTTTTCCGGCTCGAACAGGTCCTGCACACGCAGACCGCGGCGCGCCACCTTGTCTTCGTAGGCCGGACCGATGCCGCGGCCCGTCGTACCGATCTTCGCGGCGCCGCGCTTGGCTTCGCGCGCCTGGTCGATGGCGATGTGGTACGGCAGGATGAGGGTGGTGGCTTCGGAGATGAACAGGCGCTTCTGGACGTCGATGCCCGCTTCTTCGAGCTCGCCGATTTCCTTGAAAAGCGCTTCGGGCGAGAGCACCACGCCGTTGCCGATGTAGCAGGCGACGCCGGCACGCATGATGCCCGACGGGATCAGCCGGAGAATGGTCTTCTTGCCGCCGATGATGAGTGTGTGGCCGGCGTTGTGACCGCCCTGGAAACGCACCACGCCTTGCGCGTGGTCCGTCAGCCAGTCGACGATCTTGCCCTTGCCTTCATCGCCCCATTGGGTGCCCACGACGACGACATTGCGTCCCGGGGTTACATTCACTGCGCTGGCAGACATGGTGTTTCGTTAGCTGGTTAAAAACGTATTTTACCTGGGTTCAGCGGCAAGGCCGCCTTTTTTTCCCGAAATTCGCGGAATTTCCTTTTGCACTCAACGGCATGCGCGAAGCGAAGCGTGCTTTGGCACGGCTGCGCGGCCGCTTCGCGGGCGGCGCGAATGGCCGCCCCGGTGCAGTATCAGGCGTGTTTTTCGACGACCCAGACGCCGTCGCGCTCGATGAGCACGCGGTCGCAGGCGAACTCGTCCATGTCGTGCTCGTGGCCCGGCAGCGCCTGGATCACGACCTCGCCCGCATCGCGCAGCGCGGCGACGGCGGCGCGCAGCGCCTCGTCATGGCGCCACGGCGCGAGGATCGCGCTGCTGCGCGCTTCGACCGGGGAAATGCGCGCCACTTCGCGCAAATCAAGCGAAAAACCCGTTGCCGCGCGGGCGCGGCCATAGGCCTCACCCACCTTGTCGTAGCGGCCGCCACGGGCCACGGCGTTCGGCACGCCGTCCACGTAGGCGGAGAACATCACGCCGCTGTGGTACGCGTAGCCACCGAGATCGGCGAGGTCGAGCATCAGCTCCGCACCCTCGATCTCGCGCACGAGGAACGCGAGGTCGTCGAGCGCTCGCGCAATGCCCGGCAGCGCCGGCAGACGCGCGCGCGCCTCGTCGATCACGCTCGCGTCGCCGTAGAGCGAGGGCAGCGCGCGCAAAGCGTCGCGCGTGGCGGCTTCGAGGTTCTGCGTGAGTTCCGCGAGGCGCGGCACGTCCTTGCCAGCGAGTGCTTCATACAAGGCATCGCCGAGTGCAGCCGCAGCCGGGTCCGCTTCGAAGATCGCCGCGAGCACGCCCGCGTGCGAGAGGTCGAGGCGCACCTTCGCGAGGCCCGCGAGGCGCAGCGCATCGAGCATCAGCTGCTGGATTTCGAGGTCGGCTTCGAGGCCCGCGTGACCGTAGATTTCGGCGCCGGTCTGGATCTGTTCGCGCGTGGCGTGCAAGCCGCGCGGGCGCGTGTGCAGCACGTTGCCCGCATAGCACAGGCGCGTCACGCCCTGGCGGTTCAACAGGTGCGCGTCGATGCGCGCGACCTGCGGCGTCATGTCGGCGCGCAGGCCGAGCGTGCGGCCCGAGAGCTGGTCGACGAGCTTGAACGTGCGCAGGTTCAGGTCGCGCCCGCTGCCCACGAGCAGCGACTCGAGATACTCGAGCAACGGCGGCATGACCATTTCGTAGCCATAGGCGCGGAAACGATCGAGCAGGCGGCGGCGCAGCTCTTCGATCTTGCGCGCTTCGGACGGCAGCACGTCCGCAATATTCTCGGGGAGTAACCAGGTCGACATCGGTTGAGTCCTACCACAATGAGGGCCACGCGCGGCGAAACGCCACGCCGCCCGGTAATTCGGAATCCGTCAAAAAACGCCCATCGCACACCGCATCTGAAGAACGCGGCGGCATGATGCTGTCAGGTCGCCAGCATCAGCAGGACGAGGCCGAGCCCCATCACGATGAGCCCGCCAATCCTGATGTGATGCGGCGGCCGTTCCGCGATTTTACGGAATGTGTCACGCCACGCCGTCGGAAAAACGAACGGGAACATGCCCTCGATAATCAGCATCAATGCGATCGCGAGCAAGAGGGAGCCAGCTATGTCCATGCGAAGAAAGACGCCGCGCAGTGCGCGGCGCATGTGTCTCGTTTTGTCTAGTGTTTGCGCGGGGTGGCGGAAGCCGATGCGTTGTCTCCGCCATTTACGCCGCCGTTCGGGCCGCGCATGAAGCGGAAGAAGTCGCTCGATGAGTCGACCACGATGACGTCGCCGGGCCGGAAGCTCTCGCGGTAAGCGAGCATGCTTTGATAGAACCGGTAGAAGTCCGGGTCGCGCCCGAACGCCTCGGCGGCAATCGCGGCGGCCTTGCCGTCACCCTCGCCCTTGATCGCTTGCGCCTGCGCATAGGCGTCGGCCAGCACGCCCTGCTGCTTGCGCTGCGCGTCGTCCTTGATCTGCTGCGCCTCGGCCGCGCCCTTCTCGCGAATCTCGGCAGCGGCCTGCTCGCGTGCGGCGCTCATGCGCTTGAAGATCGTTTGCGCCAGCTCCGGCGGGTAATCGACGCGCGTGAGTTCGATCGCGATCACGTCGATGCCGAGCGGCGCCGCGCTTTGTCTGAGCGCGTCGCGCGCGCCGTTGGCGATGGCTTCCTGCTGCGCCAGCGCCTCGGTGAGCGTGACTTTCGAGATCGCGTCGCCGAGCGCGTCGCGCGACAGTGACGCGAGGCGGTCGGAAAGCGTCTGTGCATCGCCCTTCGTGGCCGCGAACAGCTTGAGCGGATCGGAAATGCGATAACGCACGACCGGGTTCACGAGCAGTTCGGTCTTGTCCGACGTCGTGTAACGGTCGGCATCGGGCGCATCGAACGCCTGAATGCGCGTGTCGATGAACGTGGCGGTCTGGAACGGCGGCGGCAGCTTCACGTGCAGCCCAGGACCTGCGAGCGTGGCGTTGGCCCCGCCCGACGAGGAAATGATGGCGACGTGGCGCGGATCGACCATGAAGACGGCCGACGACGCAACCAGCACGACAACCACGACGGCAACGACGAGCGCAATGATCTTGTTCATAGTGACGCTCCCCTTATTGCACGTCGCTTTCGCGGCCGCGCGAGCGGAACGCATCGCGCGAACGGAAGGCGTCGCTCGCGGCGGCTGCCGCGTCGCTGGCCGTGGTTGCGGGAGCTGCGCCCTGCTGCTGGGCGCCCTGCTGTGCACCTTGCTGCTGTGCACCTTGCTGCTGTGCGCCTTGCTGTGAGTCGCTGCCGGCTGCCGGAGCGGAGGCCGCGTTGGCGTCCGAAGCCGCGCCGGCCGTTGCCGCACCGGCACCGGCGCTCGAAGCCGAGGCCGCAGCCGCGCCTGTTGCGCCCGCAGCCACGGCGGCGCGCTGACGTGTCATGTCGACGAGCTTGTCGAGCGGCAGATTAATCACGTTGTTGCCCGACTTGCTGTCGACGAACACCTTCGTCGCATTCGAATAGATGTGCTGCATCGTCTCGAGATACATGCGCTCGCGAATCACAGCCGGCGCCTTCGCATATTGTTCGTAGACCTGCGTGAATCGTTGCGCATCGCCCTGTGCCTGCGACACCACACGTTCGCTGTAAGCCTTGGCTTCGTCGATGAGACGCGCCGCGTCGGCCTGCGCGCGCGGCAACAGCTGGTCGGCATAGGCCTGGGCGTCGCGCTTCGCGCGGTCGCGGTCCTGGCGCGCCTTGGCTTCGTCGTCGAGTGCCGCCTGCACCTGATCGGGCGCCGAGACGCTCTGGATCGCCACGCCGGTCACGCCGAGGCCCGTCTTGTACTCGTCGAGCGCGTGCTGGATCGTGTCGGCAAGCTGGGCGCGAATTGGCTCGCGGTCGGCGTAGAGCATGTCGTTCGTGCTGCGCGCGCCCACCACGGTGCGCACCGCCGCCTGCGCGGCCTGCGTGACGGTGAGGTCGGGATCGACGCTGCGGAACAGATAGTCGGTCGGCTGCTTGACCTGGTACTGCACGGTAAAGCGCACGTTGAGGATGTCGCCGTCGTGCGTGATGACCGCGGCGTCCTTCACGTTTGCCGGGCGCACGAGGTTGTTGCGGCCGATCTCGACGGTGCGGATCTGGCCGACATTGACGATTTCATGCGTCTGGAACGGATACGGCATGCGCCAGTGCACGCCCTGACCCACCGTGTGGCGATACTGGCCGAACTGCAGCACGACGCCGGCCTGCCCTTCCTGGACGACGAACACGCCACTCCCCACGTAGATCGCAATGAGCACGCCGATTACGATGCCCACGCCGATGCGCGCGCCGTGGCCGTTGTCCGGGCGCGGCCCGAAGCCACCCGGCCCCTTGCCCTTGCGGCCGAAGAATGCGGACACGCGGCGGTTGAAGTCGCGCCACATTTCGTCGAGATCCGGCGGACCGTCTCCCTTGTCGCCGTTGTCACCCTTGTTGCCCGGCGGGCGACGCCCGTCGTCAGAACGCTGGCCATTGCCGTCGCCTCGACCCCAACGCGGGTCGTTCAACGAGAAAATGGCGCGCGCGCGCTGCCAGCCAGTCCGCTTGTTGTAATCGTTCACCTGTGTTCGTTCACCAGAGTAGACAGCGGGTCAATTGCGTGCGGATTCCATCGGAGCCGCGGGGCCGGCCTTGCTTGCGAGGCAATGCCGGGCGCGCTTCAGCGCTCGTGTTCGGGTTCCCAGCGAGGTTCTTCCTGCACCGCGCTCCAGTCTGCGGCCAGGGACTGCGGCGCGTCGGCAAGCGGCTCGGCAGTCGCGATTTCGGCGATGGCGGAGCGCAGCGCATCCAGTCCGACGCCCGTGCGCGCGCTCAAAAAGACGCGCGAAATATTACCATATTCATCACGCTCGACCGTTCCGCCACGGGCCGCCAGTTCCGGCACCGCGTCAATCTTGTTGAAGACCAGCACCTGACGGATCGTGTCCGCGCCGATATCGCGCAGCACCTTGTTCACCTCGTCGATCTGGTCGAGACGCACGGCGCTCGACGCATCCACCACGTGCAGCAGCAAGTCGGCCTGAACCGTTTCCTGCAGCGTCGCGCGGAATGCGGCGACTAACTGGTGAGGCAGCTCGCGGATGAACCCGACGGTATCGGACAGCACGATCTGGCCCACTTCGTCCCCGAGCCAGAGGCGTCGCGAGGTCGTGTCGAGCGTCGCGAACAGCTGGTCGGCGGCGTAGGCCTGCGCCTTCGTGAGCGCATTGAAGAGCGTGGACTTGCCCGCGTTCGTATAGCCCACGAGCGACACCGACATCGTGCGGGTGCGCTCGCGCTGACGCCGCTGCGTGCCGTGCTGGCGACGCAGCTTCGCAAGCTTGCCCTGCAGCATCTTGATGCGCTCGCCGATCAGCCGGCGGTCGGTTTCGAGCTGCGTTTCACCCGGGCCGCGCAGGCCGATACCGCCCTTCTGGCGCTCAAGGTGAGTCCAGGCGCGCACGAGGCGCGTGGCGAGGTATTGCAGCTGCGCGAGTTCGACCTGCAGCTTGCCTTCATGGCTGCGGGCGCGCTGGGCAAAGATGTCGAGAATGAGGCTCGTGCGGTCGACCACGCGACGATTGAGCGCGCGCTCCAGATTGCGTTGCTGGGCGGGCGACAGCGCGTGATTGAAGATGACGATTTCGATGTCGTTCGCTTCGCAGGCGAGACGCAGTTCCTCGGCCTTGCCGCTACCAATGAACATGGCGGCGTCGGGGCTGGAGCGTCGCCCGGTGAGCGTGACAGCAGGAGTGGCGCCCGCGCTTTTAGCGAGCAGGCTGAGTTCTTCGAGACTGGCTTCGAAGTCGGTCTTGCCGAAGTCGATGCCGACGAGTGCGGCGTTGATCAAATTAGAGGATGTCAAAATGAAAGCGGCCGGACCAGAGCAGCCTGCGAGGCGCCCCGGTCCGGCCGCGTCATGGGTCAGGACGCTTCCGTATCCGGGTGGAAATTCACCGGACGGGCCGGAACCACCGTGGAGATGGCGTGCTTGTAAACCATTTGCGTAACCGTATTACGGAGCAACACGACGTACTGGTCGAACGATTCGATGTTCCCTTGAAGCTTGATGCCGTTGACCAGATAGATCGAAACAGGCACGTGCTCCTTGCGCAGCGCGTTCAGAAACGGGTCTTGTAACAATTGCCCTTTGTTGCTCATAGCAAACTCCGTATTTTTTTGCAGGTTTAACTTATATTGGGATGAAGAAAAAGAAATCCACCACCAATCGCTACACTATAGCCGATTCTCGTTCCCCCGCGCGGTTCCTGGCGGTTCGGCCAGGCGGCCTTTGCGGGGTAGCGAACGCTATTCAGCAACAGCCTAGTTTTTCTCGGTATAGGGATTCGTCGAGGAGCGAAACTCTATGCGCAATGGAGTGCCGGTGAGCGAGAAAGTTTCCCGGAAACGATTCTCCAGATAGCGCTTGTAGGTTTCCGTCACGGCGTCGAGTGCGTTGCCGTGAATGACGATAATCGGAGGGTTCTGTCCCCCCTGGTGCGCGTAGCGCAACTTCGGACGCACCGGGCCGCGGCGACGCGGCTGCTGGAACTCCACGGCTTCGATGAGCGCGCGCGTGAGCTTCGGCGTGGGCAGCTTCGCCATGGCGGCGGCATAGGCGTCGTCCACCGAACGCATGAGCGGGCCGATGCCGAACTTCTCCGTCGCCGAGATGAAGCGCATTTCCGCGAAATCGAGGAACTTGAGCTTGCGCTGCAGGTGGTGCTTGGTGCGCTCGCGCGCGTGGTCGTCCATGCCGTCCCACTTGTTCACGCCCACCACGAGCGCGCGGCCCTGTTCCACCACGAAGCCCGCGATATGCGCGTCCTGGTCCGAGATTTCCTGCTGCGCATCGAGCAGCAGAATCACCACGTTGGCGTCGGCGATCGACTGCAGCGTCTTCACCACCGAGAACTTCTCGATCGCTTCGAACACCTTGCCGCGGCGGCGCAGGCCTGCCGTGTCGATCAGCGTGTACTTCTTGCCGCCGCGCTCGAAATCCACATAGATCGAATCGCGCGTCGTGCCCGGCATGTCGAATGCGATCACGCGGTCTTCGCCAATCAGCGTATTGACGAGCGTCGACTTGCCCACGTTAGGGCGACCGACGATCGCGATCTTGATCCCGTGTTTGGCGGCGTCCTCTTCGCTTTCCTCGGGCTGATCGGCGTACGCCTGTTCGAGCGCCTCGTTGATCATTTCCGTCACGCCGTCGCCGTGCGCCGCGGAAATCGCGCGCGGGTCGCCGAGACCGAGTTCATAGAAGTCGGCAGCCACGGCGCTGTACTTCATGCCCTCTGCCTTGTTCACCACAAGGAAGATCGGCCGGCCGGTCTTGCGCAGGTAATCGGCGATGTGCTTGTCCTGGGGCGCGAGTCCATTACGGCCGTCGCAAATGAACACGACGATATCGGCCTCTTCCACAGCCTGGCGCGTCTGGCGCGCCATTTCGTGCAGGATGCCGTCCTTCGCGACCGGCTCGAAGCCACCGGTGTCGACCACGAGATACGGGCGCTCGCCCACGCGCCCTTCACCGTAGTGACGGTCGCGCGTGAGGCCAGGCAGGTCGGCCACCAGCGCATCGCGCGAACGCGTGAGCCGGTTGAACAGCGTGGATTTCCCCACATTGGGGCGCCCGACGAGGGCGATTACGGGTTTCATCTGATCTTTTCTACAGTAAGGCGCAGCGCCGGAGAGTCCGGCGCGCTGCGCGGCAAGCCCTGCGCCTGCGGGGCTGCATCAGTTGCAAATTATCACGAAATTCACGAGCAGGGCCGCGTCCCCGAGCCGAAAGCGCAACGCGACCGGGGCTGGACGCCGCGCAACCGCCTGGGGCGGTAACGGTGAACAGCGGGTGAACAGCGGATGAACGGCGAGGTCGTGCGCGCCGCCGTCCCAAAATGCGCATGGCCGGCTTGAGCCGGCCAGCGGGTGAGGCATCGGAACCTGCCGGCTCCGGTACCTCGAGCATCTGCATGCATCGGAGCGCCGCTCGTGAGGCGCTGCCAACTGCGTATGCGTGCAGTGCGCGGGTCGATGCGCGTTTCTTGCCTTGCACGCCGGCCGCGCAAGCCGGCGTCATGTGTCTCTGCGGCGCGCCCCGAAGGCGCTACCGCAGCCAACGCCACTTAGTGCGGACGCAGACCGTACAGGTCGCCGTCCTTCGTCTGCACGACCAGCGTGTTGCCGGCGAGTACCGGAGCCGCCGTGATCGGGCTGCCGTCGGTCTTCACGCGCGAGACGAAGCTGCCGTCGTCGAGCGAGAGGAAGTGGACATAACCCTCAAAGTCACCCAGCACGACCGCATGGCCCAGCAATGCGGGCACGCTGACGTCGCGGCTCTTGAGCTTCTCGTTCGTCCAGGTCGGCTCGCCCGTCGACACGCTGAACGCTTTCACGACCGACCAGTCGTCGCCACCGACCACCGTGCCTTCATCCTGAGCGATGCCGCTCGTGCTCGAGAACGCCTTTTGCCACATCGGACGGCCCGAATTGGCGTCGAAGCAGCCAAGCTGACCCTGGAACGTCACCGCGCAGGTGGTGGCACCCACCAGCGTGGGCGGACCGCTCACGTCATTGATACGCTCGACTTCCGTCACGCCCTTCGGGTAAGAGACCGGCGTTTCCCAGAACGCGTCGCCGCTTTGCAGGTTGATCGCTGCGAACGAGCCGCCCGGGAAGCCGGCCAGCACGGCCTGGTCACCCGCGAACGTCATGCCCGCCGACACGCGCAGATTCAGCGGCACGGCGCGGTTGCGGTAGAGCCACTTCTGCTCGCCCGTCTGGCCGTTGAAGGCGACGATCTGCCCGTCGATCGTGCGCACGATCACGAGGCCGTTGCCGACGAGCGGCGGCGAGATGACTTCGCCCGGGGCCTTGGCCTGCCACGAGAGCTTGCCGTTCGAGTCGAGCACGTAGACATCGCCCTTCAGGCCGCCCACCGCCGTAAGATTGCCGTCGCTGCCCACGCCCGCCGAGAGGTCGTCCTTGAGCTTGGTGCGCCAGATGTCCTTGCCCGACGCGGCGTCGATCTTCGCGACCGAGCCGTTCTCGCCCGCTGCGTAGATCGCGTCGCCCACCGCGACCGGCGCGAACAGATAGCGGCCGGCCTTGCCGACGCTCGACTTCCACACCTGCTGGACATCCAGCGCCTGCTTGAAATCGGTCAGCGGCACCGGCACGCGACGCACGTCTTTCGTCGATGAGCAGGCTGCGAGAGCCAGGACGGTCATCGCGAGAGCGACGGGCACAACGGTTCGTTTCAGCAGATTCATCGGTGAACGACGCATGAATGAAGTTGGTTTGAATAGTTTCGCAATGCTGCGCGCACCCACGGCGCGCTTCGCAACTTAGCCGTCGAATTAGCCGCCGAGCGCATCCAGCTTGAACTGGATCAGCTGACGCTCGGAAGCGTCGCTCTTCGGCAGGCTGTCGAGGGCCAGCTTGTAGGACGCGCGCGCGTCGTCGCGCTTTCCGGCCGCAGCCAGCAAATCGCCACGGCCGTCGGCCACGATGCCCTTGAACGGACCCGAATCCGGTTGCGGAATCAGCGCGAGGCCCTGATCGTAGGCCTTTTCGTCGAGCAGAAGCGAAGCGAGACGCAGCTTCGCGATCTGGCGGAATTCGTCGTCCTTCGCGTGATCGGTGGCCCATTGCAGCTGCGCCTTCGCGCCGGCCGTGTCGCCCGCCATATAGAGCGCCTTGGCCACGCCAAGCGCAGTCATCTGCGCGTACGCCGTGCCGCCGAAGCGATCTTCCATGTCGGTCGCCACGCGCGTGAGCATGGCCTTGTCGCTGCTGTTCGCGGCCTGTTGCACCTGGTCGTACAGCACGGCGGCCTCGGCCGCCTGGCGGCGCTGCCAGAAGTTCCAGCCATTCCACGCAGCGAGCGCGAGCAGAACGATCAGCACGACCCACGTAGCGGCGTTACCCCACTGCCCCCACCATGCCTTGAAGCTCTCGATCGATTCCTGTTCGTCGTGGTAACTCATCGCGTAGCGATTCCTCGTTTATTCTGAAGCCTGTTTTCGAATGCGCAGCGAACCGGGCAGCCCCTTGGGGCGGCCCTGTTAGTCGTCGCCGTCTTCGGCGGATGCAACCATCGCATTGATCAGATATTCGGTCAAGTCCTCAAGCGCTACCGTTTGTTGCTCGCTGCGGGCCTCCGCGGCCGTGCCGCGCAGCGCCTTCACACCGGCCTCGCCCTTGGCCACTTCGTCCTCGCCGAGCACCACGGCAAACGCCGCGCCGCTCGCATCTGCGCGCTTCATCTGCGACTTGAAGCTCGCGCTCTGACCGTCGGCACTGCAATGCAAAATAACGTCGAGGCCCGTGTCGCGCAGACGCTCCGCCACGATGAACGCCTTCTCGCGCGCGGCGTCGCCCTGGTGGACAACGTAGACATCGCAACCTTCTTCTTCCGGCACGAGGTCTTCTTCCTTGAGCAATTCGAGAATGCGCTCGATGCCCATGGCCCAGCCGCACGCCGCCGTCGGCTTGCCGCCCAGTTGCTCGATCAGCGGATCGTAGCGGCCGCCCGCTGCGACCGTGCCTTGCGCGCCGAGCTTGTCGGTCACCCATTCGAACACGGTCAGATTGTAGTAATCGAGACCACGCACCAGACGCGGGTTGATCTTGAACGGAATGTTGTTCGACTTGAGAATGCGCTGCAGCCCTTCGAAGTGCGCGAGCGAAGCCTCGCCGAGGAAGTCGATCAGCTTCGGCGCCTTGTCTGCGATCTCCTGCAGCGCGGGATTCTTCGTGTCGAGCACGCGCAGCGGGTTCGTGTAGAGGCGGCGCTTGCCGTCTTCGTCGAGCAGATCGACGTGCTGCTCAAGGTACTTGATGAGTTCGACACGATGCGCCGCACGCTCTTCGGCCACGCCGAGCGAGTTGATCTCGAGCTTGATGCCGGCGAGGCCGAGATCGTCCCAGAGGCGCTGGCACATCAGGATGATTTCCGCGTCCGCATCGGGACCCGCGAAACCGAGCGCCTCGACGCCCACCTGATGGAACTGACGATAACGGCCGCGCTGCGGACGCTCGTGACGGAACATCGGGCCGATGTACCACAAGCGCTTCGGACCGTCGTAGAGCATGTTGTGCTCGATCGACGCGCGCACGGCGGCAGCCGTGCCTTCCGGGCGCAGCGTGAGATTCTCGCCGTTGAGCGCGTCGGTGAAGCTGTACATCTCCTTCTCGACGATGTCGGTCACTTCGCCGATGCCGCGCGTAAAGAGCTGCGTATGCTCGACGATCGGCGTGCGGATATTTTGATAGCCGTACGAACGAAGCATGGACTTGACCGTGGTTTCGAAGAATTCCCACAGCCCTGCCTCCTGCGGCAGGATGTCGTTCATGCCCTTCACGCCCGTGAGCTTTTCGGGCTTGCGTTTCTGTTCAGTCATTGCGTTGCGTATTGGCTATATTCGGTTGTGCGTATCGTGACCACAAGCGGCCACAAGCGAACTACGAGCGGATCGACCGCCCTGCTCAGTTCGTCGCTTCGGCCTTGCCGTACTTGCGCGCGACGTAGTCGCTCACGATCTGCTGGAATTCTTCGGCGATGCGCTCGCCGCGCAGCGTCTTCACCTTTTCGCCGTCGATGAAGACCGGCGCCGCGGGGTTCTCGCCCGAACCCGGCAGGCTGATGCCGATGTTCGCGTGCTTCGACTCGCCCGGGCCGTTCACGATGCAGCCCATCACAGCGACATTCATCGTCTCGACGCCAGGATACTCGTCGCGCCAGATCGGCATCTGCGCACGCAGATAGCCCTGGATCTGCGAAGCCAGTTCCTGGAACAGCGTGCTGGTCGTGCGACCACAGCCGGGGCAAGCGATGACCATCGGCGTGAACGAGCGCAGGCCCATGGTCTGCAGGATTTCCTGACCGACCACGACTTCGCCCGTGCGCGCGCCGCCCGGTTCCGGCGTGAGCGAGATGCGGATCGTATCGCCAATGCCTTGCTGGAGTAGCACGGAAAGCGCCGCCGTCGAAGCGACGATGCCCTTCGAGCCCATGCCCGCTTCCGTGAGACCCAGGTGCAGCGCGAAGTCGCAGCGCTTTGCAAGTTCCTGGTAGACGGCGATCAGGTCCTGCACGCCGCTCACCTTGCACGACAGGATGATCTTGTCGCGGCCAAGGCCGAGTTCGACCGCGCGTTCCGCCGAGCCGATGGCCGACTGAATGAGCGCTTCGTACATCACGCTTTGCGCTTCCCACGGCTCCTTGCGAGCGCCGTTCTCGTCCATCATGCGCGCGAGCAGGTCCTGGTCGAGGCTGCCCCAGTTCACGCCGATACGCACCGGCTTGTCGTACTTGATGGCCGCTTCGATCATCTGCGCGTACTGCGTGTCGCGCTTCGCGCCCTGACCCACGTTGCCCGGGTTGATACGGTACTTCGAGAGCGACTCCGCGCAAGCGGGATAGTCGCGCAGCAGCAGATGGCCGTTGTAGTGGAAGTCGCCGACGAGCGGCACCATCACGCCCATGCGGTCAAGCTGCTCGCGGATGTACGGCACGGCCGCCGCGGCTTCCGGCGTGTTGACCGTGATACGCACGAGTTCCGAGCCCGCCTGCGCGAGTTCCTTGATCTGGATCGCGGTGCCGATGGGGTCCGCGGTGTCGGTGTTGGTCATCGACTGCACGCGCACCGGCGCGTCGCCGCCGATCGTCACCAGCTGGCCGCCCCAGCGCACATGCACGGCATGCGACTTGCGGCGCGGCGCGTGGCCGCCGAGGACCGGCTCGGTCGAGCAGATCTGACTGTTGCTGGTCGAGGATTGCGTTTCGCTTTGCATCGAAAAACCCATTTACGCCTCACGCGCGCTTATCGCCAGCTAGTTGGCGACGGCACTGCGTGAATTGAAAAAGCGTCGCGGCAGGCAAGAAGACTTGCCCGGCCGCGACGCGTGCCATGTCTTGATCAGGGCAGCACGAAGCGCGCAACGTTGCCGCGCGCCGACGCGTACTTCGACGTGTCGACCGGCTGGCCGTCGATGGTCATCGACTCGATGCCGGCCTTGTTGCCCACGGTGACCTTGAGCGGCTCGGTGCCGGTGATCTCACGCGCGTCGCTGCCGTGGATCATGCCCGAGAAAACTTCCTTGCCATCCTTCTGGCGCACGCTGACCCAGGTGTCCTGCGTCACGCGAATCGCGAACGTCGAAGTGTCCGCGCCGTTGTCGGCTGCCGGGTTCTGCGCTGCCGCTGCGGCCGCTGCACTCGCCGCCTGAGCGTGCGCTGCGCTTGCCGCGTTGGCAACGGCAGCCGCCGGCGCTGCGCTTGCAGCGGCGGGCTTCGCCGCCTGGGGCGCCGGCTGAGCCGCAGGTTGCGCCGGTTGCGTTGCCGGCTGCGTCGCCTGCGGCGCCGGTTGCGTAGCTTGCGGCGCCGCAAGCGGTGCGCTCGCGCCTGCGCCTTGATCGGGCGCGGCATTGGCGTTGTCGCCCGCATCGTTTGCGTCGCCGGCTTGCGGCGTAGCCGGCTGATCGGCGCCCTCGGCGGCCGAAGCGCCTTCGCTGCCGGTCGCAACGCCCTGCGTCACCGTGGGCGAGGACGCACCCGGCTGCACGCTCGCGCCATTTGCCATCGCCTTCAGGCGAGCAAACCACGCCGACGATTCGCCACTATTCGTGTGCCACATGGAAAGTGCGAGCACCGCGACCACGATGATCGCCACGCCCCACAGCCACGAGGCGCGACGGCGCGGCGCACGTGCGCCACCGCCGCCGAGCGAGAGGGAAACGCGGCCGCGCGGCAGATCGGAGCCAGCCGAAGCGGGCATCGACAGATCCGGCTGCGCAATGCCGCGCTCGCGGCGCAGCGCTTGCGTGAACGGCGCAGGATCGGTGCCGAGCAGCTTCGCGTAGGCGCGCACCACGCCCAGCGCGAACGTCGTGTCCGGCAGATGGCTGAGATCGCCCGCTTCGAGTTCGCGCAGCTTCGACACCGCCACTTTGAGGCGCGCCGAGACATCTTCGATCGCCCAACCCTTGGCCTCGCGCAGCTGTGCAAGACGCGCGCCGGCCGCAGCCAGTGTGTCGGGCACGGCCTGCACCGGCGAGGGCGACGCGCCCGGCGCCGAACGACCTGCGTTGCTGTCAGTTCCGTCTGTCCCGAAAGGGTGCTGCGGCTCGCTCATCCCAAAGTCCTTGCGTCGATTCTTTTCAATACTGGAACCGGTGGGGCACGTCCCGCCCCGCGTCTACCCGATTCGCAGACCGTTTATAACAAAATGCGCGGCCACGTTGTAAAACCTTTGGCCGCTTGCGATCGCTTCTGCAACGTTTCTTTACTACCGCCTACGGCCGCGCGTTTCCCCCGCACGCCGCCGTGGGCCCTCCTCATGCCGGCTCAGTGCCGAACCGGCCGTACTTCGATGACCTTGCCCGTGTCCCGGCTCATGCGCTCGGCAAGGCGCGTGCGGTCCTTCACCTCGCCGGCGAGCTGGCCGCAGGCCGCGTCGATGTCGTCGCCGCGGGTCTTGCGCACGGTCGTGACGACGCCCGCATCCATCAGAATCTGCGCAAAGCGCTTGATCTGGTCCAATTTCGAGCGCAGCAAGCCCGACTCGGGGAACGGATTGAACGGGATCAGATTGAACTTGCACGGCACGTCCCGCGTGACGGCGAGCAATTCGCGCGCGTGCTTTTCGGTGTCGTTGACGCCGTCGAGCATGCAGTACTCGAACGTGATGAAGTCGCGCGGCGCGACTTCCAGGTAGCGCTGGCAAGCCGCCATCAACTCGCGCAGCGGGTACTTGCGGTTGAGCGGCACCAGTTCATCGCGCAGCGCGTCGTTCGGTGCGTGCAAGGACACGGCGAGCGCCACGGGAAGTTCGGCCCCAAGGCGGTCCATCATCGGCACAACGCCCGAGGTGGAGAGCGTGACACGCCGGCGCGACAGCCCGTAGGCGTTGTCGTCGAGCATCAGGCGCATGGCCGGCACGACCGCGTCGTAGTTCAGAAGCGGCTCGCCCATGCCCATCATCACGACGTTCGTGATGACGCGTTCGCCCTTGCCGTCACCGCCGGTCGCGCGACCGCCCGCTTCACCCAGAAGGGAAGCACGCAGGGCGAATTCCGCCATGCGCAGCTGGCCGATGATTTCGGCCGTGGTGAGATTGCGTGAAAAACCTTGCTTGCCGGTCGAACAGAACCGGCAATTGACCGCGCATCCCGCCTGCGACGACACGCACAGCGTGCCGCGGTTGTCTTCGGGGATGAACACGGTTTCGACCGCGTTGCCGTTGCCGACGTCCACGAGCCATTTGCGCGTGCCGTCGGAGGAAACGTTGTCGCTAATGATGCCGGGCATGCCGATGGTGGCGCGCCCTTTGAGCTTCTCGCGCAGCGATTTGGCGAGATCCGTCATGCCGTCGAAGTCGGCGGCGTTGTACTGATGGATCCAGCGCTGAAGCTGTTTGGCGCGAAACGGCTTCTCGCCCAGGCTCTCGCAATAGGCGACGAGCCCTTGGGCGTCGAGATCGAGAAGGTTGACGGTGGAACTGCTCGTCATATCGAATCCTGCCATTTCAGTGCGAGAGCGCGCCCACCGCCCGCGTTGCCCAGCTGCCTGCGCACTTGCGCGGCACCGGGAACTGGACGGTGAGCGTCATCGCCGTTCGCGACCCTATGCTACTACTGCAATCTGCCCGCGCTGTGCTTAGCGCGAGTAGACGTTGACTTGCGGGAAGAAGAACGCGATTTCCACGGCAGCCGTTTCAGCGGCGTCCGAACCGTGCACGGCGTTCGCGTCGATGCTGTCGGCGAAATCAGCGCGGATCGTGCCCTTGTCAGCCTTCTTCGGGTCCGTTGCACCCATCAGATCGCGGTTCTTCAGGATGGCGTTCTCGCCTTCGAGCGCTTGAATCATCACCGGGCCCGAGACCATGAAGTCCACGAGGTCCTTGAAGAACGGGCGCGCTGCGTGAACAGCGTAGAACTTCTCGGCGTCAGCGCGCGAGAGGTGGACCATGCGGGCGGCAATGACCTTCAGACCAGCGTTTTCGAAGCGGCTGTAGATCTGGCCGATCACGTTCTTTGCCACTGCGTCCGGCTTGATAATCGACAGGGTGCGTTCGATCGCCATAAAAGCTCCAAAAAATTAAGAGGTTACAGATTCAAATGAATCCGCAATTGTAGCATGTTCCCATGTATGATTGCGATTGAACCCTCATAGTCCGGCAAACCGGCGCTATTGAGCGCAATCCAGACACGAGCTCCGCGCCGCCGCAGGTTTCAGAGAGGCTTAAGATTGGCGGCATAGTCTGTACGCAAGCGCTGTAGAAACATAACGGAAACTGTGTGGCAACCCGTTGAAACTCTGGGTCAGCACACTTATCTTATGGGGGAGCGGACCGCGCACCTGCGCACCCTCACCCACGCGTCTCACGCAAGGAGAAAGCATGAACGAGTATCCCTATAACTTCGGCCGCGGCGGCACCGTCACCTCGGCGGAGACCCGCAACCGCGTGCTGCGCAACACCTATTGGCTGCTCGCGCTGTCGATGGTGCCGACGGTGCTCGGCGCGTGGGTGGGCGTCGCGACCGGCTTCTCGCTTTTTGCTGCCACCAGCCCGGCCATGAGCCTGCTCGCGTTCTTTGCGATCGCTTTCGGCTTCATGTTCGCAATCGAGCGCACCAAGGACAGCTCGGTGGGCGTGTTCGTGCTGCTCGGCTTCACGTTCTTCATGGGCCTGATGCTTTCGCGCCTGCTGTCGTTCATCCTCGGCTTCTCGAACGGCCCGCAGCTCATCATGCTCGCATTCGGCGGCACCGGCATCATTTTCACCGCCATGGCCACCATCGCCACGGTCAGCAAGCGTGACTTCTCGGGCCTCGGCAAGTGGCTCTTCATGGGCGTAATCGTGATCCTGCTGGCCGGCGTCGCGAACATGTTCCTGCAGCTGCCCGCGCTGATGCTGACGGTTTCGGTGCTCGCCATCGCGATCTTCTCGGCCTACATGCTGTTCGACGTGCAGCGCGTCGTGAACGGTGGCGAGACGAACTACATCTCGGCGACGCTCGCGATCTATCTGGACCTCTATAACGTGTTCACGAACCTGCTCGCCATCCTCGGCATCTTCGGCGGCAATCGCAACTAAAGCGCAACCAAACCCTGGCGGGGCCGGATCGACAGATCGCCGGCCTCACCATGCAAAAAGCCCATGACTTTCGTCATGGGCTTTTTTTCGTCCACTCGTTTGGTTGCCAGGCGAGCGCAGGACTTAGAGCGCGATCCAGTCAAATCCCTCGGCTTGCGAGGCGACCCCGATTTCCGTTGCGGCGTTTCCGAGAACCGCGGCCATCGCCGCGCGCGCAAGCTCGGGAGTGTTGTTTTGCTGGCTCAGGTGCGCGGCGATCAAATGCCGCAACTTCGTACGATCGAGCCCCGCGAGGATGTCGCCGGCGGCCTCGTTGTTCAGGTGACCATGCGAACCGCCAATACGCGCCTTCAGCGATGCGGGATAGCGGCTCGCCGCGAGCATCTCGAGGTCGTGGTTGCATTCGAGCACGAGCGCATCGCAACCGCTCAGCACGCTGCTGATATGCAACGTCGATTCGCCGACGTCGGTCAGCACGCCAAGCCGGCTCGCCCCGTCGCTGAACACGAACTGCAGCGGCTCGCGGGCGTCGTGCGGCACCGTGTAGGGCAACACGCCAAGTTCGCCGATTTCGACTGCTTCATCGCCCCACAACACGTTGAGTTCGACGCCTGCGGCATCGTCGGCGCCGACGGCCTGCGCCGTGCCCCAGCTCATGTAAAGCGGAACCGACCAGCGGCGCGCCAGCGTGAGTGCGCTGCCGATGTGGTCGCTGTGTTCGTGGGTAATGAGAATCGCGGTGAGCGAGTCGGCGGCCAGCCCCGCGCGGGCGAGGCGCCGCTCGACTTCTTTCGCTGAGAATCCGCAGTCGAGCAGCACGCGCGTGGGCGTCGTGCCGCTGCCTGCTTCTACGACCAGTGCGTTGCCCTCGCTGCCGCTGCCGAGGCTCGCAAATCGCATATCAGCGCACGTCAGTTCAGCTGCGCATGGAGCGCGGAAACGATACGTTGCGCGTCCGACGACGTGTCGATGCGGCCGGTCTGGTCGACCACGGCAACCTGAGTCGAATTGCCCGTCGAGCGAACCGCCACGACGTATTCCGGACCCTGATCCTTCGCAGCCTTCTTCGGGTTGTAGAAAAGCTTGCCGAGCAGGCCGTCGCCCTTGAGCTCCTGCATCGAGTCGGCGTAGCGCACGTAGTAGAGGCCCTTCTCGCGGTCGCGGTTGTCGACCGTGAAGTTCGTGCGGTCGAGCGCGAGGCCCACGCGCAGCCACGCGGTGTCGAACGCTTCGGGCAGATCGAGCGTCGTGCCGTCAGGACCGGCGGCGACCTTGACGCCCGCCGTCGACGGACGCGCATCGGTCAAAAGTTGCTTGGACTGCGCGTCGGTCAGGCCAAACTTCTGCATGATCTTCGCGAGGAACGCGGCTTCGAGCGCCGGATCGCGCGGACGCTCCACCCACTTCGAGCCGGTCTTGTCCTGGCCCGTCAGCACTTCTTCCATCGCGTTATGCGTGACGGAAATATCCGTCTGACCGTCCGGGCCGCGCGAGACCAGCACGCGGAAGCGATCGCGCGTGCCCGACGAGTACGCGAAGTCGATCACGCGGCCAATCGTGCGGCGGAACCAGTCGTCCGGAATGTTGGCGCGGTTTTCCGCCCAATCGGTCGTCATGATGCCCGTGGACGGCGAGTCGGTCGTCAGCGTGAAGCCGTTTTCCGTCCAGAATTCCTGCAGCTGCGGCCAGACGTCGTCCGGCGAGCGGCCGTCCACCACGAGCCAGCGGCGGTCGCCGTCGCGCTCGACGTGCATGCCGAACGGATCCTGCGTACTCGGCACGCCGAGCGTGGCGTTGCCGGCCGGCGTGACCGTGCGCTGGGCAGCACCGCCAAGCGTGACCGTGGGCGGCGGCGCGACGTACTTCTGGTCGCTCGGCGCCGACGACAGATCCTGCGGCACGTTCAGCGGCGGCGCGGTCGGCGTGTCCTTGTAGTTCACGCGATCGGACGCGAACATGTCGTTCAGCGACTCGCAGCCTGCGAGCGAGCCAAGTGCAAGCGCCAGCACCGCCATGCGGGTTGCGTGGAGGGAAAAAGCGGAACGTTTCATGTGGGCCTTCGTGTGATACGGGAACGCTAAGCCTTGCTCTGCGAGACGGTCGGTCCGAGGTCGGTCCGAGGTCTTTCAGTGATTGGGCGGTTGGGCCGTGGCGGCGTCGGTTGAAAAATCGGCGACTGGCTGATCGGATCAGCCAGCCAGACCGGCTTCGCGCAGCGCGGCACGCACCACGTCGTGGTAGCGCGCGTCGAGCGGCGTGAGCGGCAGTCGGATGCCGCCTTCGATGCGGCCGAGTTCCTGCAGCGCCCACTTCACCGGAATCGGATTCGATTCGATGAACAGGTTCTTGTGAAGCGACAACAGCTTCATATGGATCGCACGCGCCGTCTTGACGTCGCCGGCGAGCGCGGCCTTGCACAGGTCGCTCATCTGGCGCGGCGCAACGTTCGCGGTTACCGAAATATTGCCGTGGCCGCCGAGCAGCATCAGCGCGATCGCCGTGGGATCATCGCCGCTGAAAATCTTGAAGCCGTTCGGCGCATGCTTGATGAGGTGCGCGGCGCGGTCGATGTTACCCGTCGCTTCCTTCACCGCGATGATGCCCGGCACTTCGGCCAGACGCAGGATGGTCTCGTTCGCCATGTCCGCGACCGTACGGCCCGGCACGTTGTAGAGGATGACCGGCAGGTCCACGTCCTCCGCGATCTTCGCGAAGTGGCGGTACATGCCTTCCTGGGTCGGCTTGTTGTAATAGGGCACGACCTGGAGCGACGCCTGCGCGCCGACTTCCTTTGCGTGCTTCGTGAGTTCGATGGCTTCGGCGGTGGAATTGCCGCCGGCGCCCGCGATGATCGGCATACGGCCGGCAGCGTGCTCGACCGCCGTCTTGATCATCAGAATGTGCTCTTCGACGTCAAGCGTGGCGGACTCCCCGCTCGTACCAACGACGACGAGGGCATCCGTCCCCTCTTCTACGTGCCAGTCGATCAGTTTGCGGAATGCCGGCAGGTCGAGACTGCCGTCTTCGTGCATGGGGGTGACGATCGCGGGAATGCTGCCTTGCAGCGTAATGCCGTCCTGAGTGCCGTTAGCCATGAAACGCCAGAAAAATGAGTCGGTTAAACCGCGATTGTAGCGGATTAGCCGGTCAGATCGTAACGCGTTACGGGTAGGACCTGGTTCTCGGGAACATTACCGGCTCTTTCGGGGGACGCTGAGGTCGTTTTTTCCCGTACCGCGCAGATGCGCTGAATATACGCCTCACGCGGCTGCGAAAGAAATCCGTCCTGATAGGCGATTACCCGCAGCGCGGGCGTGCAGACCGCCAGCAACTCGCCGGGAGCCAGCAGGAAAGCGGGGTTCGATGGCTTGCCGACCGTTTCGTTGCCCTGTGCGAAGGTTTCGTAGATCAGGACGCCGCCCGGCGCCAGCGCGTCAATGAGACGCGGCATGAGCGGGCGGTGCAGGTAGTTCGTGACGACCACGGCGGCAAAACGGGCATCCGCCGCGAGGGGCCAGGGCGCGCCTTCGAGGTCGCACTCTAATGTCGCAACGCCCGTCACATCATGCAGCGTGGCGAGCGCGGCGGCATCGCGGTCGAGCGCCGTGACCGGATGGCCCTTCCCCGCGAGCCAGCGGGTGTGCCGGCCCGCGCCGGAGGCCACGTCGAGCACCGTGCCGCCGGGTGCGATCAGGTGCGTCCAGCGGCGCACCCAGCGCGAAGGCTCGGAGAGCCCGTGGGCCAGCGAACCGGCGGCAGGCGTCGACGTCATCAGCGCGATCAGCTGTACGAGAGGCCCATGGCCTCGCGCACATCGCGCATCGTTTCGTTGGCGAACTTGCGCGCCTTGTCGCAGCCATCCGCAACGATTGCACGCAGCAGCGACGGGTCGTCCATGTACTTCTGCGCACGTTCGAGCATCGGCTGCTGCTCACGCAGGATGCCCTCGATCACCGGCTGCTTGCATTCCAGGCAACCGATTCCCGCCGTACGGCAGCCCTTCTGCACCCAGTCGTGCGTCTGCTCGTCCGTGTAGACCTGGTGCAGCTGCCACACCGGGCACTTGTCCGGATCGCCCGGATCGGTGCGGCGCACGCGTGCGGGGTCGGTCGGCATGGTGCGGACCTTCTTCGTGATCGACTCGGCGTCTTCGCGCAGGCCGATGGTGTTGCCGTACGACTTCGACATCTTCTGGCCGTCGAGGCCCGGCATGCGCGAAGCTTCCGTGAGCAGCACCTGCGGCTCCGGCAGGATGATCTTGCGCGAGCCTTCGAGGTAGCCGAAAAGACGCTCGCGATCGCTCATCGAGAGGCTTTGCGACTCCGAAAGCATCGCGCGGGCTTGTTCGAGCGCCTCTTCGTTGCCTTCCTGCTGATAGGCATTGCGCAGCTCGTGGTAGAGCTTCGAGCGCTTGCCGCCCAGCTTCTTCGCCGCTTCGTTGGCCTTCTCTTCGAAGCCCGGCTCACGACCGTACATGTAGTTGAAGCGGCGCGCCATCTCGCGGGCCATTTCGACGTGCGGCACCTGGTCCTCGCCCACCGGCACGAGCGACGCGCGGTACAGCAGGATGTCGGCGGCCATCAGCACCGGGTAGCCGAGGAAGCCGTAGGTACCGAGGTCCTTGTCGCGCAGCTTCTCGATCTGCTCCTTATAGGTCGGCACGCGCTCGAGCCAGGACAGCGGCGTGCTCATGCCGAGCAGCAGCGCAAGTTCGGCGTGCTCGGGCACGCGGCTCTGGATGAAGAGCGTGGCCTGGTTCGGGTCGATACCCGAGGCGAGCCAGTCGATCAGCACGTCCCAGACGTTCTTCTCGATGACATCCGGCGTTTCATAGTGCGTGGTGAGCGCATGCCAGTCGACCACGCAGAAGAAGCACGGATACTCGGACTGCAGGCGCACCCAGTTTTTCAGCACGCCGTGATAGTGGCCGAGGTGCAGCGACCCGGTGGGCCGCATGCCGGAGAAGATACGGTCTGGGAACATGATGTTATGAAAAGAGCGACACAAGAGGGGTAAGGATGGCGGTGACCGCGGCGTAACCTAGACTTACGAGCGGGCGCAGCCAGAATCGCGTGAAGATGCCACTCACGAGCAACCCCATCACGATGATGAAACCATAGGGCTCGATACGCGCGAGCGCAATGCTCGCACGCGTGGGCAACAGCGCCCCGAGCACGCGGCCGCCGTCGAGCGGCGGCAACGGAAAGAGATTGAGCACGCCAAGCACGAGATTCACGCCCACGCCGGCAGCGGCCATGCGCGTGAAGAACGGCTCGTCCACGCCGAGCACCGCGAGCGCCACGCCGAACACGCCCCATACGATGGCCTGCACGAAGTTGCACAGCGGCCCGGCTGCCGCGACCCACAGCGTGCCCCAGCGCGGATCGCGCAGATTGCTGAAGGCGATCGGCACGGGCTTCGCGTAACCGAACACGAACGCGCCATTCGTCAGGAAATACAGCACGAGCGGCATCGCGATGGTGCCGATCGGGTCGATGTGGCGCATCGGGTTGAACGAGACGCGACCGAGCACGTACGCGGTGTTGTCGCCGAGCATGCGCGCGACGTAGCCGTGCGCAGCTTCGTGCAGCGTGATCGCGAAGATGACCGGCAACGCGTAGACGACGATCGTCTGAATCAGATTGGCTTCCATGGCGGGCTATTGTATCAATGCGTCAATGCGCTCTGGCCGCGTTCATACCGTGCATGTTGCGTCATGCCTCTTCCTCTTCGATGCCGAAGGGCGCCAGCGCGCCCCGCCCCGGCCGCACGAGCACCGGTTCTTCACCGGTGAGATCGATTACGGTGGACGGCTCGCACGGGCACGCCCCGCCGTCGATCACGAGATCGAGCTGTTTTTCGAGGCGCTCGCGAATCTCCTCGGGGTCGTTGAGCGGCTCGGTGTCGGGCGGCAGGATCAGCGTGGAGGCAAGCAGCGGCTCGCCCAGTTCTTCGAGAATCGCCAGCGGAATCGGATGACCGGGCACGCGCAGGCCGATCGTCTTGCGCGACGGATGAGACAGACGCCGCGGCACTTCCTTCGTCGCCACCAGCACGAAGACGTACGGTCCCGGCGTCACCGACTTGATGAGCCGGTACTGGCGATTGTCCACCATGGCGAAGTTCGCGAGTTCCGACAGGTCCCGCACCATCAGCGAGAGCAGCGCCTTTTCGTCGAGCCCGCGGATGCGGCGCAAACGCTCGGCCGCGTGCTTGTCGTCGATGCGCGCGGCGAGCGCGTAGCTCGAGTCAGTGGGCAGCGCGATCACGCCGCCGTCGCGGATGATCTCCACCGCCTGCTTGACGAGGCGCGGCTGCGGGTTTTCTGGATGAAGCCGAAAGAACTGGGACATGGCAGTAATCAGCTAACGAATGGCGAAGAAAAACGGCGGTGGTGAAAAACTGCGATGCGCTGCGCGCAAACGGCAGGCAACTGCACGTAGTACCACAAAGTGACGACAAAGCGGGATTGACCGGCGCGAAGCGCCTTGCAGCAAAGGGACGGGTCAGTGGGCCACGCGCCATGCGCGGCCTACAGCCATCGCTCCCAAACAGGCTTGAGATCGGAAGGCAACGGCGGCAGCGTGCCCGGCTCGATCGCGTCGGGCCCGGGTGCATGGAAGTCCGAACCGCGCGACGCTTCGAAACCAAAGCGCCTCGCCACGGCCGCATACTCGCCGTACTGACTGGGCGTATGGCTGCCCGTGACCACTTCGATGGCCTTGCCGCCCAGATCGATGAACTCGCCGAAAAGCGTGTCGAATTCGAGCTGGGTGTACGCGTAGCGGCCCGGATGCGCGATGATCGCCTCGCCGCCGGCCGCCTTGATCCACGAGACGGCGTCGGCGAGCTTCGCCCAGCGGTGCGCGATGTAACCGGGCTTACCTTCCCCGAGCCAGCGAGAAAACGCGTCCTGGGTGTTCTGCGCCCGACCGCTTTCCACAAGAAAGCGCGCGAAGTGGGTACGTGAGATCAGGTCGGGATTCGAGACGTACTCGAGCGCGCCTTCGTACGCATCGGGAATGCCGAGTTCGCCGAGCCGCTCGCCAATCGCTTCGGCGCGCGCCGCGCGGCCGTCGCGCGTGCGCGCGAGTCCGTCGACGAGCGCGGCGCACTCGGTATCCACATGCAAGCCAACGATGTGCACCGTGCGCGACGCCCAGGTCACCGAAATCTCGACGCCGCACAAATAGCGCATGCCGAGCGCTTCAGCCGCCTCGCGCGCTTCGCGCTGGCCGCCGAGCACGTCATGATCGGTGAGCGCCCACAGGTTCACGCCGCCCGCTTTCGCCAGCTGCGCGACGGCAGCGGGGGCCAGTTGGCCGTCGGAGACAGTCGAGTGACAGTGGAGATCGGCGTTCATTGCGTGTGCGAAAAGGGTGAACGCTCATTTTACTGCAACGCAGTGAAGTCGTCGGGCGGCGCCTTGCGCGCCGACGTCGCCCGAATGAACGCTCGATGCGCCAGGCACTCAGGCGCAGAACGCCTCGATCAGGCGCGCGACCTCTTCGGGTTGGTCGTGGTGCACCATGTGACCCGCTCCGTCGACGATCCGCTCGCGCCAATCGGGAAACGCCTCGAAGCGCTTCTTGAATTCGTCGATGGGCACCGCCCCCGCGAGCCGCGCGAGCATTTCGGAGCCGGCCGCTTCGACGTGCAGCACGCGCGCACTCACCTTCGACCAGATCGCCATCACTTCGTCGAGCTGATACAGCAGCGGCCCGCGCATCTTGTGCGCCGGATCGCCTAGCAGCACGTAGCCGCCCTCGCCGTCCGGCTTCGACCAGTGTTCGGCAAGAAAGCGCGCGCGGGGCGCGATCAGACGCGGATTCGTCTTCACGAGCCGCGCGGCTACGTCGTCTAGCGACGCGTAGGTACGCAGTTGCGGCGGCGTACGGACCTCGTCGAGCCACTCGCGCACGCGGGCCGGCGCCTGTCTCGGTGACGTCGCCGGCAGGCCGAAACCCTCCAGATCGACCACGCGTCGCACGCGTTCGGGCCGCACGCCCGCGTACAGGCAAACGATGTTCGCCCCAAGGCTGTGTCCGACGAGATCGACCTGGCCCTCTGGCGCGTAGTGCGCGAGCAGGGCATCGAGATCGGCAAGGTAGTCGGGGAACCAGTAGTTGCTGCCCTGCCCCTGCGCGACGGGCCAGCCGGAGAGGCCGAAGCCGCGCAGGTCGGGCGCGATCACCTGCCAGTTGCCGCCGCGTGTGTCGAGCGCGTCGACGACGAACTGGAACGACGCCGCCACGTCCATCCAGCCGTGCAGCATGAAGAGCGCGGGTGCGCTCTCTTCACCCCAGCGGCGCACGTGCAGCCGGATGCCATTGACATCGACGAATTCGGAACGGGATTGATTCATTTGCGCCGCCGCAAAAAAAAGAATGATCGTTCGATTATATAGACGCTGAGCGTCTGCGCCAGGTCATTCGTTCGAGTAACGTTCCGTTGACTGCCGCGTGGCGGCCTGCTCCGCCGCATCCTGGGCCGCCAGCGAAGCCAGTTCGGCCTCGTCGAAGCCCGCCGAGCGGCGCGCTTCGAAGTTGAACGGCCCGCGCATGCGCGGCGCGTGGTACTGCTCGGCGAGCGCGAGCCACGCCGCGTGCGGGTCGAGACCGCGCGACTCGCACAGGTGGCGGAACCAATGGTTGCCGATGCGCACGTGCCCCACTTCGTCGCGCAGGATGATGTCGAGGATCGCAGCCGACTCGTCGTCGCGGGCCTGTTTCAGGCGCGCGCGAATGGGCGGCGAGGCGTCGAGCCCGCGCGCCTCCAGCACGCGCGGCACGAGCGCCATGCGTGCGAGCACGTCAGTGCTTGTGCGCTCGCACATCTCCCACAGGCCGTTGTGCGCGGGGAAGTCGCCGTACACGTGACCATAGTCGGCGAGGCGCGCGCGCAGCAGGGAGAAGTGATACGCCTCTTCCGCCGCGACCTTGAGCCAGTCGGCGTAGAAGGCGTCGGGCATGGCGGGGAAGCGCCACACGGCGTCGAGCGCGAGATTGATCGCGTTGAATTCGATGTGGGCCAGCGCGTGCAGCAGCACCACGCGGCCCTGCGGCGTGCTCATGCTGCGGCGTTGCAGTTCGCGCGGCTCGACGAGCGGCGGCTCGCTCGGGCGGCCAGGCAAGCCGGCCGGCGTCGCAATGTCGCGTTGCGGCTCCCAGTGCGGCGCCGCGGCCTGAGCCTGACTTTGCGCGTGCAGCGCGCGGACCGCGTCGGCCTTGGCGGCCGGGTCGCACTCGCGCAGCGCGGCGAGCGCGGCGAGGCGCCAGCAGGTGGACGCGTCACCCAGTGAAGTTGAGACGTCAGCGCTTGCGCTGGCAGCGGAGAAAACGGAATTCATCGGCAGAAGAAACAGGGACCGAAAAACGGGGAGCACCCAACCTTTGTGCGAAGCCGCCCAAACCTGCCCCAAGCGGACCGCGCACGCAACCGTTTACAATACGCGATTCACCTGCCTCGCGTCGTCCGCATCCATTGCGTGACGCCCGCGGACCGGCAGCAGCCCCCAATATCAGGAGACTCGACACCGTGGCCATCTACAAGCTTGGCGAAGCCGCACCGACCATTCACGAAAGCGTGTTCGTCGCGGACAACGCGACCGTCATCGGCAAGGTCGAACTGGCCGAAGACTCGAGCGTCTGGTTTGGCGCAACGCTGCGCGGCGACAACGAGCCGATTACCGTCGGCGCGCGCAGCAACGTTCAGGAAGGCGCGGTGCTCCACACGGACCCCGGCTACCCGCTCACGCTCGAAGCGAACGTGACGGTAGGCCATCAGGCCATGCTGCACGGCTGCACCGTGAAGGAAGGCGCGCTCATCGGTATTCAGGCCGTGGTCTTGAATGGCGCGGTAATCGGCCGCAACTGTCTGGTTGGCGCGGGTGCGGTGGTCACGGAAGGCAAGGTGTTCCCCGACAACTCGCTGATTCTCGGTGCGCCGGCCAAAGTCGTGCGTGAGCTGACCGAGGCCGACATCGCCGGCCTCAAGCGCAACGCGGATGTCTACGCGCAGCGTCGCGAATTTTTCAAGGCGCAGCTCGTGCGCATCGGCTGAGAGCCGCAGGTGAGAGTGACAAGCTCTCGCCGTGCGGCGCGGGCCGCGCCGCCCCGATTCAAACGAAGGAAAAGATTGTGAACGACCAGTTGCAAAAATTCATGTTCAGCGCCGCCCCGGTGCGCGGCGAGATCGTCTCGCTGGGCAACGCGTGGCAGGAAGTGCTCAAGCGCCGCCAGTATCCGACGCCGGTACGCACCGTACTCGGAGAAATGATGGCGGCGTGCGCGCTGCTCTCGGCGAATCTCAAGTTCGACGGCACGCTGATTATGCAGATCTTCGGCGACGGCCCCGTGAAGATGCTGGTCGTGCAGTGCGGCTCAGATCTGACAATGCGCGCCACCGCGCGGCTCGGAGAAGACTTCACGGGCGAAAACGCCCTGCCGCTCAGCGAAGAACTCACGTTCGCCGACCTCGTGAATCCGGACGGCCAGGGCCGCTGCGTGATCACGCTCGACCCGGCGAAAAAGCAGCCGGGCCAGCAGCCCTACCAGGGCATCGTGCCGCTGAACGGCGAAGACGGCAGCCCGCTCAAGTCGATCGCCGCCGTGCTCGAGCATTACATGCATCACTCGGAACAGCTCGACTCGCGCCTGTGGCTCGCCGCAAACGACGACCGCGCGGTCGGCATGCTGCTTCAGAAGCTGCCGGGCGACGGCGGCATCGTGCCGCATCAGGGCGAGCACGACCTCGATACCTGGGAGCGCGTCTGCACGCTCGGCGGCACGCTCACGCGTGACGAAATGCTCACGGAAGACGGCGAGACGTTGTTCCGCCGCCTCTTCTGGCAAGAAAATGTGCGTCACTTCGAGCCGCTTGCGCCGCGCTTCCAGTGCTCGTGCTCGCGCGAGAAGGTGGGCGCGATGCTCAAGATGCTGGGCCGCGACGAAGTCGATGGCGTGATCGAAGAACGCGGTCATGTCGAGATTCATTGCGACTATTGCAACCAGCGCTATGAGTTCGACCCGGTGGATGTCGCGCAACTTTTTGCCGTGACGGGGCTCTCAGAAAGCGTGAGCCCCGCTGCCGAGCGTCGCCACTGAGGCGCGCCGAAGCGCACCAGGGCACACTGAGCCGATAACGCCTATGTGGCGCAACGCGTGTTGCGCCGCCGCCCTGTACAGCAGCGCGTAGACGGATGTCCGAACCGAAATGCGGGCCAGCCGTCATCTCAAATTATTTAGGCGTCCGATAGATGGAGAGAAGCATGATCAAGAACAAACGCTTCGCACTTCCGTTGCGCGACCGCACGCCGCGCGTGGGCGCGCTACTCGTGTTGGCTGCACTCGGCCCGACCGTTGCATCGACGAGCGGCTGCATGATGGACCCGCCCGGCCCATCGCCGATCTATAGCCGGCTGCCCGCGGCGCAGTCCGGCCTTCCCGCCGCCGCGCCAGTGCTCACGCCCGACGAAAAAGCGCGCTACGACGCAATCGACCGCCAGGTGCTCGCGGAACAGGACAACACCATGGCAGCGGAAGCTGCCGCACAGGCGTGGTCGCGGGCCTACGCGCCGCCCGTCACGGTCTACGGCAGCTATTACAGCGGCGGTTGGGGGCACGGCTGGGGCACGGGTATTGGCTACGGCTATCCGGGTTGGGGCTGGTAATCACGCAGCTTTCCAGCGCGAACGCGTAAACGAAAAAAGGCGCGGCTCAATGCCGCGCCTTTTTGCTTGCCCGCGTGCTCAGAACAAGCGGCGCACTCAACCCGCCTTCTTCGCTTCCTTCCCGTGCCCGTGCCGCTTCTCAGGAACACGCGAAACGGGGTTCGGCACCACCCTCACCGGCGCTGCCGACATCTCGCCGCGCGTCGAGGTATTCGACGAACCGCTCGGCGTCACAGGTGGCGTCTGGTTCGGCGAGACGAACTGCACGAACACCTCGCTGTCCTTCACCATGCCCATTTCGTAGCGCGCACGCTCCTCGACAGCAGCGGTGCCGCTCTGCAGATCCTGCACTTCGCCCGCAATGCGCTCGTTGCGCAGTTTCTCGTCGTCGTTCTGCTTTTGCTGCTGGGCGAGCTGCTGCTGCAGTTCGTGCACACGCAGCCAGCCACCATGGCCCCACCAGAGCGGATACTGAATCAGCACAAGCAGGATGATCAGAACGACAGTGACAAGCCGCATGAAAGGTGCCGGATAAATACACGCCGCCCTGCGCTATACGCAGGGCGGCGGAGAGAGATGACGAAGGGTGACAGCAAGGCTGCTGCCGGCGCAGGTTCCGCTTAACGCAGGTTATAGAACGCCGACTTGCCCGGGTAGCTGGCGATATCACCGAGATCTTCCTCGATGCGCAGCAGCTGGTTGTACTTCGAGATGCGGTCCGAACGCGAGAGCGAACCGGTCTTGATCTGACCCGCGTTCAGGCCCACGGCGATATCAGCGATCGTCGAGTCTTCAGTTTCGCCCGAACGGTGCGAGATCACGGCCGTGTAGCCGGCGCGCTTGGCCATTTCGATTGCCGCGAAGGTTTCCGTCAGCGTGCCGATCTGGTTGATCTTGATGAGGATCGAGTTGGCGATGCCCTTGTCGATGCCTTCCTTCAGGATGCGCGTGTTGGTCACGAACAGGTCGTCGCCGACGAGCTGGACCTTCTTGCCGAGCTTGTCGGTCAGCAGCTTCCAGCCGGCCCAGTCGGACTCGTGCATGCCGTCTTCGATCGAGACGATCGGGAACTTGTCGGCGAGCGTTGCCAGGTAGTCGGCGAACTCGGCCGACGACAGCTGCAGGCCTTCGCCCGCGAGCTGGTACTTGCCGTCGTGGTAGAACTCGCTCGCGGCGCAGTCGAGCGCGAGCAGCACGTCTTCACCGGCGCGGTAGCCAGCCTTTTCGATCGCTTGCAGGATGGTCGAAAGGCATTCGTCGTTGCTGCCGAAGTTCGGTGCGAAGCCGCCTTCGTCGCCCACTGCCGTGCTCATGCCGCGATCCGAGAGGATCTTCTTGAGCGCATGGAACACTTCCGCGCCGCAACGCAGCGCTTCGCGGAAGGTCGGCTGGCTCACCGGCACGATCATGAATTCCTGAATGTCGAGGCTGTTGTTCGCGTGCGCGCCGCCGTTGACGATGTTCATCATCGGCACCGGCAGTTGCATTGCGCCCGAACCACCGAAATAGCGGTACAGCGGCAGGCCGGCTTCTTCAGCGGCGGCCTTCGCGACGGCCATCGACACGGCCAGCATGGCGTTGGCGCCGAGACGCGACTTGTTGTCGGTGCCGTCGAGCTCGAGCAGGGTCTTGTCGAGGAAGGCTTGTTCCGACGCGTCGAGGCCCATGATCGCCTCGGAGATTTCGGTGTTGATGTGCTCAACGGCCTTCAGCACGCCCTTGCCGTTGTAGCGGCCGGCTTCGCCGTCGCGCAGTTCGATCGCTTCGCGCGAACCGGTCGACGCGCCCGACGGCACCGCTGCGCGGCCCATCGTGCCCGATTCGAGCAGCACGTCGCATTCGACGGTGGGATTGCCGCGCGAATCCAGAATCTCGCGACCGATGATATCTACGATTGCACTCATGGTTTCCTCAGGAAATGACAGTAATTCTTGCGCGAGCTGCGCCGCCTGCTGCATCGGCCCGCGAGGCACAGTTTCTATGCTCGCTCGGGGCACACCGTCACATGGGACAGGCTGCGTGCTCGCCAGGTTCAACTTGCCGCAGCGCGTCGGTCACGCTCCAGTGACCGAGACGCTGCCACGCTGCCTTGTACATCGAACGCGGTGCGTTGGCGCCGCTGCGCACAGCATGATGTCGTTACGTGACATTTGCCATGCGCGCGGTCCTGCGCCGCGCTGCTCCTCCATCGCGCCGCTCATGCAATCGAAGCGGCGCGCCGTACTACGTAATTCCCAACTCAGCTGAAGTCGCTCTCGAGGAACGGCGTGCGCTTGACCGCCTGGTCGAGCGTCACGAGGGTTTCGAGCAGATCGGCCATGCGGTTCAGCGGCACGGCGTTCGGACCGTCGGACTTGGCCTGCGCAGGGTTCGGGTGCGTCTCCATGAAGAGACCCGCCACGCCCGTGGCAACGGCCGCGCGCGCAAGCACCGGCACGAATTCGCGCTGACCGCCCGAGCTCGTGCCCTGCCCGCCCGGCAACTGCACCGAGTGGGTCACGTCCATCACGACCGGTGCGCCGGTCTCGCGCATGATAGCGAGCGAACGCATGTCCGAGACGAGGTTGTTGTAACCGAACGAAACACCGCGTTCGCAGGCGAAGAAGCGGTCTTCGGAAAGACCCGCCTCACGCGCGGCTTCGCGCGCCTTGTCGATCACGTTCTTCATGTCGTGCGGCGCGAGGAACTGGCCTTTCTTGATGTTGACCGGCTTGCCCGAGCGCGCGCACGCGTGGATGAAGTCGGTCTGGCGGCACAGGAACGCAGGCGTTTGCAGCACGTCCACGACCGACGCCACGGGCCCGATCTCTTCTTCCGAGTGCACGTCGGTCAGCACGGGCAGACCGAGCTGGCGCTTCACTTCGGAGAGGATGCGCAGGCCCTCGTCCATCCCGAGGCCGCGAAACGACTTGCCGCTCGAACGATTGGCCTTGTCGTAGGACGACTTGTAGATGAACGGGATACCGAGCTTCGACGTGATTTCCTTCAGGCGGCCCGCCGTGTCGATCGTCATCTGTTCAGATTCGACGACACAGGTGCCTGCGATCAGGAAAAACGGCTTGTCGAGACCGACCTCGAAACCGCACAGATTCATGCTTTCTCCTCGGCGCGCGCCTCATGGTGCGCGACTGCCGCTTCGACATACGCCTTGAAGAGCGGATGGCCGTCACGCGGCGTGGACGTGAATTCCGGGTGGAACTGGACGCCGACGAACCACGGGTGCATGTCGCGCGGCAGTTCCATCATTTCCGGCAGATCTTCCGACGGCGTACGGGCGCTGATGATAAGGCCGTTCGCCTCGAGCTTGGGCACGTAGCCGTTATTGACTTCATAACGGTGACGGTGACGCTCGTTCACATCCTTGCCATAGATTTCCGCCGCGAGCGTGCCGGGCTTGATCGGGCAGCGCTGCGAGCCGAGGCGCATCGTGCCGCCGAGGTCGGAGTCTTCGGTGCGCTTCTCGACCTTGCCTTCGCGGTCGGCCCATTCGGTGATGAGCGCGACGACGCGGTCGGGCGTGTCCGGATCGAATTCCGTGCTGTTCGCGTGCTTCAGTCCCACCACGTCGCGCGCGAATTCGATCACGGCGAGCTGCATGCCTAGGCAGATGCCGAGGTACGGCACCTTCGCTTCGCGAGCGTACTGAATCGCCTTGATCTTGCCTTCGGTGCCACGACGGCCGAAACCGCCCGGCACGAGGATCGCGTCGAGATGCTTGAGGCTCTCGACACCCTCTTCGTCGATCTGCTCGGAGTCGATGTACTCGATGTTCACCTTCGCCGACGTCTTGATCGACGCGTGGCGCAGCGCTTCGATGAGCGACTTGTACGACTCGGTGAGGTCGACGTACTTGCCGACCATACCGATCGTGACTTCGTGCTTCGGATGCTCGAGCTTCTCGACCATTTCCGACCAGATCGACAGATCGGCGGGCTTGGCGGAAAGCTTCAGCTCGTCGCAGACGATCGAGTCGAGACCCTGGTCGTGCAGCATCTGCGGAATCTTGTAGATGCTGTCGGCGTCCCACACCGAGATCACGGCGTCTTCGGGCACGTTCGAGAACATCGAGATCTTCGCGCGTTCGTCGTCGGGAATACGGCGGTCGGCGCGGCACAGCAGCACGTTCGGATAGATACCGATTTCGCGCAGCTTCTGCACGCTGTGCTGCGTGGGCTTGGTCTTGAGCTCACCCGCCGTGGCGATGAACGGCACGAGCGTGAGGTGCACGAAGCACGCGCTGTTGCGGCCAAGGCGCAGGCTCATCTGACGCGCGGCCTCGAGGAACGGCAGCGATTCAATGTCGCCCACCGTGCCGCCCACTTCGACGATCGCGACGTCCGGCTCGCCACACGTCGCCGATGCGGCGCCGCGTTCGACGAACGCCTGGATTTCGTTCGTGATGTGCGGAATGACCTGCACGGTCTTGCCCAGATAGTCGCCGCGGCGTTCCTTGCGGATCACCGATTCGTAGATCTGGCCCGTGGTGAAGTTGTTGGCCTTGCGCATCTTCGTGGTGATGAAGCGCTCATAGTGGCCGAGGTCGAGGTCGGTTTCCGCTCCGTCTTCCGTCACGAACACTTCGCCGTGCTGAAACGGGCTCATCGTGCCGGGGTCGACGTTGATGTAGGGATCGAGCTTGAGGAGGGTGACTTTCAGACCGCGCGATTCGAGGATCGCGGCGAGGGAGGCGGCGGCAATACCCTTGCCAAGGGACGAAACTACGCCGCCGGTGACGAAAACATATTTGGTCATCGCTGAATGCTCGCGGGAAAAACGGATTATACCTGAAAGCAAGGGCTAACCCTGAATTTTGAGCGGGCCGAATGTGGGTCGAATGCGAGGCGTAGTGTGTCGCCCTGCGTGCTCCCCTGCCCCGCAAGCAACAGCGCCGGAAAGCCGGCGCTCAGGCTCCGTTTTCCATGGCGTAAAGCATGCGCTGCACCGCGCGCGCGGTCTCGATCGGACGCTCCATGGGGTACAGATGACTGCCCTCGATCCACTCAAAACGCTCGCCCGCAATGCGCCGGGTTGCCGCAAGCCCGACCTGGCGGACTTCGCGCGACTGCGTGCCCGCGACGAAGCTCACCGGCACGGGCGAGCCGTGCGCGAGCCGCGCGCCGAGCGTATGCGGCAGCGTGCGGTAGATCATGTATTCGGTCTGGCGGTCGAAGGCGAGCGTGCGGCCGCCGTCAACCGAGGTCTGAGGAATGCCGAAGTCGACATAGTCGGACAGCACACGCTCGTCCCAGCGCGCGAACGCCGCCTTCGAATGGAAATGCCGCCAGGCCTCGTCGCGGCTCGCCCAGTTCGTGCGGCGCGTGCGCGTGGCGGCGGCCGGTGAAAGCCGTTCGTCGAGGCCGGTCCACTGCGAAACCCGCAGCATGCTGCTGCGCCAGCCCGCGATCACCGGCGAATCGAGCATCACGACGCCTTTGACCCATTGCGGCTTTTTCAGCGCGGCCATAAGAGAGAGGTAGCCGCCGAGCGAATGGCCGACGAGCCATACGGGTTCCTCGTAGGTGCGGCCAATGTCGTCGAGCAGTTGTTCGACGAGATGCGGCCAGTCGCGCGTGACGGGAAAGCGCGCGTCGTGCCCGATGCGCTCGATGTAACGCAGTTCGTAGTTATCGCCCAGTTCGGCGAAGAACGTGCGATAGATCGAGGCCGGAAAGCCGTTTGCGTGCGAGAAATGGATGACGTTTTTCAAAGGCGGCTTGTCTCTCTATTTTGTTGATCTCTTTCGTCGATCGCGCGTGCGTCCCTGCCTCTGCCGGCCCGGGCGCGTCAGTCCTGCGTGGGCGGGTCCATCCAGTAGCGCCGCTGTGTATCGCGATAGCGCTCCACGGCGAGCGCGCCGGGTCCTGCCTCGACGCGCACGGCACCGTGGGCGTCGCTGCGCGCGAGCACGATGTGACGGGCCGCGTAGCGCGCGTAGACACCCGGATGCGGGTGATGAAAGCGGTTCAGATAGCCTACCTGAAATATCGCGACGAGCGGCCGGGCAGAGTCGAGGAACGGTTCAGTCGACGAGGTTCGGCTGCCGTGGTGCGGCACGACGAGCACCTGCGCGCGCAGCCGCGCAGGGTCGCGCGCAAGCAGCGTACGCTCGACCCCCGCTTCGATGTCGGTGGCGACCAGCGCGGAAACCGGGCCCGCCTGGGTTTCGCGCGCGGCGCTCGCCGCCGTTGTCACCCGCAGGACGCAGCAATGCGCATTGGGTTTGCCCGCGAGCGGCCCGGGATCGGGCCACAGCACCTCGAAGTCGACGCCGTCCCACCGCCAGCGCTGGCCGGCGGCGCACTGCACGGTCTGCGCGCCCTTTGCGCGCGCGCTCGCCCAGAGCGGATGCGCGGGCAGAATGCCTGCCACGAATTGCCCCACATCAACGGCATCGAGCACGGCTTGCGCGCCGCCGGAATGATCGGAATCGTCGTGGCTGATCATCAGCGCGTCGAGGTGCCCTATGCCATGCGCCTGCAGATACGGTACGACAATGCGCTCGCCCGCCTGCGTCGATTCGGGCCCTGGGCCCGCGTCGAAAAGCACGCGATGATGCGCGGTTTCGACCAGCACCGACGCACCCTGCCCGATGTCGAGCGCGGTGAGCCGGAAAGCGCCCGGCGGCGGCCCTGTGGGCGCGGGCACCAGTAACGGCAGCCACGTGAACGGCGCGAGCCAGCGCAGCGGCCAGCCGCGCGGCGCAAGACACCAGGCGACGCCCACGGCCGCGCAGGCGAGCGGCCACGCTCCGGGTTGCGGCAATCGCAGTACCGCCCACGGCAGGCCTTCGAGTGCGCCCAGCGTTGCGGCCAACCCGTCGAGGCAGCTATGCGCCACGCGTAGCGCGAACGCGTCGATTGGTGCGGGTAGCGCCGCGCTCCCGATGACCAGTGGCGTGACAAGCATGCTCACCCAGGGAATGGCAAACGCATTGGCGAACGGTCCGATTAGCGGGATCTGCGCGAACCAGTAAGCCGTGAGCGGCGCGAGCGCCAGGGTGACGGCCCATTGCACGCGAGCGCTATCGCCCACGCGCGAGGCAATGCGTCGCATCGCCTCACGCCAGCCGCCTCGCGGTAAGGCCATGGCGGCGAGACGCCGAAGCCAGCGGTCGCGCGCGGGTGGCTCTGCGGGTGGTTCGGCTCGGTCGCGCATCGGATCGATCTCGTCAGCCGATAAATCCTGTGGCGCTTCCCTGTACAAACGGGGCACGCCGCTCGCCGCGAACAGAATCGCCCCGACCGCGCAGAACGAGAGCCAGAAGCCGGCGGCCGTCACTGCCCATGGATCGCGCAGCAGGACAAGCCCAAGCGCCCACGCCAGCACGTGCGAGCGCGCGACTTCGCGCCCGGCGAATAGCGCGAGGGCCACGACCGCCAGCATCCAGAGCGCTCGCTGCACCGGCACGTTGAAGCCGGCGAGCGCCGCATAGATGCCCGCCGCGAGCAACGCGCCCGCAACGGCAACCTTCTGCGCGGGCACAAAGAGCGGCGCCTCGACGCCGCGCCAGCGCGCGCGCCGCCACATCGCACCGACGACCCACCCCGCGAGCCCCGCGACGAACGCAAGATGCAGCCCGGAAATCGCCACCAGATGGCTCGTGCCCGTATTGCGCATGAGACGCCAGTCCGCGTCGCTGACCGCGTCCTGCGCGCCTGTCGCGAGCGCGATAACGATGCCGCGATGCGGCGCATCGCCGAGCACCGCGTCGATGCGCGCACGCAGCGCCGCGCGCGCCCGTTCGATGCGCACGCCGACACCGGAGGCGTCGACGGGCAATCGCACAGCCCGCGCCGGATCGCTCACATAGCCGGTTGCGCGCACGCCGCGCGCGAGCAGTGTGGCCTCCGTGTCGCGCAGACCGAAGTTGCCATTGCCGTGCGGCCGTTTGAGCCGCACGGCAAGGCGCCAGCGCGCGCCGGGCACGAGCGGCGGCAGCGGCGCTTCGCGCGCCACCCAGGACAACTGGATCAATTGCGGCAGCCGTGACGTGGCTTTGTGTGTTTCTTCGTGCAGCCCCCAGGATTCAACGCGAAAGAGGAAGCTCGCGCCGTTTTCGCCGTAAGAAGGCAAGCTGGAGATAGAGCCAGTGACGTCGAGATTGCGCGTCTGCCAGGCGGCGGGAAGCGCCTGTGCAAGCCGCAGTTCGGCGCGCCAGGCCGCGTAGCCGAAGCCTGCGCATCCTGCTGCGAGCCACACCGCCGCCCAGCCGCTCGCCGTGCGCCAGCGTTGGTCGCCAAACGTGCCGAACATCCGTGGGTCATCTGCCTGCGCATGGGCGCCGAGCCCCCAAACCGCCCACCCGGTTGCAAGCACGATTGCCAGAACGAGCCCGACCCACGCGCCCCACCCCGGTAGCGCAGCCTGCCGCTGCAAGGCAATCACGCCCAGCGCAAACCCGCACCATATCGCCCGCATCCTGCCTCCTCGCAACGAGGGGGCAACATGCGCCGACCGCAACAATCACGCCGCGCACACCGCGCGCCGTACCCGCCACCCTGGAAACGATTATGCAGACGAAAGCGCGAGCCGCGGCAGCGCGGCCGCAGCGTTAGCCGTCGTGCCAAGTGCAAGTTCCGCGGGACTCAAGCCGCGCAAGCCCGCAAGCACGGCACCGATGCGCGGCACCTGGTCGGGTGTGTTGCGCTCGCGATAAAGCCAGGCTGGCGAGATATCGGGGGCGTCGGTTTCCATGACGATTGCCTCGAGCGGCAACTGCTGCGCGAGCCTGCGAATCTGCAGCGCGCGCTCGAACGTCAGATTGCCGCCGAAGCCCAGGTGCATGCCTTGATCGATGAACGCGCGCGCCTGCTGAAAACTGCCGTTGAACGCATGCGCGATCCCGCTTTTCACGCCGTTGCGGCGCAGCCCCTTGAGCACCTGATCCTGCGATTTGCGCACGTGGCAGATCGCCGGCAGGCCGAACTCGCGCGCGAGGCGCAGCTGCGCGTCGTAGAAGTGCTGCTGACGTGCGTCGTCGAGGCCCGGCACGAAGTAATCGAGCCCGATCTCGCCGATGCCAACGAAACGCGGATCGTCGAGACTCGCTTCGATCTCGCGGCGCAACGCCTCGAGGTCTTCGTCGCGCGCCTGCGGCGTATAGAGCGGATGGATGCCGAGCGCGTAGACCGCGCCCGCGGTGCGGTGCGCGAGCGCGCGAACCGTCGAGAAGTTCTCGCGCGCGACCGCCGGAATCACGATGCGCGACACGCCCACCGCTTGCGCCGCCGACGCGACCGCGTCGCGGTCAACGTCGAACTCGGCGGCATCGAGATGGCAGTGCGTGTCGATCCACATGGCGCTCGCTCGCGGGAAAGCTCAGACCGGGACGACCGGTTCCTCGTGCAGCATGCCGTCGCGCAAACGCACAATGCGGTCGCAGCGCGCCGCGAGGTCGGGATCGTGCGTGACGATCACGAAGCTCGTGTCGAACTGGTCGGAAAGTTCGAGCATCAGGTTGAAGACGGTATCGGCCGTCGTGCCGTCGAGGTTGCCCGTGGGCTCGTCGGCGAGCACGCACGCGGGCTTCGTCACGAGCGCACGTGCGATCGCCACGCGCTGGCGCTCACCGCCCGAAAGCTCGCCCGGCCGGTTGCGCGCACGATGCGAGAGGCCCACGCGCTCCAGGATCTGCATCGCCTCGGCGCGCGCGTCTTCCTGCGTCATGCGGCGAATGCGCAGCGGCATCGCCACGTTGTCGAGCGCCGAAAACTCGGGCAGCAGATGGTGGAACTGATAGACGAACCCGAGCGCGCGATTGCGCAACTCGTTGCGCTCGCGCTCGGAAAGCTCGGTGAACGGCTTGCCGAGCACCGAGACCTTGCCCGCGCCCGGCTCATCGAGCCCGCCCAGCACGTGCAGCAGCGTGCTCTTGCCCGAACCCGACGCGCCCACCACGGCGAGCTTTTCACCGCGCTTCACTTTGAGATCGGTGTCGTGCAGCACCTGCACGGCAAGCGCGCCCTGGCCGAACACCTTCGAGACGCCGTGCGCTTCGAGCACGTACGGATAGTCGCCGGCCGCGGCGATCAGCGATTGACGGTCATTCATAGCGCAGCGCCTCCGCAGGACGAACCTTGGCCGCACGCCAGCTCGGATAGAGCGTGGCGAGCGCGGACAGCACGAACGCAATCACGCCGATGCGGATCACGTCGGAAGCCACGAGTTCCGAAGGCAGCTCGCTGATGAAATACACCGAAGGCGGCAGGAACTGGATGCCGAGCAGATGCTCGATCGCCGGCACGCTCCATGGAATGCTCCATGCGATCAGGCAACCGAGCGCAATGCCGAGGCCGGTGCCCACGAAGCCGATCGTCACGCCCTGCACGACGAAGATTTTCATGATCGAGCCCGGCTGCGCGCCGAGCGTGCGCAGGATCGCGATATCGGCCTGCTTGTTGGTGACGGTCATGACGAGAGACGAAACGAGATTGAACGCCGCGACCGCGATGATGAGCGTGAGGATGATGAACATCATGCGTTTTTCGATCTGCACGGCCGAGAACCAGGTCTTGTTCTGCTGCGTCCAGTCGCGGATATAGAGGTCGCCCGAGAGCGTATGCACGAGCTGGCGCGCCACCGCCGGCGCGCGTTGCATGTCCTTCAGGCGCAGACGCACGCCGCTTGGCGCGCCAAGACGATACAGCACTTCCGCGTCGCGGATGTTGGTGAGCGCGAGCGTGCTGTCGTACTCGTAGTGGCCCGATTCGAACACGCCCACCACCGTGAACTGCTTCAGGCGCGGCAGCATGCCGGCCGGTGTGATCGAGCCCTCGGGCGCGACGAGTGTGACCTTGTCGCCCACAGTCACGCCAAGGTTCACGGCGAGATCGGCGCCGAGCACGATACCGAAGCTGCCGGGCGTGAGGTCGTTCAGGCTGCCCGCCTTCATCTCCTTGCCGATGTCCGACACCTGCGGCTCTTCGGAAGGCTCGATACCGCGCAGCGCGACGCCGTTCACGCTGTCACCGCGCGTGAGCAGCGCCTGGGCGTCCACGTAAGGCGCCGCGCCGATCACTTCCGGATTGGTCTTCGCTTCCTTCGCGGTGAGCTGCCAGTCTGGCATCGTGCCCGTGGGCGAAAAGATCTCGATGTGCGCGAGCACGGAGAGCATGCGGTCGCGCACGTCGCGCTGGAAGCCGTTCATCACCGAGAGCACGACGATCAGCGCCGCGACGCCGAGCGCGATGCCCGACATCGAGATGAGCGCGATGAACGAGATGAACCCGTTGCCGGTCGTGCGTTTGCCAGCGCGGGTGTAGCGCCAGCCTATCTGCCATTCGTAGGGAAGTTTCAAGCGAATCCTTTTTGCGTCTTCGTTGCGCTCCGGCGGCGCGTATTGACCCTGGGTGACCCTGGGGCCAGTGCGCCGGACGCCCGAACAATATCGTGCCGGGTCGGGCGGCGATCAACCGCGAAGTTTGCCATACTGGCGCCCCTCCACGGACATTCGACCGACTTTCGCCGGCGTTCGCACAAACTTGCGCGCCTGCGACACGCACGGCCCGCGGGCGTTTGCCCGCCCTCTCCTTCGAGCCGCATTTCGCCCACAAGTGCCGCAGCACAAGCATAGCGGAGCGATGCCGGCCCGTTGCGATACGCCAGAGGGCCGCCCGGCGTGCCAGGCGCCGAAGTACAATGCGCACCATCATGCCCGCCGACCGACTCCATCTCCTCGTCCCCTTTGCCTTGCCGTCCGCTGCGGCCGCGTCCACGGCGCTCGCGGGCCTCGAATATCCGGCGCTCGCGAAACTGGTTGCGCGCGCGACACTCGGCGAGCAGGTGATCGGCGAGGACTTCCAGCGCACGCTGCCGCACGAGCGCTGGGTTGCGCGCCAGTTCGGCGCGCTCGGTGCGGCGAACGCAAACGACGCAAGACCCGCGCCGGCCGCCGACGACGAAGCGCCCCTTGCGCCCTACATGCTGCTCGCCGATGGCGGCACGCCAGGCAACGCCACGTGGGCATGCGTGCAGCCCGTGCACGTGCGCATCGCGCATGACCACCTGGTGCTGATCGACCCCGCCTCGCTCGAACTCGCCGACGCCGACGCCGCCACGCTCTACACCGTCGCCCGCCCGCTGATCGAAGAGCTGGGCGTGCGCGTCGAGGCTCCGACGCCGCAGCGCTGGTACCTCTCCTCAGAAGCGTTCGGCACGCTCGCGGGCGCTTCGCCCTTGCGCGCGAGCGGCCGCAACATCGAGATCTGGCTGCCGCACGAGGCCCAGTCGGGCCAGCGTTCGCGCGCGTGGATGAAGGTGCAGAACGAAGTGCAGATGGCGTGGTTCGAGCATCCTGTGAACGAGGCGCGCGAGGCGCGCGGTCTGCCCGCCGTCAATTCGATCTGGTTCCACGCGCAAGGCGAGCTGCGCCCGGTCACGAGCCCTTATGCACGCGTGCGCTCCGACGCAGCCGCCACACGTGGCCTGGCACTCGCCGCGAAGTCGGAAGTCAGTGCCGCGCCTGCGACCTTCGCCGCGCTCGCAGCCTCGCTCAACAACGGTTCGGGCACGGGGGCGACGCTCGTCGAACTCGATCCGTTTTCAGCCGCCTTCATCCAGCAGGACTGGGGCCGCTGGAACGCCGCGTTCGCGCAACTGGAGCGCGACTGGTTCGCGCCCGCGCTCGCCGCGCTGCAAACGGGCGCGCTCGCCGCGCTCGACCTCACGCTGTGCGGCGACACCGGCTCGGTCACGCTCTCCATCACGCGCGGCGATCTGCGCAAGTTCTGGCGACGCCGTCTGTTCGCGTCGCTCTTTATCGAATGATCCCCGAATGACCTCTTTCTTCCGCACTCACGCATGACCCGAATCGTCACCCGCGCCTGCTCGCCCGCCGACACCGAAGCGCTCGTGCGCCACGGCCTGCATCCGGTGCTCGCACGCCTTTACGCCTCGCGCGGCGTCTGCCAGCCCGACGAGATCGAAACCGGACTCGCGCGCCTGATTCCGCCCACGGGCATGAAGGGCATCGACGAGGCCGCCACGCTGCTCGCCGACGCGCTTGAAGCCGATTGCCGCATGCTCGTGGTCGCCGACTACGACTGCGACGGCGCAACCGCCTGCGCCGTGGCCGTACGCGGCCTGCGCATGTTCGGCGCGCAGATCGACTATCTGGTGCCGAACCGCTTCGAGTATGGCTACGGCCTCACACCCGAGATCGTCGCGCTCGCCGCCCAACGCAAAGGCGGGCCACCCGACGTCCTGATCACGGTGGACAACGGCATCGCCAGTGTGGAAGGCGTCGAAGCCGCCAACGAGCTCGGCATCGAAGTGCTCGTGACCGATCACCACCTGCCGGGCGACACGCTCCCCGACGCGCGCGCCATCGTCAATCCGAACCAGCCGGGTTGCGAGTTTCCGAGCAAGTGCATCGCGGGCGTGGGCGTCATGTTCTACACGCTGCTCGCGCTGCGCGCGGAATTGCGCAAGCGCGGCGCGTTCAGCGATGGCAAGCCCGAGCCGCGCCTCGACGGCCTGCTCGATCTCGTCGCGCTCGGCACCGTGGCCGACGTCGTGAAGCTCGACTGCAACAACCGCGTGCTAGTCGCGCAGGGCTTGCAGCGCGTGCGCAACGGCCGCATGCAGCCGGGCATCGCAGCGCTCTTTCGCGCTGCGGGGCGCGACGCGAAAAGCGCGTCGGGCTTTGACTTCGGTTTCGCGCTCGGGCCCCGTCTGAACGCAGCCGGCCGGCTTTCGGACATGTCGCTCGGCATCGAATGCCTGACCACCGACGACGTGGGCCGCGCGTGGGAACTCGCCCAGCAGCTCGACTCGATGAACCGCGAGCGCCGCGAGATCGAGGCGGGCATGCAGCAGCAGGCGCTTGCCGATCTCGCCGATGTCGACCCGCAAGGCAAGGCGACGCTCACGCTGTTCAACGAAGGCTGGCACCAGGGCGTGATCGGCATCGTCGCGGGGCGCCTGAAGGAGCGCTTTCACCGCCCTTCGTTCACCTTCGCCCCGGCCGACGACGACGGCGAACTCGTGAAAGGCTCGGGCCGTTCGATCCCCGGTTTCCATCTGCGCGACGCCGTCGATCTCATCAGCAAACGCGAGCCGGGCCTGATCCAGAAGTTCGGCGGCCACGCCATGGCCGCGGGCATGACGATCGCCGCCGCCGATGTGCCGCGATTCGCCGCCGCGTTCGAACGCGTGGGCCGCGAATGGCTCACCGAAGAAGCGCTCGCCCGCACCGTCGAGACCGACGGCGATCTCGAAGACGCCTACTTCACGCCCGATTTCGTGGAGATGCTCGATGCCGCCGTGTGGGGCCAGGGCTTTCCGGCGCCCGTGTTTTCGGGAGAATTCGAAGTGGCTTCGCAGGCGCTCGTGAAAGACAAGCACCTCAAGCTGCAATTGCTGCGCGGGCGCCAGCGCTTCAACGCGATCTGGTTCAATCACACCGAGTCGCTGCCGCAGCACACCACGGTCGCTTACCGGCTCGTGCGCGACACCTGGAACGGCGTCTCGCGCGTGCAACTCGTCGTGGAGCACGCGGCGCTCTGAGTCCGCCATGAGCGCGTGGGCGCGGGCCCTCAGATGGTCCGCGCCGTCCTTGATCCGGGTCCAATCGGCTATAATTCAATGTTTTACACGCCGGATCACGACACAAATGGAAGCGGAACGTCTCAACGCGATCGAAGCCCTTTTGGCGGACCTGCGCATGCGCGCGGGCGAGCTACGGGGGTATCTTTGACTACGACGTAAAAGCCCGACGGCTCGTCGAAGTCAACAGCGAACTCGAAGACCCCAACGTCTGGAACGACGCCAAGCACGCCCAGGGTCTCGGCAAGGAAAAGAAGCTGCTCGAGGGCGTCGTGCACGTGCTCGACGGCATCGAGAACGACACGCGCGACACGCAGGATCTCTTCGAGATGGCCCGCGAGGAAGGCGATGAGGACACGCTCGTCGCCATCGAAACCGACACTCACGCGATCGAAGCACGCGTCGCCGACGTCGAGTTCCGCCGCATGTTCGCGAATCCGGCCGACCCGAACAACGCGTTCATCGACATCCAGGCCGGCGCCGGCGGCACCGAGGCGTGCGACTGGGCTTCCATGCTGCTGCGCCAGTACGTGCGCTACTGCGAACGCAAGGGCTTCAAGACCGAAGTGCTCGAAGAGTCCGAAGGCGACGTGGCCGGCATCAAGAGCGCGACGATCAAGGTCGAAGGCGAATACGCCTACGGGTTCCTGCGCACCGAAACCGGCATTCACCGCCTCGTGCGCAAGTCGCCGTTCGACTCGTCGGGCGGGCGTCATACGTCGTTCTCGTCGGTGTTCGTGTATCCGGAAATCGACGATTCGTTCGAGATCGAAGTCAATCCGGCCGATCTGCGCATCGACACGTACCGCGCTTCGGGCGCGGGCGGTCAGCACATCAACAAGACCGACTCCGCCGTGCGTATCACGCACGTTCCGTCGGGCATCGTCGTGCAGTGCCAGAACGACCGCTCGCAGCACCGCAACCGCGCCGAAGCCATGGCCATGCTCAAATCGCGCCTGTACGAAGCCGAAATGCGCAAGCGCCAGTCGGAACAGGACAAGCTCGAAGCGGGCAAGTCGGACGTGGGCTGGGGCCACCAGATCCGCTCTTACGTGCTCGACAACAGCCGTATCAAGGACCTGCGCACCAACGTCGAAATCAGCAACACCAAGGCCGTGCTCGACGGCGATCTCGACGCCTTCATCAGCGCGAGCCTGAAACAGGGCGTGTAAGCTTGCCGCACGCCACGGGCGCTGCAGAACACCGCATGCCGCCCTCTCCTGCTGCGCCGCCCGCCTCGACTGCGAGGCATGCGGCGCGCAGCAGGAACCGAAGTCCGCTTATCTGCGCGCCGTGCGCGCCGTGTCCCGCGAAGGACCACACCGGGGCCGCCGCCCCGAAAACTCGCCGAAACACCTGCGAATCAAAGAACTCCGAGCCATCATGACCGAACCGACCCAGCAGAACGCGCCCAGCGCCGCGCCCGAACTCGACGACAACCAGATCATCGCCGAGCGTCGCGAGAAACTGCGCGCACTGCGCGAGGCAGGCGTCGCCTATCCGAACGACTTCCGCCCCACCCACCACGCCGCCGACCTGCAGCGCGACTACGCCGACACCGACAAGGACGCGCTCGAAGCGAATCCGCTCGAAGTCGCCATTGCCGGCCGCATGATGCTCAAGCGCGTGATGGGCAAGGCGAGCTTCGCCACGGTGCGCGACGGCTCGGGCCAGATCCAGTTCTTCATCACGCCCGCCGACGTGGGCGAAGCCACCTACGAAGCGTTCAAGAAGTGGGACCTGGGCGACATCGTCGCGGCCAAGGGCGTGCTGTTTCGCACCAACAAGGGCGAGCTTTCGGTCCGCTGCACGGAACTGCGCCTGCTCTCGAAGGCACTGCGCCCGCTGCCGGACAAGTTCCACGGCCTCTCCGACCAGGAAATGCGCTATCGCCAGCGCTATGTCGACCTGATCGTCACGCCCGAAGCGCGTCAGACGTTCCAGGCGCGCACCAAGGCAATCTCGTCGGTGCGCAACTTCATGGCGAACGCAGACTTCATGGAAGTCGAAACGCCGATGCTGCACCCGATCCCGGGCGGCGCGGCCGCCAAGCCGTTCGTCACGCATCACAACGCGCTCGACATGCAGATGTTCATGCGCATCGCGCCCGAGCTGTATCTGAAGCGTCTGATCGTGGGCGGCTTCGAGCGCGTGTTCGAAATCAACCGGAATTTCCGTAACGAAGGCGTTTCGCCGCGTCACAATCCGGAATTCACGATGATGGAGTTCTACGCGGCGTACACCGACTACGCGTGGCTCATGGACTTCACCGAGCAGCTGATCCGCCAGGCCGCCATCGACGCGAGCGGCACCGCCGTGCTGACGTATCAGGGCCGCGAACTCGACCTCTCGAAGCCGTTCCATCGCTTGACGATCGTCCAGGCGATCCAGAAGTACGCGCCGCAGTACACGAACGAGCAACTCGCCGACGCCGCCTTCCTGCGCTCGGAACTGAAGAAGTTCGGCGTGGACGCAAACCAGCCGCAGTTCCTGAATGCGGGCGTGGGTTCGCTGCAACTGGCGCTGTTCGAAGAGACCGCCGAGTCGCAGCTGTGGGAGCCGACCTACATCATCGACTACCCTGTCGAAGTTTCGCCGCTTGCTCGCGCCTCGGACACGCTGCCGGGCATTACCGAGCGCTTCGAGCTGTTCATCACGGGCCGCGAGATCGCCAACGGTTTCTCGGAGCTGAACGATCCGGAAGACCAGGCCGCCCGCTTCAAGAAGCAGGTCGAGCAGAAAGACGCCGGCGACGAAGAAGCGATGTTCTACGACGCCGACTACATCCGCGCGCTCGAGTACGGCATGCCCCCGACGGGCGGCTGCGGCATCGGCATCGACCGCCTGATCATGCTGCTCACGGACAGCGCGAGCATCCGTGACGTGATCCTCTTCCCGCACCTGCGCCGCGAAGACTAAGCGCAAGCTCTGCCTGACATGACGGGGCGCATGCGGTTCACACCGCATGCGCCCCGTTTCTTTATGGCATCTCAACGCCCAGGTTTGTAACCATCGGTAAGATCTGCCGGCTAGCGCAACGGCTGAAACGGGCACATCCATTGCGCCAGCGTGGAAAACCGCGCTGTGCAACGCTGCGCGACGATTGCGCACTGTTCGTCACAATGCCGCCGATGCGCCGGGTTACAAATTGAAACGCTCACAGAATTGGATTGGCTCACACTGGGTCTCACAAGTCTCACAAGCGAGCCAACTCTGCCAAAGACGGAGCCTGTCATGAACACAACTGATCCAATCACACCGAAACGCCGCCTCCACCCATTGATCGCAACCGCGGCGGCGGCCGTCATCGTCGCAAGCCTCGCGGCCACCGCAGCCATCACCGGCGTTTTCCCGAAAGCCTCCAGCACCACCGAGCAAAGCGCTCAGGTGCAGACGGGCCAGACGTCGATGATGGCTTCACAGCCGGCTGTCGTTGACTCGACGAGGCCGGTGCAGGCTTCGCAATACGCGCAGAACGACCAGAATGCGCCCACCGAGACGCAACCGGCGCCGGTACAGGCTCAACAGCCAGCGGCCGTGCCCGTCGCGCCTGCGCAGCAATATGGTCAACAGCCTGGCCAGCCGCCGCAGCCTTCGCAACAGCAGTACGCACAGGAAGCGCCGCCCGCCCAGCCCGCGTGTTCGACGTGCGGCACGGTCGTCGCGATTTCCGAGGCAAAGCAAGAAGGCCACGGTACCGGTATCGGCGCAGTGGGCGGCGCGGTGGCCGGCGGCGTGGTCGGCAACCAGTTCGGCTCGGGTAACGGCCGCACGGCCATGACGTTGCTAGGTGCACTCGGTGGCGGCTTCGCGGGCAACTCGGTCGAAAAGCACCTGCGCAGCACGACAACCTATTCGGTGCGCGTGCGCATGGAGAACGGCAAGACGCGCTACTTCACGTATCACGAAGCGCCGCCGTTCCAGCAGGGCGAGCGCGTGCGCGTGGAGAACGGCACGCTGGTCGCGGGTTGATTGCGCTGACGCCGGGAAGCTAGTTGCGCAATAAAAAAGGCGATTTGCCGTAAGGGCAAATCGCCTTTTTCTCGTCTTTTCGTCTGCTTCGCGGGCGTGCCGGGAATCAGTAGTCCGCGTCTTCGATCCACGCCGCCTGGATCGCCTCGAGAATCTTCTCGTTCGAGCGCTCGGGGTCGTCGTCGAAGCCGTCGAGCTGCGTGATCCAGCGGTGCAGATCGGTGAAGCGCACGTACTGCGGGTCCACTTCTGGATGGGTGTCCGTCAAGGCCATCGCGATGTCCTGCGTATCGGTCCATTTCATGGCTGCGCGCTCCTCCTGATGTTCAGTGGCTCAGTGGTTTTCCTTCGCGTGGTTGATCGAGTAACGCGGAATCTCGACCACCAGATCGTCGTTCGCAGGCACGATGGCCTGGCACGACAGCCGCGATGTCGGCTCGAGTCCCCACGCCTTGTCGAGGAGATCGTCTTCGTCTTCCTCGGACGGCACGAGCGCATCGAAACCTTCGCGCACGATCACGTGACAGGTCGTGCAGGCGCACGACTTCTCGCATGCGTGCTCGATTTCGATACCGTGTTCGAGCAGCGCGTCGCACACGCTCTCGCCCGGCTTGGCGTCGATGACCGCACCCTCAGGGCACAGTTCGACATGGGGCAGCACCACGATTTGAGGCATTGTGATTTCCGTATCCAATAACTTTCATATCGGGCGCATGCCCCGCCTCCGACGGCGGCATGTGCCCATTCTACTGTCGGTGCGTGCTCCGCCACATCGGGAAAGCACGCACGCGCGCGCCGTTTGCTAACGACGCGTTCACCTTTAAGCTGTTGAGGTTTCAGCCACGCTTTTAACCGCGGCTTCAGCCGATCTCGTCGAGCTTCTTGCCCGCCAGCGCGCGCTTGATGCCCTTGTTCATCCGGCGCGCGGCAAACTCGTCGGTGCCTTCGGAAAGCGCCTTCGTCGCCGCTTCGATCGTGCCGGCGTCGTCGCCCTGCGCGACTTGCGCGAGCGCGGCGATCAGCGCGTCGACTTGCGCACGCTCGGCTTCGTCGAGCAGTTCGCCATCGGCGCCCAAAGCGGCGTTCGTCGCTTCGATGATGCGTTGCGCCTCGACCTGTGCCTCGCGCAGCGCGCGGGCGCGCATGTCGACTTCGGCGGTCTTGAAGCTGTCTTCGAGCATGCGGGCCACGTCGTCATCGGCGAGACCGTAGGACGGCTTCACCACCACCGACGCTTCCACGCCCGAGAGCTGCTCGCGCGCGAACACGGACAAGAGGCCGTCCGCATCCACCTGGTAAGTCACGCGAATGCGCGCCGCGCCCGCCGCCATCGGCGGAATGCCGCGCAGTTCGAAACGCGCGAGCGAGCGGCAGTCGGCAACGAGTTCGCGCTCGCCTTGCACGACGTGAATCGCCATGGCCGTCTGGCCGTCCTTGAAGGTCGTGAAGTCCTGCGCTCGCGCGACCGGGATGGTCGAATTGCGCGGGATGATCTTCTCGACGAGGCCCCCCATCGTCTCCACACCGAGCGACAGCGGAATGACGTCGAGCAGCAGCCAGTCGTCCTCGCCGCCGCGGTTGCCCGCGAGCAGGTCGGCCTGGATCGCCGCGCCGAGCGCGACGACCTGGTCCGGGTCGAGATTCGTAAGCGGCGCCTGGCCGAAGTGCTGCTCCACGGCGCGGCGGATCACCGGCATACGCGTCGCACCGCCCACCAGCACCACGCCCTTCACGTCTTTCGCAGCCACCTTTGCGTCGCGCAGCGCCTTCTTTGTCGGCGTGAGCGTGCGCTGCACGAGCGCTTGCGTGAGCGCTTCGAAGCGCGGCTCGTCGATCGTCAGCGCGATCTGCTTGCCGTTCGACAGGCTCGCCTCGATGCGCGCCTCGGGCGCGGACGAGAGCGCCTCCTTCGCATCGCGCACGCGGTCGAGCAACAGGCGCACGTCTTCGGGTGCGAGGCTCGCGCGCTCGATGCCGGACTGCTCCAGCGCATACGCAAAGAGCGCGTGGTCGAAATCGTCGCCGCCGAGCGCCGAATCGCCGCCGGCCGCCAGCACTTCGAACACGCCCTTCGTGAGCTTGAGAATCGACAGGTCGAACGTGCCGCCGCCGAGGTCATAGACCGCGTAGAGACCTTCGGCGCCGTTGTCGAGCCCGTAGGCAATCGCCGCCGCGGTCGGCTCGTTGAGCAGACGCAGCACGTTCAGGCCCGCGAGACGCGCGGCGTCCTTGGTCGCCTGGCGCTGCGCTTCGTCGAAGTACGCAGGCACCGTGATGACGGCGCCGACGAGCTCGTCGCCGAGCGTGTCTTCGGCGCGCTGGCGCAGCGTCGCGAGAATCTCCGCCGAAACTTCGACGGGGCTCTTCACGCCGTCCACGGTCTGGATCTGCACCATCCCCGGCGCGTCGACGAAATCGTACGGCGCGTTGGCCGCGCCTTCGACTTCGGACTTGCCGCGGCCCATGAAGCGCTTGACCGACACGATCGTGTTGCGCGGATCGGTGGCGGCTTCAGCCTTCGCCGTGCGGCCGATCCGACGGCCGCCATTCGCGAGATAGCGCACGACCGAAGGCAGCAGCACGTGGCCGTCTTCGTCGGGCAACACGTCGGGCACGCCGCTGCGCACCGCTGCGACCAGCGAGTTCGTCGTGCCGAGGTCGATGCCGACGGCGAGTCGCCGCTGATGCGGCGCCGGCGCCATGCCGGGTTCGGAGATTTGCAGTAATGCCATCTGTGTAATCTGCTTTTTAACCTGCTTTAAACCTGATGAGCGCGAGCGCCCGATATCCGCTTCAGCCTTCGAGACGCTCGATCTGCGAGTCGATCTCGCCCGCCACGCGCTCAATGAACATGAGCTGGCGCACCGCCTCGGCGGCCGGCTGGTTCGAGCCGCTGTCGAGCAGCGCCGCGAGCTTCGTGAAGCGCACGCGTTCGTCGTCGCGCAGCTCGCCCGCGAGCGCATCGAGCGCATCGACGTTCTTCGCGCCGACCGCGTCTTCGATCGCCTCACGCCACTCCATCTGCTGCATGAGGAACGCGGGCTCCATCGCGGTGTTGTTCTCTGCGCCCACGTCGATACCGCGCAAATGCAGCAGATACTTCGCGCGCTTGAGCGGATCGCGCAGCGTCTGGTACGCCTCGTTCGTGCGCGTCGCCCATTGCATGGCGATGCGCTTTTGCGCCTCGCCGGCCGCAGCGAAACGGTCGGGATGCACCTGTGCCTGCACCGTGCGGTAGGCGTGGTCGAGCGCGTTCGCATCGATCGCGAACTGCTCGGGCAGGCCGAACAGCACGAAGTGGCTGTCGGAGAGCGATCGGGTAGACGTGGAAGGCGTGCTCATCGGCTGGAACGTTCGGGTGGGTCTATCAGGGCCATCAAAATCAAAAAGGCGGCACAGGCCGCCTTTTCACCGCTCGACGCGGGCTCAAACGCGGAAGGACTCGCCGCAGCCGCACTCGTCCTTCACATTCGGGTTGTTGAACCGGAAGCCCTCGTTCAGGCCTTCGCGCACGAAGTCGAGTTGCGTGCCGTCGATATAGGCAAGGCTCTTCGGGTCGACGATGACCTTCACGCCGTGGCTCTCGAAGACGTTGTCCTCGGGCGCGAGCTCGTCGACGTACTCGAGCTTGTACGCGAGGCCCGAGCAGCCCGTCGTGCGCACGCCAAGACGCAGGCCCACGCCCTTGCCGCGACGGGTCAGGTACTTTTGCACGTGCTGTGCCGCTTTTTCAGTCAACGTAATTGCCATAGCATCTTCGCCGCGCCTCGCGCCGCCGGGTTCGGCTTTCGCCTTCCCTTGCGTCGCGACGCAACCCTGCTGCATCCAAAATCGTTAGTCCCAGAGCGCCGCACCCCATGGTCCGGCGCCGTCCTGCATCGACGCTGCTGCGCTTAAGCCGCGTCGGCCTTCGCTTCAGTCGTGTGACGCTGGCGATAATCAGCGACCGCTGCCTTGATCGCGTCTTCCGCGAGAATCGAGCAGTGGATCTTCACCGGCGGCAGCGCCAGTTCTTCGGCGATCTGCGTGTTCTTGATGTCGAGGGCCTGGTCGAGCGTCTTGCCCTTCACCCACTCGGTCACGAGCGAGCTCGAAGCGATCGCCGAGCCGCAGCCGTAGGTCTTGAACTTTGCGTCTTCAATCACGCCGTCCGCGCCCACGCGAATCTGCAGCTTCATCACGTCGCCGCACGCCGGCGCGCCGACCATGCCGGTGCCGACCGCGTCGTCGTCCTTGGCGAACGAGCCGACGTTGCGCGGGTTTTCGTAGTGGTCCAGAACCTTGTCGCTATATGCCATGATCACACTCCTTCAATTCGTTGGCCGCGCTGCATGCAGTGCTCTGCTCATTGCGCTGCGGCCGGTTCGTTTTCGATGCAACTACGCGATGCTGACTGCGCCGCGAAAGCCTTAGTGCGCCGCCCACTGAATGGTCGACAGATCGATGCCGTCCTGGTGCATTTCCCACAGCGGCGACAACTCGCGCAGCTTGGCGATCTTCGTCTTCAGCAGGTTGATGACGTAATCGACGTCCTGTTCCGTCGTGAAACGGCCCACCGTGAAGCGGATCGAGCTGTGCGCCAGTTCGTCGTTGCGGCCGAGCGCGCGCAGCACATACGACGGCTCGAGCGACGCAGACGTGCAAGCCGAACCCGACGACACCGCCACGTCCTTGACCGCCATGATCAGCGACTCGCCTTCGACGAAGTTGAAGCTGATGTTCAGGTTGTGCGGGACACGCTGTTCCATGTCGCCGTTCACATACGTTTCTTCGATTTCCTTCAGGCCGCGCAGGAGCTTGTCGCGCAGCATGCGCACGCGCTCGTTTTCCGTGGCCATCTCTTCACGCGCGATGCGGAACGCTTCGCCCATGCCGACGATCTGGTGCGTAGCCAGCGTGCCCGAGCGCATGCCGCGCTCGTGACCGCCGCCGTGCATCTGCGCTTCGATGCGCACGCGCGGCTTGCGACGCACATACAGCGCGCCGATGCCCTTCGGGCCGTAGGTCTTGTGCGCCGAGAACGACATCAGGTCGACCTTGAGCTTTTGCAGGTCGATGGGCGCCTTGCCCGTGGACTGCGCGGCATCGACGTGGAAAATGATGCCCTTCTCGCGGCAGATCTCACCGATCGTCTCGATGTCCTGGATCACGCCGATCTCGTTGTTCACGTGCATGACGGAAACGAGGATCGTGTCGGGACGCAGCGCGGCCTTGAACACGTCGAGGTCGATCAGGCCGTCGTCCTTGACGTCCAGATAGGTGACTTCGTAGCCTTCGCGCTCGAGTTCACGGCAGGTGTCGAGCACGGCCTTGTGCTCGGTCTTGACCGTGATGATGTGCTTACCCTTGCTCTTGTAGAAGTGCGCGGCGCCCTTGATTGCGAGGTTGTCCGATTCGGTCGCGCCAGAGGTCCAGATGATTTCGCGCGGGTCGGCGTTGACGAGCGCGGCGACCTGCTCGCGCGCTTCCTCGACAGCATGCTCCGCGTCCCAGCCATAAGCGTGGCTGCGCGACGCCGGATTGCCGAACTGCTCACGCAGATACGGAATCATCTTGTCCACCACGCGCGGGTCGACGGGGGTCGTCGCGCTGTAGTCCATGTAAATGGGCAGGTGGGGAATGTCGTTATTCATCTATCGCTCCGGGGAATCTTGTGTGCTGCGCTGTACTGTCTGTATTGTCAACTGCGGCCAACTACGGCGTTCTGGCGGCGCTCGAAGGGGCTACGAACCCGCCATGTTGAAGATCGAGTTCGGACCTAGCGGCACCGCCCTGACCGGCTCCACCGGCGGCGCCTCGGCGCGGCGGTCGCGCAGGACGGCGGGCGCGGCGCCTTCGCGGGCGCGCTGCTTGTCCACCAGATCCTTGAGCGACACCGAATCGAGGTACTCGACCATTTTCTGGTTCAGCGTCGACCAGAGTTCGTGCGTCATGCAGTGGCCGTCGTGCTGCTTGGTGCCCTCGCAGGCGCCCTTGCCGCCGCACTGCGTGGCGTCGAGCGGCTCGTCCACGGCAATGATGATGTCCGCGACCGTGACATCCTCCGCGCGACGCGCGAGGTTGTACCCGCCGCCCGGCCCGCGGACCGATTCGACGATTTCATGACGGCGCAGCTTGCCGAACAGCTGTTCGAGGTACGACAGCGAGATATGCTGCCGCTGGCTGATACCCGCAAGCGTCACCGGGCCCTGCTCCTGGCGCAGGGCCAGGTCAATCATCGCCGTGACGGCGAAACGGCCTTTGGTGGTGAGTCTCATGATGTAGGGGAACCGCAATTCTCGACAATTTTCGTCAAGTATAAATACATGACTAGTTTAGTCAAGTATCAACGTCGCGATCTGGGTTATTAGGTGCGCTGCGAATCGCAAAAATGGCGCGATTTCTGCATCCGGCAGATCCACGCCGCTCATCTCAGTCCGCCAGTTGCCCACGCAATGCGGCGAGCAGACCCGCGCAGGCAGCCTCGCACTGATCGAGCACCATTTCGAAGCCTGCGTCGCCGCCGAAATAGGGATCGACTACCACCCGCGCTTGCGCCTGCGGTGCGAACTCCATCAACAAACGGATCTTGTCGCGCTCGCTCGCCGGGCAGACATCCTGAAGCGCGCTGACGTTCGCGTCGTCCATCGCCACGATCAGGTCGAAGCGGCCGAAGTCCTCGGCAGCGATCTGGCGGGCGCGCAACGGCGCGAGATCGTAGCCGCGCTGGCCGCCTGCCCGCTGCGCGCGCGCGTCGGGCGCCTCGCCGATGTGCCAGTCACCCGTGCCCGCCGAATCGACCTCGACGTGCCCCGCCAACCCCGCTTCATCCACGAGGCGCAACATCACGGCCTCGGCCGTGGGCGAGCGGCAGATGTTGCCAAGACAAACGAAGCAGACGGAAACCTTTTTCATTCGTGGGGGCTGAAACAGCGGTCGGCGTTCAGTGCGCGCAGGCGAATCTTGAATTATACAAAGCGCACGAAGTGCGCGCTGCGCGTTGACGCCAGCGGGATCGTCAGATCGCGCTGGCTCGCGGCAGCGGCGCAATACTGTTCATTGCCTTCACCGGCGTCTTGCCTTCGCTGCCCACGAGGCCATACGAGACCGCGCGCGCAAGTTCCGCCGTGACCTGATCGGCTGCGAGCGGCATTTGCTGCTCGGCGGTTTTCCATGCATGGACCCATGCGATCACCGCGAGCGGCACGATCAGCGCCAGCGGCCAGTACACCGTTATTTTCTTTCTCATGATGCGACTCTCTATCGACTGTGAAGCGACAGGTGCGGACGCACTATCGCCAGTCGAGATGATATAGAGAGTCGCAATCAGGAAAAACCCGGTCCGGACGAACACACTGTTGCGCCAGCTTAAATAGTCGGCGACCTGAGCTTGACCGATGGGCGCGCGTCAGGCCTGTTCGGGGCGCTTTGTCGTGTCCAGATGCGTGTGCCGCGCCGCGTACAGTTCGCGGAACGTGCGGCCGACCGGCGCGGGCATGTCGCGCCCGTTGGTCCAGCCACGCGCAAATGGCAGCTTGCGAATGAGCCGGGCCTGGCCGCCCATGCGCTCCAGGATCCGCACGCCGAGTTTGGTGAGCAATGCGTAGGCCGTTGGATGCAGCGCGAGCCAGCCCCACGCGGCGAGCGCCGCACGCTCGCGCCACGGGCGCAGATGCCGCTCCGCTTGCTTCTCGCGCAGTTTGCGCAGCAAATCCGACAGCGGAATGCCCACCGGGCAGACGCTATTGCATTCGCCGCAGAGCGTAGCGGCCTGAGGAAGATCGAGTGTCTTTTCGAGACCGACGTAGCTTGGCGTGAGCACGGAGCCCATCGGTCCCGGGTAGACCCAGCCGTACGCATGGCCGCCCACCTTCTGATAGACAGGGCAGTGGTTCATGCACGCCCCGCAACGGATGCAGCGCAGCATCTCCTGGAATTCCCCGCCAATCAGGCCAGTGCGGCCGCCGTCCACGAGTACGACGTACATATGCTCCGGGCCGTCCTGGTCTTCGGGTCCGCGCGGGCCCGTCAAAACCGAGAAATAGTTCGACGTGGCCTGCCCCGTTGCCGAGCGCGGCAACAGACGCATGGCCGTCGCGAGGTCTTCAAGCGTAGGCAGCACCTTCTCGATGCCCGTCACCGCCACATGCACGCGCGGCATCACCGTGCACATGCCCTCGTTGCCTTCGTTGGTCACGAGCACGACCGAGCCGGTTTCCGCGACGAGGAAGTTGCCACCCGTCACGCCCATATCCGCCGAGAGAAAATGCGGACGCAGGACTTCACGCGCCTCACGCGTCATATCGGGGATTTCGGTCAGACGCGGTTTGTCGTGCGTTTTCGCGAAGAGATCGGCGATCTCATCCTTGTCCTTGTGGACGACGGGCGCAATGATGTGGCTCGGCGGCTCGTTGTCGTTGATCTGCAGGATGTACTCGCCCAGATCGGTCTCGATAGACTGCACGCCCATTTCCGCGAGCACCGTATTGAGCCGCATTTCCTCCGAAACCATCGACTTGGTCTTGATGACCTTGTGCACGTCGTGGCGCCGCGCGATGTCCGCGACGAGCTTCGCCGCATCCTGCGCCGTTTCCGCGTAGAGCACGGTCACGCCGCGCCGCGTTGCCTCGGTTTCGAACTGTTCGAGCCAGACATCGAGATTCTCGAGCGCGCGGTTGCGGCGCGCCTTGAGCGCGGCGCGCGTGGCGGGGAAATCGATCGCGGTGATCGCCTCGGCGCGCGCCGAGACGAACTTCGTCGAGAGCTTCTTGAGGTTGTGCTGCAGGCGCTCATCGGCCAGCTTCTGGCCGGCGCGCGCCTTGAACTGCATCGATTGGACTTGCATGGCGTGTGGGCGATGTTGTGCGGTGTTCGGCAGGATCTGGGGCTATTCGTGCACTGCGCGCAAAAGGCGCGATGGCAACCAGCGGCGCATCACACGTCGCCTGCCAGCACCTGGGCAACGTGCAGCACGCGCGTGGCGGTGTCGCCGGTGCGGCGCAGGCGGCCTTCGATATTCAGCATGCAGCCGAGGTCGCCGAGCACCACGGCGCCCGTGCCGCTCGCCTGAACATTTGCGCATTTTTCGTCGGCAATGGCCGTCGAAATGTCACCGTACTTCACGGCAAAGGTGCCGCCGAAACCACAGCAGTGCTCGCAATCCTTCATCTCATGCACTTCGACGCCGCGCTGGGCGAGCAATGTGCGCGGCTGTGCCTTCACGCCAAGTTCGCGCAGGCCCGAGCACGAGTCGTGGTAGGTCACCGGCCCGCTGAACTCCCCTTGCGGCAGCGTGACCTTCGCGACGTTGACGAGGAAATCCGTGAGTTCGTAGACGCGCTCACGCAACTTGCCGTAGCGCCCCATCAGTTCCGGATCGTCCCGGAACAGGTCGCCGTAGTGCACGCGGATCATGCCGCCGCAGGAGCCCGATGGGACGACGACATAGTCGAACTGCTCGAATTCGCGCAGCGTCTTTTCCGCGAGATCACGCGCGAGCGCGCGCTCGCCTGAGTTGTAGGCCGGCTGGCCGCAGCAGGTCTGCGCAGGCGGCACGACGACTTCATAGCCTGCCTCTTCGAGCAATTTGAGCGCCGAAAAGCCAATTTCCGGACGCATCGTGTCGATGAGGCACGTGACGAACAAACCGACTCGCATGGGGACTCCTCGTTAAAACCGTCCCCGATTATCCGCTGTTTCGTCGCCACGACCAACGCGGGTCTGCATCACCCTCGCCGGCCCGCCGCAGCGCAGCACAAGCCTCCGCCCTACCGCTTACTTTTTTCACAATACGAGATACAATGCATTTCCGCCTCAAGCGTCAAACGAATCTGAACTCATGAGCGACACCCATCCAGATCCGAAGACCTCGATTCAGGTGATCGAGCGCATGATGCGCCTGCTCGACGCGCTGGCCGCGCACAGCGACCCGGTCAGCCTGAAGGAACTCGCGCAGCGCACCGAACTGCACCCTTCGACTGCGCACCGCATCCTGAACGATATGGTGAGCTGCCGGCTCGTCGACCGCTCCGACCCGGGCACCTACCGGCTTGGCATGCGGCTGCTCGAACTCGGCAACCTGGTGAAGGCACGCCTTTCCGTGCGCGACGCGGCGCTCACACCGATGCGCGAACTGCACCGCCTCACGGGTCAGACCGTCAACCTCTCTGTGCGCCAGGGCGACGAAATCGTCTATATCGAACGCGCCTACTCGGAGCGCTCGGGCATGCAGGTGGTGCGCGCCATTGGCGGGCGGGCCCCGCTGCACCTCACTTCGGTCGGCAAGCTCTTTCTCGCCGCCGACGAAGCGAACCGCGTACGCGCCTACGCCACGCGCACCGGCCTTTCGGGCCATACGCGCAACAGCATTACCGACCTTGGGCGCCTCGAGCGCGAACTCGCCCACGTACGGCAGCAGTTCTGCGCACGTGACAACGAGGAGCTCGAACTCGGCGTACGGTGCATCGCCGCTGGCATCTACGACGATACCGGCAAGCTCGTAGCAGGCCTTTCGCTCTCCGCGCCCGCGGATCGGTTGCAAGATTCGTGGCTCGGTCAATTGAGCAAGACGGCGCTCACGATTTCGGAGTCGCTGGGCTATCACGCGGAGCCCGCTGAAGGCAACGCGCAGCCCGCGTGAAGTCAGCGCGAGGCAGAATCGAGAAGAGCGGAGGCGTGCCCTCCGCTTTTTTTTGGCTCGCCGCCGTCCTCACACCACCAGTTCATCGAGCTTGCGATTCAGCTTCGTATCGAGATGGCGCGCTTCTTTTGCGAGATTCACCTGCTTCGCCATGCGCGCCGTTTCGAGCAGCGCCGAGTCGATGCTGTATCCGTCGCGACCCGTCAGCCAGGCCAGGATGTCGCTCAAATGCCATAGCGACGGATTGCCCTCGTGCACGGGCTGGGGAAATTCCGCCGCGTGCCCGAGCATCAGCTTGCGCAAGTTCTGGCGCGACATGCCGGTCAAGTCGGCGGCATCGGTCAAGCCGACGAAATCTGGCGCGGCTTCTACGAGGCGCGCGGCAGGCACCCCCTTTTTGACGTCTTGCAGCGCCGAATAGATTGCCGACCATGCATTCGCACTGTCGCGCATGAACGTCAGCGCGATTCGACCTGGCAACCCAACGCCGATTGTCGCGTCGTCGCAGCCTGCGACGGCGAGGCGCTCCACGAGCGCCTCGTGATCGCTGTCTTCGGCCGGCAGTTGGTACTTGAGAGTGAACAGATAATCCATGCGTTACTCCGGCGCAACGGCCGCCGCACATGCGGCTGCCGCGTTGTTACGATGGGTCGTGCAATTGTCGACCACTCGTTTGAGCACATAGGCATGATTGCCCGCGTTACGCAGCGTGGTCCAGATGCTCGTGATGCAGAATTCCCCGCAACGACAGGCGGCATGGTTGTATGGGCAGTACATGCGACCCCACGCGTGCCCGTGGCCTTTACCTGGCTGAACTAACCAGCCTTGTTTCTCGGCGTAAGCAAGCACGGCTTCGATCTCTTTCTTTGGGTGCGAACGTCTCATCGACAAACTCAGTGTATGCATCGTCTGATTGGTTGTCAATTGACAACCATCAAAACCCCGTATCACCGGGCACAAAAGCCAGGCGGGAATGGGCGCCAGGTACTTACCGGGCAATGTTGCCGACGAACCAAACGACGAGACAGTCTGCCGATCGTCATAGTACGACCACCACGCATCAGAAAGCAAAACGCCCCGCAGTTGCGGGGCGTTTGTCGGGTAAATCGGAAACGACTGGGATCAGGTGCCAGGACCGCCTGCGTCGGCGCTCGTAATGCGCGGCTGCTGGTCGGCGCCGCCATTGTCGAGCCACGTGCGTACGCGCGTTGCATCCGCGAAGCGCGAATACTTTCCGCTCGAATCGAGCAGGACCATGATCACCGGACGATTATGAACCGTCGTCTGCATGACGAGGCATTCACCCGCTTCGTTGATGAAGCCCGTCTTCTGCAAGCCGATGTCCCACGACGCATTGCGGACCAACGCGTTCGTGCTGTTGTAGGCGAGGTTGCGCTTGCCCGTGAACACGTCGTAGCTGCGGTCGGTCGAGAACTGGCGAATCATCGGGTACTGGTAGGCCGCATTCACCATCTTCACAAGGTCACGCGCGGTCGAGACGTTGTGGCTCGTGAGCCCCGTGGAATTCTCGAAGTGCGTATCGGTCATGCCGAGTTGCTTTGCCTTCGCGTTCATCGCCGCGATGAACGCCGGACGGCCACCCGGGTAATAGCGCGAGAGCGCTGCCGCCGCACGGTTTTCCGAGGCCATCAACGCGATGTGCAGCATGTCTTCGCGCGAGAGCACCGAGCCCACGGAAAGACGCGAGCCCGTGTTCTTTTCGTAGTCGCGGTCTTCGTCCGTGACTTCGATTTGCTCCGAGAGCGACTCCTTCGAGTCGAGCACGACCATCGCCGTCATGAGCTTCGAGATCGAGGCGATCGGCACGACGGCGTGCGAGTTCTTGTCGAACAGCGGCTCGAGCGTGTTCTGGTCGACCACGTACGCAACGCCCGAGCGCAGCATCAGCGAGTCAGGCGTCTCGTGCAGACCGAACGCCTGACCGACGGTCGGCTGGCGCGGTTCGAACGCGACACGGCGCACCGCCGAATGATGGCGGCCGTTCATCGTATAAGTGACGCGGCGCTTTTTCGCCACCGGACGCGCATCGTCGTCTTTCGCGGCGACGGTACGGGTTGCGCCCGCCTTTTTGGTGGCCTTTGCCGATTCCGGCTCAGCCTTCGCAACCTTCTTGGTGGCCTTTTTCGCCTTGGCCGTTTTGGCCGGTGCAGCGTCTTGCGACGCAGCAAAGGCGCCCTCAGGCGCCACGAGCGTCGCACTGATCGCGACGGATACAGCAACCGACAACGCGGTGCTGATAACCGACGACGGCATCAGTGAGAACGACAGGAGCTTGTCGGATTTCATTGGTGTTCTTGATGGAGCGGCGGGATCGTTCGCCAAGTGTAGTAAAACCACGAAAAATTCGCAAATTGAAGCACTTATCGGCGCTCATTAAACCGAAGTATGACCTTCGATTGAGCTGGCCAATGCACTTCCCGCATTCGATGGAGTCAGACAATTGCCCAAGCCGCTCCTCTCGCCACGGCGCCGCCTGCTGATAACGTTTGCGGCGCACGCACAGTGCGCTTGCTGCGTTAACGGCGTTCGTCGTACGGAACTTGAACTGAGGAAAATACGGGTGAGATTGCCTGACCACCAGTGCCGCCGTGCCGCGCGACGCGCGTTCGACAGCAATGGATCATTAACGTTCCATGTAGGAATTTGGTGTACGCACCCAGGACAAATCCCATAGGCGCGTTCATGTGATCCATGCCGCATCTTGCCAGAAGCCGCGTTTCCGCGCTTGCCCCACCCTGCCCGCCGCCGCCCGCAACCCGCCGTGGGGCTAGCGCCTTGGGGCGTCGGCGCCGTTGTCGCACCTGCGCCATGCGCGAGGCATAAGTGACTGTTTAATAATAAATTATCGACATTGTGCGACGCACCAAAAAGCCTTGACTTTCTTCCGGAGCATCCTAAAATCGAGTCAATGTTGCGACGCACAAAGCGAGTGACAGAGCACCAGCGCCGTGCCACTTACTTCAGGCGACCCACGAAGGCCGCCGACATACAGGAGCGTAAACATGAGTCTGCTGACCCCTGAGCAATTCGCCGCTGCCCAGAAAGCCAACCTCGAAACCCTGTTCGGCCTCACCGGCAAGGCATTCGAAGGCGTGGAAAAGCTCGTCGAATTGAACCTTCAGGCTGTCCGCTCGAATCTGGCGGAATCGCAGGAACACGCCCAGCGCGCACTGTCGGTGAAGGACGCGCAGGAATTCCTGGCCCTGCAAACGAGCTATGCCCAGCCGCTGACCGAAAAGCTGCTGTCGTACGGCCGTCATGTGTATGAAATCGCCTCGGCCACCCAGGCTGAGTTTGCGAAGGTCGCCGAAGCCCACTACGAAGAGCAGAACCGCAAGGTTCAATCGCTCGTCGACAACGTCGCGAAGAACGCACCGGCTGGCTCGGAAACCGCAGTTGCCGTGATCAAGTCGGCCATCAACGCCGCGAACACGACCTACGAAACGGTCCACAAGGCTACGAAGCAAGCCGTGGAAATGGCGGAAAGCAACTTCAACGCCGCCACCGCTGCTGCGAGCAAGGCTGCCGCCCAGGCGTCGCGCTCGGCTGCCGCTTCGGCCAAGAAGACGGTCTGAACGTTGCACATTGAACCGGTGCGCGCGCAGCAGCAGCGGCGCACCGTGCGTCGGACCTGAACGCTCCGGCATGCCGCCCGGCATGTCACTTGCCCGGTCGCCGACCGGGAATCTTTTTTACGCTCCGGCGCCTCTCGCAACATCACGCAGCACTGAGCGTTACCCCAAAATGCAAACGGCGCACTCCTCACGGAGTGCGCCGTTTCTTCGTGCGCGCCGCTACGAGCGGCGCGACACGAACTTACTTCTTCTTCTGCGGCGGGAGGTCTGTACAGACACCCTCGTACAACTCGGCCGCCATGCCGATCGACTCGCCCAGCGTCGGGTGCGGGTGGATCGTCTTGCCGATGTCCGTCGCATCCGCGCCCATTTCCACGGCGAGGCACACTTCGCTGATGAGGTCACCCGCGTTCAGGCCGACGATACCGCCGCCGATCACGCGATGCGTCTCTTCGTCGAAGATCAGCTTGGTAAAGCCCTCGTCGCGGCCGTTAGCGATCGCGCGGCCCGAAGCGGCCCACGGGAACACCGCCTTGCCGTACTTGATGCCTTCGGCCTTGCACTGCTCTTCGGTCTTGCCGGCCCACGCCACTTCCGGATCGGTGTAGGCCACCGACGGAATCTGCAGCGCGTCGAAGTACGCCTTCTCGCCATGCGCCGCTTCCGCCGCCACGTGGCCTTCGTGCACGGCCTTGTGCGCGAGCATCGGCTGGCCGACCACATCGCCGATCGCGAAGATGTGCGGCACGTTGGTGCGCATCTGCTTGTCGACGTCGATGAAGCCGCGATCCGTCACCGCCACGCCGGCCTTGTCCGCGCCGATCTTCTTGCCGTTGGGCGAGCGGCCCACGGCGACCAGCACGAGGTCGTAGCGCTGCGGCTCGGCCGGCGCCTTCTCACCCTCGAACGACACGTAAATGCCGTCGTCCTTCGCCTCGGCCTTCGTGGTCCTGGTCTTGAGCATGACGTTCGCGAAGCGCTTCGCGTTGTACTTTTCCCAGACCTTCACGAGATCGCGGTCCGCGCCCGCCATCAGGCCGTCGAGCATTTCCACGACGTCGATCTGCGCACCAAGCGTCGCGTAGACAGTCGCCATTTCGAGACCAATGATGCCGCCGCCGATCACGAGCATCTTCTGCGGAATCTGACGCAGTTCCAGCGCGCCGGTCGAATCGACCACGCGCGGGTCTTCCGGCATGAACGGCAGCTTCACGGCTTGCGAGCCGGCAGCGATGATCGCCTGCTTGAACTTGACGATCTTCTTGCCGCTCTCGCCCACCACTTCCATGTGGTTCGGGTCGAGGAACGCGCCCACGCCCGTCACGACTTCGACCTTGCGCGCCTTCGCCATGCCGGCGAGGCCGCCCGTGAGCTTCTTGACGACGCCCGACTTGAAGTCGCGCAGCTTGTCCAGATCGATCTGCGGCTTGCCGAACGTGATGCCGTGCGAGCCGAGCGCTTCGGCTTCGTCGATCACGAGCGCCGTATGCAGCAGCGCCTTCGACGGAATGCAGCCCACGTTCAGGCACACGCCGCCGAGCGTCGAATAACGCTCGACCAGCACGGTCTTCATACCAAGGTCGGCGGAGCGGAACGCTGCCGAGTAGCCGCCGGGGCCGGCGCCAAGCACGAGCATGTCGCATTCGACGTCGGCGCTGCCGCTGAAGCTGCCGGCTTGCGGTGCCGGCGCTGCGGCCTTCGGTGCTTCGGCAGCCTTGGGCGCTTCAGCGGCCTTGGGCGCTTCGGCCTTCGGCGCGGGCGCGGCCGCGCCAACGGCGGCTTCGACCAGCGCGATCACCGTGCCTTGCGAAGCCTTGTCGCCAGCCTTGATCTTCACTTCCTTGACCGTGCCCGCGACGTCGCTGGGCACTTCCATCGTGGCCTTGTCCGACTCGAGCGAGAGCAGCGTCTGCTCTTTCTCGATGACGTCGCCCGCCTTGATGTTGACTTCGATGACGTCGATGTCCTTGAAGTCGCCGATATCCGGCACTTTCACTTCGACGAGACTCATGGTGTCCCCTACCCCTAAAGGATGACCGGCCGCGCCTGCCGCTGCGCGCACGTCATGAACGTGCGGCGCGGCAGCGCGAGCCGGTCAGATCGGTTTTACAGAATCACGCGGCGGAAATCGCCGAGGATCGAAGCGAGGTACGCGTTGAAGCGCGCGGCAGCTGCACCGTCGATCACGCGGTGATCGTACGAGAGCGACAGCGGCAGCGTGAGGCGCGGCACGAACTGCTTGCCGTCCCACACCGGCTTCATCGCGCTCTTCGACAGGCCGAGGATCGCCACTTCCGGCGCGTTGATGATCGGCGTGAAATGCGTGCCGCCGATGCCGCCGAGCGACGAGATCGAGAAGCAGCCGCCTTGCATCTGGTCCGGCTTGAGCTTGCCTTCGCGCGCGAGCTTCGAGAGCTCGGCCATTTCCTTGGCGATGTCGACAAGACCCTTCTTGTCCGCGTCGCGGATCACCGGCACGACGAGGCCATTCGGCGTGTCGGCGGCGAAACCGATGTGGTAGTACTGCTTGAAGACGAGGTTGTCGCCGTCGAGGCTCGCGTTGAACGCCGGGAACTTCTTGAGCGCGGCGACGCAGGCCTTGATGACGAACGCGAGCATCGTGAACTTCACGCCCGCCTTCTCGTTTTCCTTGTTCAGCTGCACACGCAGCGCTTCGAGGTCGGTGATGTCCGCTTCGTCGTTGTTCGTGACGTGCGGGATCATGACCCAGTTGCGGTGCAGGTTCGCGCCCGAGATCTTCTTGATGCGCGAGAGCGGTTGCGTGTCGATCGGGCCGAACTTCGTGAAGTCGACCTTCGGCCACGGCAGCAGGTTCAGGCCCGCGCCGCCGCCCGCCGGAGCGGCAGCAGCCGCAGCCGGTGCCGCCAGCGCGCCCGTCATCACGCCCTTCACGAACGCGGTGACGTCGTCCTGCGTGATGCGGCCCTTGGGGCCCGTGCCCGCCACGCGGCCAACGTCCACGCCGAGTTCGCGCGCGAACTTGCGCACGGAAGGCGAAGCGTGGCTCGGACGGCGCGCGCCGCCTTCGCCTGCCGGAATGATCGGCGCCTGTGCGAGTGCCGACGGTGCGGCCGGCGCGGGCTTGGCCGGTGCGGCTTGCGGCGCGTCGGACGGTTGTTCGACCGGCGCTTTCTGCGCGGGTGCGGCGGCCGCAGCCGAAGCGCCTTCGGCTTCGACGATGACGATCTCGGTGCCTTCCGACACGTTGTCGCCGACCTTGACCTTGATTTCCTTGACGACGCCAGCCACCGGGCTCGGCACGTCCATCGTCGCCTTGTCCGATTCGAGCGTGACGAGCGACTGCTCCTTCTCGACGCGGTCGCCAACCTTCACGCCAATCTCGATGACCGGTACGTCCTTGTAGTCGCCGATGTCGGGGACCTTGACGGACTGCACGCCGCCGCTCGCGGCAGCGGCGGGTGCGGCGGCCGGTGCGGGTGCAGCGGCGGGAGCCGGTGCAGCGGCAGCCGGTGCCGGGGCAGGCGCGGCAGCAGGAGCCGCAGCGGCGCCAGCGCCGTCGAGGACCAGCACGAGCGAGCCTTCCGACACGTTGTCGCCGACCTTGACCTTCACTTCCTTGACCGTGCCCGACGCCGGGCTCGGCACATCCATGGTCGCCTTGTCCGACTCGAGCGTAACGAGGGACTGCTCTTTTTCGACGGTATCGCCCGCCTTCACCAGCACCTCGATTACAGGAATGTCCTTGTAATCGCCGATGTCCGGCACCTTGACTTCGATCGCTTGACTCATTGTTAGTGTCTCCGGGGCCGCATACAACACGCCTCCCCGCTTCGGGGAGGCGCACATGCCATGCACAGGGGTGATGGGTTAGACGGTCATCGGGTTGGGTTTGGACGGATCGAGGTTGTACTTGGCGATGGCTTCGCCAACGACCTTGCGCTCGATCTTGCCTTCGTCCGCGAGCGCGTTGAGCGCCGCAACCGTGGTCCAGTAACGATCGACTTCGAAGAAGTGACGCAGCTTTTCACGCGTGTCCGAGCGGCCGAAGCCGTCGGTGCCGAGCACCACGAACTTGCGCGGCACGAGACCGCGGATCTGGTCGACCAGCGCACGCACGTAGTCAGTCGAAGCGATGACCGGACCTTGCGTGTCCTTGAGCAGCTTCTCGACGTGCGATTCGCGGCGCGGCTCGCTCGGGTGCAGCAGGTTCCAGCGCTCGACTTCGTGACCTTCACGCGCGAGTTCGGTGAAGCTCGGCACGCTCCAGAGGTCGGCTTCGACGCCCCAGTCGTTCTTCAGCAGGTCGGCCGCGGCGATCACTTCGTTGAAGATCGTGCCCGCGCCCATGAGCTGCACGCGCGGCGCCTTGGCGTTGTCGGCGCCCTTGCGGAACGCATACATGCCCTTGATGATGTCGGCCGCCACGTGCTCGCCCTGCGGAATCGCCGGGTGCTCGTAGTTCTCGTTCATCACGGTGATGTAATAGAACACGTCTTCCTGCTCCTGCACCATGCGGCGCAGACCGTCCTGCATGATGACCGCGAGTTCATAGCCGAACGTCGGGTCGTAGTTCACGCAGTTCGGGACCGAAGCGGCCCACAGGAGCGAGTGGCCGTCTTCGTGCTGCAGACCTTCGCCGTTGAGCGTCGTGCGGCCAGCCGTGCCGCCCAGCAGGAAGCCGCGCGAACGCATGTCGCCCGCCGCCCACACCAGGTCGCCGATGCGCTGGAGGCCGAACATCGAATAGAAGATGTAGAACGGCACCATGATCTCGCCGTGCGTCGAGTACGACGTCGCGGCTGCGATCCAGTCACACATGCCGCCGGCTTCGTTGATGCCTTCCTGGAGAATCTGGCCCGTCTGCGATTCCTTGTAGAACATCAGCTGGTCGGAATCTTCCGGCACGTACTTCTGGCCTTCCTGGTTCCAGATACCGATCTGGCGGAACAGGCCTTCCATACCGAAGGTACGCGACTCGTCCGGCACGATCGGCACGACGCGCTTGCCGAGCGCCTTGTCCTTCAAGAGGATGTTCAGGATCCGCACGAACGCCATCGTCGTGGAGATCTCGCGGCCTTCGCCCGTGCCCTTGAGCAGCGGCTCGAACGCGTCGAGCGCCGGCACCGGCAGCGACTCGGCCTTCTGGCGGCGCGCCGGCAGGTAACCGCCGAGATCCATGCGCTTCTGGCGCATGTAGTCCAGTTCCTTCGAACCTTCCTCGAACGTGAGGTACGGCACGTCGACGATCTGCTCGTCCGTGATCGGCAGGCGGAACTGGTCGCGGAACTTCTTGAGCTGATCCACCTGCATCTTCTTCTGCTGGTGGGTGATGTTCATGGCCTGGCCAGCTTCGCCCATGCCATAGCCCTTGATCGTCTTCGCGAGGATGAGGGTCGGCTGACCCTTCGCGTGCTGGGCTTGATGGAACGCCGCGTAGATCTTGTGCGGGTCGTGGCCGCCGCGGTTCAGGTTCCAGATGTCGTCGTCGGACCAGTCGGCGACGAGTGCCTTCAGTTCAGGCGTATTGAAGAAGTGTTCGCGAACAAACGCGCCCGACTCCGACTTGTACGTCTGGTATTCGCCGTCGACGACTTCCATCATGCGCCGCATCAGTGCGCCCGTCTTGTCGCGTGCGAAGAGGGCGTCCCAGCGGCTGCCCCAGATGACCTTGATGACGTTCCAGCCGGCGCCGCGGAACTCACTTTCGAGTTCCTGGATGATCTTGCCGTTGCCGCGCACCGGGCCGTCCAGACGCTGCAGGTTGCAGTTGATGACGAACACGAGGTTGTCCAGGTGCTCGCGGCCGGCCATGCCGATCGCGCCGAGCGATTCCGGCTCGTCCGTCTCGCCGTCGCCGAGGAAGGCCCAGACCTTGCGGCCGTCGGTCTTCGCAATGCCGCGCGCCTGCAGGTACTTCATGAAGCGCGCCTGGTAGATCGCCATGATCGGGCCGAGACCCATCGAGACGGTCGGGAACTGCCAGAAGTCCGGCATCAGCCACGGGTGCGGGTACGACGAAATGCCGCCGCCGTCCACTTCCTGACGGAAGTTGTCGAGCTGGTTCGCGCTCAGGCGGCCCAGCAGGAACGCGCGCGAGTAGACGCCAGGCGACGAGTGGCCCTGCACGAACACGAGGTCGCCGCCATGCTCAGCCGAGGGCGCGCGCCAGAAGTGGTTGTAGCCGACGTCGTAAAGCGTGGCCGCCGAGGCGAACGACGCGATGTGGCCGCCCACGTTCGTGTGCTTGCCCGCACGCAGCACCATGGCCATGGCGTTCCAGCGCGTGTACGAGCGAATGCGGTGTTCGATGTCCTGGTCGCCCGGGTTCTGCACCTGGTTGGCGACGGGGATCGTGTTGATGTACGGCGTGTTCGCCGAGAACGGCAGATGCTCGCCGTGCACGCGGGCGAATTCGATCTGCTTTTCGATCAGGTAGTGGGCGCGATCAGGGCCGACCGTCGAAATCACGCCATCCAGCGCTTCGAGCCATTCGGCGGTTTCCTGGGGATCCTCGTCCTTGTCGGCGGCAACGTACTTGAGGACTTCGTCGGGTACAGCGGACATGCTCGTCTCCTGGATGTAGGGGAACGCTGTTGATCGGACCATGCGGGCGGCGACGCTTAAGACGTGACCGGGCCAACCGCAGCAGCTTCGGGGCGATTGTAATGACCCCCCTGACCATCGCGCAACAAAATTTTCGAATTGCGAGATGCAATTTTATAATGTGAAAAATTGCTGCAGCGCACGCTTAATCGTTCGTGCCCCTGTGCCGATAACGGCCAGTTTGCACCCGTTTATCGGCGATTTACGGCTTTTTTCACGGCATTTCGGCGTCTTACGCTGAGCTACAATCCTTGCCATGTTGACCGAACGGCTTTTCGCACGCTCGGCGCGGCCGCCCGGAACGCCCGGCGAGTCGTCGCCATCTCGCTGGCACCACGGACCCTGGTGGTCGAATTCCTATTTGCTGACGCCGCTCCTGTCGATCCTCGTGTTTTTGATCGTCATGAGCCTGATCTTGTGGAGCCTGAACCGCCGCGAGCAACAGCAACAGGAAGACACGCTCTACCGCAACGTGGCGTGGGCCCAGCAGCAGATCCGGCTTTCCATGACAGGCGCGCAGGAGCAGCTGCAGGCGCTGGCTCGCGACCTGGCCGCGGGGCATAGCGACCCGCAGTATTTCCAGACGTCCACCACGGACATCATGCAGGGCCATCCCGAGATCCTCTATCTCAACTGGTACACGAGCCAGGAGGAGCCGCGCTGGCCCAACACGGCGATGCCGGTATTCGGCCAGCGCCTCGCGAAGCCGAACGACGCGCAAATGGACGAGGCCGTGAAGGCCGCATTCGCCGAGGCGCGCGCCACGCGCCGCCAGGTGTATTCGCCGCTCATTTACGACGACGTCGGTAACGGTTACATCACGCTGCAAACGCCGGTATACCGCGATCGGGAATTCCTTGGTTCGATCGCGGCCGTGTTCTCGGTCGAAGGCATCCTGAAGCACGACATCCCGCCCGAGCTGTCGGCCAAGTACAAGATCTCGATTCTCGACGCGAACAACCGCGAGCTCGCCACCACCTCGACGCGTCCGCGCCTGCCGCGCGACGTCTACTACGACCTGCCGCTCGACCCGCCGGGCCAGGGCGTTTCGGTGCGCGTGTACTCGTACCCGCAGATGACCAACTTCACGAACAACACGCTCGTGTGGCTGGTTGCCGGTCTGTCGTGTTTCGTGCTGTGGAGTCTCTGGAGCCTGTGGAAGCACACGCGCCAGCGCTTCGAGGCGCAGCAGGCGCTCTACGCGGAAGCGTTCTTCCGCCGCGCCATGGAAAATTCGGTGCTGATCGGCATGCGTGTGCTCGACATGCATGGGCGCATCACGCACGTGAACCCGGCGTTCTGCCGCATGACCGGCTGGGACGAAAGCGACCTCGTGGGCAAGAACGCACCGTTCCCCTACTGGCCGCGCGACGCCTACCCCGAAATGCAGCGCCAGCTCGACATGACGCTGCGCGGCAAGGCGCCCTCCTCAGGCTTCGAGTTGCGCGTGCGCCGCAAGGACGGCTCGCAATTCCACGCGCGGCTTTATGTCTCGCCGCTCATCGATAGCTCAGGCCGCCAGACCGGCTGGATGTCGTCGATGACCGACATCACGGAACCCAAGCGCGCACGCGAAGAACTCGCCGCCGCGCACGAGCGCTTCACCACGGTGCTGGAAAGCCTCGACGCCGCCGTCTCGGTGCTCGCCGCCGACGAAGCCGAACTGTTGTTTGCGAACCGCTACTACCGCCACCTGTTCGGCATCCGCCCGGACGGCCATCTGGAACTCGCGGGCGGTGGCGGCTTCGATTCGGCCAGCGCTTCCTCGGACTCGATCGACATGGTCGACGCGTTCGCCGGCCTGCCCGCCACCGCGCTCACCGAAAGCACGGCGGATGCCCAGGAGGTGTACGTCGAGAGCATCCAGAAGTGGTTCGAAGTGCGCCGCCAGTACATCCAGTGGGTCGACGGCCACCTCGCGCAGATGCAGATCGCGACCGACATCACCACGCGCAAGCAGGCGCAGGAACTGGCCCGCCAGCAGGACGAAAAGCTCCAGTTCACGAGCCGCCTGATGACGATGGGCGAAATGGCCTCGTCGCTCGCGCACGAACTGAATCAGCCGCTCGCCGCCATCAACAACTATGCCTCGGGCACCGTCGCGCTCGTGAAGTCGGGCCGCGGCGCGCCCGAGAACCTGTTGCCCGCGCTCGAAAAAACGGCGCAGCAGGCCGTGCGCGCCGGCATGATCATCAAGCGCATCCGCGAATTCGTGAAGCGCTCCGAACCGAAGCGGCAGGCCGCGCGTGTGGCCGACATCGTCGCCGACGCGGTGGGTCTTGCCGAGATCGAGGCGCGCAAGCGCCGCATCCGCATCGTGACCGACATGCGCTCGCGCATGCCCGTGATCTACGTCGATCCGGTGCTGATCGAGCAGGTGCTCGTCAATCTGCTGAAGAACGCAGCAGAAGCCATGGCCGATGCGCGCCCGAATGCGATCGACCCGGTGATCCGCGTGATCGTGAAGCGCGAAGGCGGCAACGTGTGCATCAGCGTCGTCGATCAGGGCCCGGGCGTGGACGAAGCCACGGCCGAGCGCCTCTTCGAACCCTTCTACAGCACCAAATCGGACGGCATGGGCATGGGCCTGAACATCTGCCGTTCCATCATTGAATCGCACCGCGGGCGTCTCTGGGTGGTCAACAACGTCGAATCCGACGGCCACATCAGCGGCGCAACGTTCCATTGCAGTCTGCCCATCGGCGAATCGGACACCCCCTCGCGGAACACCGACGAACCGACTCCACAAACCGTTACGGGAGAGCCATGAACAGCCCAGTCACCACCCAGGAAACCGTCTTTGTTGTCGATGACGACGAGGCCGTACGAGACTCCCTGCGATGGCTCCTCGAAGCGAACGGCTACCGCGTCCAGTGCTTCAATAGCGCGGAGGAGTTCCTCGAGGCCTACCAGCCGGCACAACAGGCCGGCCAGATCGCCTGCCTGATTCTCGACGTGCGTATGTCGGGCATGAGCGGTCTCGAATTGCAGGAACGTCTGATCGCAGAAAACGCCGCGCTGCCGACCATCTTCGTGACGGGCCACGGCGACGTGCCGATGGCCGTTTCGACCATGAAGAAGGGCGCGATGGACTTCATCGAGAAGCCCTTCGACGAAGCCGAACTGCGCAAGCTCGTGGAGCGCATGCTCGACAAGGCGCGCAACGAAAGCACGAACGTGCAGCAACAGCGCGCGGCCGCCGAACGCCTCGGCAAGCTCACGGCGCGCGAGCACCAGGTGCTCGAGCGCATCATCGCGGGCCGCCTGAACAAGCAAATCGCCGACGACCTTGGCATCAGCATCAAAACGGTGGAGGCGCACCGCGCCAACATCATGGAGAAGCTCAACGTCAACACGGTCGCCGACCTGCTGCGTCTCGCGCTCTCCAACAAGCCGCAACAGGCGCAGCAGTAAGCGCACCCTTCCCGGGCTGCATTGGCGCGCGCCTCAGCGCGCCAATGCAGCCCGCGGCGTCTCGCCGCGACCCTCCTTCTTCGCCCTTCGTCCGTTCAGGTCAGAGCCCGCCCTGCGCGCGGGTATAATGTCGGCCTTCGAATGGCGCCCGCCCTATGCCGCTCGCCCGCACCCCACGCGCGCCAGCGCTCGCGCCCCCACGAGCCCGCATTGCCCACTCTCGACCCCGACCGACCATGACTGCCACTATCATCGACGGCAACGCCCTCTCCAAGAAACTGCGCGCCGACGTCGCCATGCGCGCCGCCGCCCTCACCGCCCGCGGCCATCAGCCGGGACTCGCCGTCGTGCTGGTCGGCGACAATCCGGCGAGCGAAGTCTACGTGCGCAACAAGGTCAAAGCCTGCGAAGACAACGGCCTCTACTCGTCGTACGACCGCTATCCCGAGTCGCTTTCCGAAGGCGACCTGCTCAAGCGCATCGACGAACTGAACCGCGACCCGAAGATCAACGGCATTCTCGTGCAGTTGCCGCTGCCCAAGCACATCGACAGCCACAAGGTCATCGAGGCGATCGCGCCCGAGAAGGACGTTGACGGCTTTCACGTCGCCAACGCGGGCGCGCTCATGACGGGCCAACCGCTCTTTCGCCCGTGCACGCCCTATGGCGTGATGAAGATGTTCGAGGAATACAAGATCCCGCTCGAAGGCGCGAACGCCGTGGTGATCGGCCGCTCGAACATCGTCGGCAAGCCCATGGCGCTGCTGCTGCTCGAAAAGGGCGCGACGGTCACGATCTGCCACAGCAAGACGCGCGACCTCGCGAAGCACACGCGCGACGCCGATGTCGTGGTCGCCGCGGTGGGCAAACGCAACGTGCTGACCGCCGACATGATCAAGCCCGGCGCCACCGTGATCGACGTGGGCATGAACCGCGACGACAACGGCAAGCTCTGCGGCGACGTCGATTTCGCTGGCCTGAAGGACGTGGCCGGCTTCATCACGCCGGTGCCGGGCGGCGTCGGCCCGATGACCATCACCATGCTGCTCGTGAACACGATCGAAGCGGCGGAGCGCGCGGCCGCAGCATAAGCATTGTGCGAGCGCGCGTTACAGCATGACGTTCTTATAGCGGCCCATTACGGGCCGCTTTCTTTTTGCGGCGCCGGCCGCGCTTGCCACGCACAGGCAGGGATTTCGCCGCCCTTGCGCCACATCTGTTAATTTGCTCGGATAACCCGGTTGGAAAGTGCACTTGGCGCCCCAATAACCGAAGTATCGGGCACGCGCGCATGCCGCGCCCCGGTCCCCTAACCCGCGACAGACAGGAACAGGAAGCATCATGGCTACTACCCCCTCCGACAATCCGCTCCTCGATTTCACCGGCCTGCCGCGCTTTGGCGAAATCCGCCCCGAGCATGTGACGCCCGCGCTCGACGTGCTGCTCGCGAACGCAAAGGCCGCGGTGGAGCGCGCCGCGCAGCCCATGACGCCCTCGCAATGGAGCGACGTGGTCGAGCCGGTCGAGCGAGCGAGCGAGCCGCTTTCGCGCGCCTGGGGCGTGGTCGGTCACCTGAACGCCGTCGCCGACACACCCGAACTGCGCGCCGCCCACGGCGAGAACCTGCCGCGTGTGACCGAATTCTGGTCGAGCGTCGGCCAGAATCTCGAACTGTTCAAGAAGTACAAGGCCATCACGAATCACAACTCGTTCGAACTGCTTTCGGGCGAGCGCAAGAAGATCCTCGACAACTCGCTGCGCGACTTCCGCCTCTCGGGCGCGGAGCTGCCCGAAGACCAGAAGCCGCGTTTCGCCGAACTGCAGGAGCGCCAGGCCGCGCTCGCCAAAGCCTTCTCCGACCACGTGCTCGACGCGACCAATGGCTACGCGTTCTACGCGACGAGCGAAGCCGATCTCGTGGGCCTGCCCGAAGACGTGATCGCCGCCGCGCGTGAAGCCGCCGAGCGCGAGAACAAGGAAGGCTGGAAATTCACGCTGCACTTCCCCTCGTACTTCCCGGTGCTGCAGTACTCGGAAAACCGCGCGATGCGCGAAACGATGTACCGCGCCTACGTCACGCGCGCATCGGAACTCGGTCCCGTCTACGGCGGCGGCAAGGCCGAATGGGACAACACGGCGATCATCGAGGAGCAACTGAAGCTGCGCGCCGAAGAAGCGAAGATGCTCGGCTACAACAACTTCGCTGAAGTCTCGCTCACGCCGAAGATGGCGGAAACGCCGGCCCAGGTCATGAGCTTCCTCGAGGACCTCGCCACGCGCGCGCGCCCGCACGCCGAAAAGGACTGGGAAGAGCTGCGCGAATTTGCCGCGAGCGAACTGGGCCTCGCGCAGATCGAACCGTGGGACATGGCGTTCGCCGCCGAGCGCCTGCGCCAGAAGCGCTACTCGTTTTCCGAGAACGAGGTAAAGCAATATTTCCCCGAAGACTTCGTGCTGCAGGGCCTGTTCAAGGTCACGGAAACGCTGTTCGGCGTGCGTATCCGCGCAGACAGCGCGCCGGTGTGGAATCCCGATGTGCGTTTCTTCCGCGTGGAAAATGCGGACGGCACGCTCGTCGCGCAGTTCTATCTCGATCTCTACGCGCGTGAAGGCAAGCGCGGCGGCGCATGGATGGACGACGCACGCTCGCGCCGCAAGCTCGAAGGCAACGGCGTGCAAACGCCCGTCGCGTATCTCACGTGCAACTTCTCGGCGCCGGTGGGCGGCCGTCCCGCGTGCTTCACGCACGACGAAGTCATCACGCTCTTCCACGAGTTCGGCCACGGCCTGCACCACATGCTCACGCGTGTGGACGAACTGGGCGTATCGGGCATCAACGGCGTGGAGTGGGACGCCGTCGAACTGCCCTCGCAGTTCATGGAGAACTTCTGCTGGGAATGGGACGTGGTGCGCGAGATGAGTTCGCACGTTGAAACCGCCAAGCCGCTGCCGCGCGAACTCTTCGACAAGATGCTCGCCGCGAAGAACTTCCAGAGCGGTCTCGGCACGCTGCGCCAGATCGTGTTTTCGATGTTCGACATGGCGCTGCACGTCGACTTCGACGCTTCGAAGGGCAAGAGCGCGAACGACCTGGCGCGCGAGATCAACGAGCGCTATCACGTCATTCCGCAGACTTCGTTCTCGCGTTGGCCGAACACGTTCAGCCATATCTTCGCGGGCGGCTATGCGGCCGGCTACTACAGCTACAAGTGGGCCGAAGTGCTTTCCGCCGACGCCTACGCAGCCTTCGAGGAAGCCGCGCAGGCCGCGAAGTCGAGCGTGCTCGACGAAGCGACCGGCACGCGCTACCGCAAGGAAATTCTCGAAGTGGGCGGCAGCCGCCCGGCGATGGAGTCGTTCAAGGCCTTCCGCGGCCGCGAGCCGAACATCGACGCGCTGCTGCGTCACAACGGCATGGAGCAGCCGCCGGCACAGTCATGATCACGTGACTCGCTCGTAAGCGATCCGAACTAAAACCGCGCATGGGTGTGCAACCCATGCGCGGTTTTTTGTTGCCTTTGCGTTTTATCGATGCAGCCTGAAATCGACGCTTTCCGGCCGCCCCTCGAGCGAAAGCGCCGCGCGCTGTGCAGGTTGCCGGCTCACCACCCTGCCCCGGCTCACGACTGCGAGCCGCGCTGCGCGCAACCGGATCGCCTCGATGGGATCGCGCGCGTCGAGCACGACGAGGTTCGCCGCGCACCCGGGCGCCACGCCATAGCCTTCAAGGCCAAGGATCGTCGCGGCATTCACGGTCACCGCATCGAAGCAGGCGCGCGAGGCGTCGGTGCCCGTCATCTGCGCGACGTGCAGACCCATATGCGCGACTTCGAGCATGTCGCCCGAGCCGAAGCTGTACCACGGGTCCATGACGCAATCGTGGCCGAATGCAACAGTCACGCCTGCCGCCATCAACTCAGGCACGCGCGTCATGCCGCGGCGCTTCGGGTAGGTATCGGAGCGCCCCTGCAGCGTGATGTTGATGAGCGGATTCGCAATCGCCGCGACACCGGATTCGCACATGAGCGGAATCAGCTTGCTCACGTAGTAGTTGTCCATCGAATGCATCGACGTGAGATGCGAGCCGGTCACGCGCCCGTGCAGGCCCAGGCGATGCGTTTGCGCCGCGAGCGTTTCGATGTGGCGCGAAAGCGGGTCGTCGGATTCGTCGCAATGCATGTCCACGCGCAGGCCCTTATCGGCGGCGAACTCGCAGAGCAGGCGCACCGATTCGGCGCCCTCCGCCATCGTGCGCTCGAAGTGGGGAATGCCGCCTACCACGTCCACGCCCATCGCGATCGCGCGCTTGAGATTGTCGAAAGCGCCGGGGCTGCGCAAGACGCCATCCTGCGGAAACGCCACAAGCTGGAGATCGAGATACGGCGCGACACGGCGCTTCACTTCGAGCAGCGCTTCGACCGCGAGCAGCCGCGCGTCGCACACATCGACGTGCGAGCGGATGGCGAGCAGCCCGCGCGCGACGGCCCAGTCGCAGTACTGAAGCGCGCGCTCGACGAGCGCCTCCTGCGTGAGATGCGGCTTGAGCTCGCCCCACAGCGCAATGCCCTCCAGCAGCGTGCCCGACGCATTCACGCGCGGCAGGCCATATGAGAGCGTGGCGTCCATGTGGAAATGCGCGTCGACGAACGGTGCGCTCACGAGCGCACCCGCCGCATCGATCTCCTCGCGTGCCGCCGCCGCGAGATGCGGTTCCACGGCGGCAATGCGCCCGCCGTCGATGCCGATATCCACCGTGGGATACCCGGCGGGATGGGCATGCGCGAGCACCGCGCGGCGAATGATCAGGTCCATCTGCGGCTCCTTGTTCTGGTCGGGCGGCGAGTGCCTTTCGCTTCGATTCTAGCGACGCCAGAATAGCGCCGCCATCACCGTAACCGGCATAACCGGCGGCGCGAGGTCGCAAGCATGCGCTTTCACGGTCCGGGTACTTAACAAACGGACTGTATGCGGGCCGCGCCCATGACCGTACTGCGTCGGATCGGCCCGAGCGTACCTGTACCGCGCGCCGGACACGCCTATACTCGTGCGGACTGACTAGTCCAAGAGCGTGAGAGGGAAATCGATGAAGACGATCGGCGTGATCGGAGGAATGAGCTGGGAATCGTCGGCCGAGTACTACCGGCTGCTGAACCGCCATGCGAAAGCGCGTCTGGGCGGGCATCACAACGCACGCAGCCTGATGGTGACCGTGGACTTCGCGCAAGTCGAGGAACGCCAGCGCGCGGGCGACTGGGACGCGCTCGGCGTGCAGATGGCCGACGCCGCCCGCCAGCTCGAACGCGGCGGCGCGGACATCGTGCTGCTCGCGACGAACACCATGCACCGCGTATGCGCGGCGATCGAGGCGACAATCTCCATTCCCTTCCTGCATATCGCGGACCCGACCGGCCAGGCATTGCGCGCCGCCGGCGTCACGCGCGCGGCGCTGCTCGGCACGCGCTACACGATGGAGCAGGACTTTTATGTGGGACGGCTGCGCGAAGCACACGGTATCGAAGCGATCGTACCGAACGAACACGATCGCGCGGATGTGCATCGCATCATCTATGACGAGTTGTGTCACGGCAATGTGAATGCGCAATCGCGCCGTGTCTACCAGCGCGTCATAGAAGACCTCGCCGCGCGCGGCGCGCAGGCCGTCATTCTCGGCTGTACGGAAATCACGCTGCTGATTGGCCCGAAAGATTCGACCCTGCCGGTATTCGACACCACCGCGTTACATGCGCAGGCCGCGGTGGATTGGTCATTGGGGGGCTAACCGCCTGTCTCGCCTGGCACATCATGACCCGCTGCGAGATGTGTGCGCGGCGGGAAAAAGAAGTCCCTGGGATGACGGCGCAGGCGACTCAACACGTCGCCGAACAGCCGGCGCGTCTCGCCAAAGGTGACGTTGCGCGCGCGCAGCGCGACCCACATCGCAAGACTGAAGCTCACGAACAGGTTAATCGTGCCGATCGCCCAGGTTCCCGCCATGGCGCCCAGGAGCAAGGTCTGGGGTACCGCAAAATCGAGCGAAACGCTCGCGAAACCGGAGTACGTGGACGCGAATGCGACGTGCCGGATGTCGAGCGGCAGCCCGAGCAGCATGCCGGCCACCCATACCGCGCTCAACATGAAACCGAATACGAGGTTGCCGATCAACGCACCGAGGTTACCTCTGACATAGTTGGCAATGCGTTGCAGATTGCGCTCGCCGAACACACGCCTCGCCCAGCGGATGTGTGTAATCCGCTCGGGAATGCGCTCGTAGATGCACAGGTTGTCGCAGTAGCCGTTGATCTGACCGGCAAGGAAAAGACAGACGCCCGCAAGTGCTGCGTAGACCAGCGTGGACGGTTTGAACGCCACCTCGTTGAGCAGTCCCGTGGCCCTGGCGGCGCTGATCAGCGGATGCCCTGTCGCCCACCGGTACGCAAGCCCGATCAACATCGCGACCGGCACGGCCAGCGCCACGTTGCCGAAGATCGCCGCGGTCTGGCTGCGCATGGTTCGCACAACCAGCGTCACGAGGTGCTCGAGGTCGCGCCCGCCCTTGCGGCTGCTGTCCTTGATTGCCGCGGCCAGTACATGGGCCGTCATCGCGGGCTGCTTGGTGGCTACGGTGCCGCGCAGGATGTGAATCAGCACGAAGCCGAGCCCGTAGTTGAGCCCGAAGGCGAACGATTCGTTGAGCGGCGTCCAGCCATACCCGGCAATGATGAACTTGAGCGCCGACATGAAACCGATGATGGAACCGCCGAGCAGCGCCGAACGTAGCAGCGCAAAGTAATCCTTGCGGCTTGCCGCAATATAGTGCTCGCCCGCATGGCCGGCATTTTCGGTCACGCGCAGTGCGATCAACTCGACATTCTGGCGGAAGTAATCGCGCAAATTGTTGCGGCAGCATTCCGCCTGAATGAGCCCGGATGCGAGGTCGGCGATCATCGGCAGCACGATATCGGCCTCGAGCGACTCGCGCAGCGCCGCCACCAGGTCGATCAGCGTTTCGGCACGGGAGAGATGCTGGTTCAAGCGCAGCAGATGCAATGTCAGCGAGACGCTGGTGCCAGCGCGCGCCGCGCGTTTGCGAATCCGGTCACCGACGGCGCGGCACTGATCCAGCAGCACCGCAACGTGTTGCGAGTCGATGCCGGCGGTGCGGGCGGGCGACGTCTCGAAGCTCGCAATGTAGGCCAGTATTTCCTGATTTTGCGCGATGAACGGCGAGCGTTCCGATTCGAGCATCGGGTCGTGCCGCAGCATTTCGGGCTCGAGGCCAATGGCGGCAATCCGGTAGGACAGCACGCGCAACGCTTCGAGCACTTGATGCAGAGGCTGCACCGCGCCCGGCGCGTCGCGTGCGCATTCTTCCTCTGCGTCTTCGTCGAATCGCAGCGCGCGCAGCAGGTCGGTCCACGCGTCGACACCCACCTCGCGCACCCACAGATGATCGCTTGCGCGCCCGAAGACCTTGGCGATCACATCGCGCAACTGGCCCAGATCGAGCAAATCGGGCAGCAGCGTGCTGCGAACGAGCCGGTGCGTCACTTCGGTGAAAAAACCGTTGTTCGGGAAAATGCCAACGTCCGTATACAGTGCCACCTGCTTGCGCTCGGTCAGCAGGCGCCGCAGCGCGCCGCGCAGCGCGGCTCGATAGTCGCTGCGGTGCTCGAGCAGAAAGCAAAGCGTGTAGACCGCATGTCTGGCCGCCTCGCCATGGAAGGCGCGGCGTGGGCGGATCCTGCTGACGAGATCGCTCAGAAGCACAATGTCTGACTCGCTCGCATCGACGAAGCCATCCAGAACGCGCTCGAGCGCCGACTGATGGGTATCGGAAGTGACGGGTTTCTTCATGGGGTTGCGGGCAAAACGGTACGCACGTTCGGGGGGCGACAAGAGACGAAAAGGCTGCCGCCTGCCGGTCGGCTGGTCAGCAAGCGCCGGCAGGCAGAGAAGGTTAAGGGCTGCTGGACATCGGACAAAGTCGGAAGTCGCCTCGACTTGTCAGCGGTCAAGTCGGCCCGGACACGCCGGAAACGTCGAATGAATCCACCCTGTGAGCGCTGACGTCACGCGAGCGATGGTGGTCACTATGCGCGAGTCGGCCGTCTTGATGAGCGGGATGCGTAAGGTAGAAAAAACCGCTCGCGGCGGTTTCATGGATCGGCACAAAGGCTTGCCGCAACGGGTTACGGAGGAAGCTTCGCGCCTGCGATACGAGGAAGATGTGTGAGTGGCGACGACTGTGGAGCCGTTCGTACCGGATTTCGCTGGACAACAAAAAACCCGCTCAAGAGCGGGTTCATTTGCGTGACGGTTTGTACGAAAAGCCTGATTAGGCTTTGGTTGCGGGGGTAGGATTTGAACCTACGACCTTCGGGTTATGAGCCCGACGAGCTGCCAGACTGCTCCACCCCGCGTCCGTCAGAGAAAAGAAGTATAAGGTATCGAAGGCCTTCCGTCAAACATCTTTTTCATTCAGGTGACACATCACGCCTTCGACCATCATCGAGCGAGCGCTCGTCACACCGCGATTGCTTCGGACACCCTGGCAAATTGGACTCCGCCTGCGCAGGCTCCACCAGCGGCCACACCTCTTCCGCCCAGGCCAGCCACATCTCCTGCGTGTGAATGCCCGCCTTGAGGATCGCATACTGCAACTGCTGCCCGCGCGTGAGCGAAGACGATCCAAAATCGCGTTGCTCGATCTCCCGATAAGTCGCAAGCCGTGCGCGATTTTCGGCGATGAGCCGCGCGAGTTCCTCGGCGAGGCCGAGCGGCCCGATCACGGCATCGGCACGCAGCTTGAGCAGGAACACGTTGCGCGAGTCGAGGTCGAGCACCGTCTCGCGCGCCCAGCGCGCCACCTCATCGCGCCCCACCGGCAACACGCAATACACCTTCTTGCGCGACGCGGCAGCCGTCTCGTCCTCGACGACCGACACCCACCCCGCCTCGACCATGCGGCCCAGTTCGCGATAGATCTGTTGATGCGTGGCATGCCAGAAGTAGCCGATCGCGCGATCGAAGCGGCGCGCGAGGTCATAGCCCGACGAAGGCTTCTCCAGCAAGGCGATGAGGATGGCGTGCGGCGTCGACATGCGGCGATTCTAAACCACGCCCCACCCAATGCCGGATCTGTTGCGGATCGAATTTTTCCACTATGCAACTGGTTGCATAGTTTCGACGGCTTTGCTATGTTTAAGCCTGCCAGCCGGCGCCCACGCCGGCGCAACGCGTCACGCAACAAATCACGCGACGGCAGCCGCACCCGGCCGCCGCCCCAGTCAAGGAGATATGGATGTCCCTGCCCGCCGTGCTGCGCCGCGGCCTGTCGATTCCGGTCGTCGGCTCGCCGCTCTTCATCATTTCGAATCCCGATCTCGTGATCGCCCAGTGCAAGGCGGGCGTGGTCGGCTCGTTCCCTGCGCTCAATGCGCGGCCCGAGCCCGTGCTGGGTGAATGGCTGGACCGCATTACCACCGAACTCGCCGAATACAACGCGAAGCACCCGGACGCGCCGGCTGCGCCTTTCGCCGTGAACCAGATCGTGCACAAGTCGAACGACCGCCTCGAGCACGACCTCGGCGTCTGCGCGCAATACAAGGTGCCGATCGTCATTACGTCGCTCGGCGCGCGTGAAGAAGTCAACCATGCGATCCACGCATGGGGCGGCATCGTGCTGCACGACGTCATCAACAACACGTTCGCGAAGAAGGCAATCGAAAAAGGCGCGGACGGACTGATCGCCGTGGCCGCCGGTGCCGGCGGCCATGCGGGTGTGCTCTCGCCGTTCGCGCTGATCCACGAGATTCGCGAATGGTTCGACGGCCCCCTGCTGCTTTCGGGCGCGATCGGCAACGGCAACGCGATTCTCGCGGCGCAGGCAGCAGGCGCAGACCTCGCCTATATCGGCTCGGCGTTCATCGCCACGCATGAAGCGAATGCCGTCGACGCGTACAAGCAGATGATCGTCGACGGCGCCGCGGGCGACATCGTCTACTCGAATCTCTTCACGGGCGTGCACGGCAACTATCTGCGCCAGAGCATCGTCGCGAGCGGCCTCGATCCGGAAGCGTTGCCGCAGTCGGATCCCTCGGCGATGAATTTCGGCTCGACGCGCGTGAAGCCGTGGAAGGATATCTGGGGCTCGGGCCAGGGCATTGGCGCGGTGAAGAGCGTCGTGCCGGCCGCCGAACTCATCGAGCGTTTGAAGCGCGAATATCAGGCAGCGCGCGTGCGTCTGGGCGTGGCCACCGCACCGCAAGCCGAGGAGCAAGCCGCGCTTTGATGCGCGGCGCGAGGCGGGGGCGATCATGCCGCGCCCGCCTCGCTTCATCATGAAGCAGCGCGCGTTATGTGCGTAGTTTCACGCGCGCGATTTCCTCTTCGACATCGCGCAACTGATCCTTGCCGAAGTACATTTCGTCACCGACAAAGAACGTCGGCGAACCGAATGCGCCGCGCTCGAACGCCAACTGCGTATTCGCCAGCAACGCGGCTTTCACGTCGGCGTCCTGAATCGCCGTTTCAAACGCGGTGGCGTCGAGACCATCTGCCTGGAGCGCTGTGCGGATCACCGCAGCGTCGTCCATCTTGAGCCCCTCTTCCCACATGTGCGCGAACATACGGTCGACGTAGCGTTCGAACGTGCCGTTACGCTGCGCGGCAATCGCGCCGCGCATGATTTGCAGCGTATTCACCGGAAAGTGCGGATTGCGCCGATAAGCCGTGAGTCCATGCCGCTCGACGAAGCGCCGCATCTCCAGCATCATGAACTTCTGCTTGTTTTCGACACCCGCGAACGCCTCGCCCGGCGAGCGGTTGCCGCTTAGCTTGAAGAGGCCGCCAAGCAGTATCGGCACATAGTCGAAACGCACCTGCTGGCGCGCCTCAATGTCGCCGATCACCTTATGGCACAGATACGCGTTAGGACTGCCGAAGTCGAACAGAAACTGCACGTTGACGTCACCCATTGTGTCTCCCCTATGTAAATTTGCGCAGCTTTGCCCACGCACGCCGACATCCTAAGATACCGGAAACCGGGCTGCCATCAACGAGCGCGAGACAAGCACCATGATGCAAAGAAAGCCGTACCGGTCATCGGCGCAGGCGATAATGGCGCCGAAGTGCACAGAAAGCACACCGTCACCCTATCGAGCCTCACATGAAAATCGCAACGTGGAACGTCAATTCCCTCAAGGTCCGTCTGCAGCACGTCATCGACTGGCTCAACGAGAGCAAGACCGACGTGCTCTGCCTCCAGGAACTGAAGCTCACCGACGACAAGTTCCCCCGCGCCGACCTCGAGGCGCACGGCTATCGCAGCTGGTTCGCGGGCCAGAAGACCTATAACGGCGTGGGCATTCTCGTGCGCGAAGGCCTCTTCGTCGACGAAGCCACGGTCGTGCGCAACATTCCTGGCTTCGAAGATCCGCAACAGCGCGTGATCGCGACGACCATCGGCGATGTGCGCGTGGTGAGCGCCTATTTCCCGAACGGCCAGGCGCCGGGCACCGAGAAGTTCGCGTACAAGCTGCAATGGCTCGACGCCATGCACGACTGGCTCGCGCAGGAAATGCAGCGCTACCCGAAGCTCGCGCTGCTCGGCGACTACAACATCGCGCCCGAAGACCGCGACGTGCACGATCCGAAGGCCTGGGAAGGCCAGAACCTCGTCTCGCCCGAAGAACGTACGCAGTTCCGCCGGCTGATCGAACTGGGCTTCGTCGACGCGTTCCGCCAGTTCGAGCAGCCCGACAAGATCTTCACGTGGTGGGATTACCGCATGTTCGCGTTTCGCCGCAACGCGGGCTTGCGCATCGATCACATTCTGCTTTCGCCCGCGCTCGCGGGGCACCTCACCGCATGTGAAGTCGACAAGGTGCCGCGCAAGTGGGAACAGCCTTCGGATCACACGCCGGTCATCGCCACGCTCGATGTCGCCGGCTAAACGCCCGCCTTACCAGCCTCCCGCGAGCGTGGTCCACAGAAAGCGATAGACGAGCGCGTCATATTCTGCGCGCTCGAGCGAATCGCTGCCGGGGCCGTGGCCGCCTTCGGTGTTCTCCAGATACCAGACGTTCGCGTGCCCCTGCTTCTCCATGCGCGCGACCATCTTGCGCGCGTGCGAGGGGTGGACGCGGTCGTCGCTCGTCGACGTGGTAAACAGCGACGGCGGATACGCAACACCGGGCTTAACATGGTGGTAAGGCGAGTAAGCGGCGAGTGCGCGCGATTCTTCGGCATCCTCAGGATCGCCATATTCGTCGATCCATGACGCGCCCGCATGCAGCAGCGGGTAACGCTGCATGTCGAGCAACGGCACCTCGCACACCACCGCGCCAAACAGCTCGGGACGCTGCACCATGCACGCACCCACGAGCAGTCCGCCGTTGCTGCCGCCCTTGATACCCAGTTGCGCAGCGCTCGTATAGCCATCGGCGATCAACTGTTCGGCCACGGCGATGAAGTCGTCGAACGAGCGCTGGCGATGCTCGCGCTGCGCCTCGACGTGCCAGGCCGTGCCGTACTCGCCGCCGCCGCGAATGTGCGCGATCGCCACGACACCGCCCTGCTCCAGCCAGCCGATGCCCGAGCCCACCAGATATTGCGGCGTGAGCGCGATCGCGAAGCCGCCGTAGCCCGTGAGCAGGCACGGCGACGCCTGGCGGGAACCGGCGTCCAATACGGCCTTCGGACCAATCACGGTGAACGGTACGCTCGTGCCGTCGGCCGAGCGCGCGTGCGAGCGAATGACCGTGAGCGGTCCGGCATCGAACTGCGTGGGCCAGCGGTCGAGCAATTCCCACTGCTGGAGATCGGTTTGCGCGAGATCGGCCAACCAGTATTCGGGCGGCAGCAGGTAATCGTCGACGTCGACGAATACCTCGTCGTTGAGCGTGTCTTCAATGGGCGAGACGTCCACCTGCGAACTCGCACGTGCGGGAAACACGCGAGACTCCCAGCGCCACGCGCCATCCTCCTGCCGCGGCTGCCAGAGCATCGTGCGGCTCTCCACGTCGTCGAGCCAGGAGACGATCAGGACGTTTAGCGTATTGGTCCAGTCGCATGCCGACGTAACGGGAGTCGGCGTGAAGAGCGCCGTGAAGGCGCGGTCACCTGCGAGGAAAGCGTCCTCGCGAATCACGAGCAACGCGCCGCCCTTGTACGTCACGCCCGCAACGGTCCAGTCGAGGCGCGGTTCGAGCAGCAGCCAGCCATGCCACGCGCCCACCGAGACATGCGTGGGCACGTCGTACACTTGCCAGTCGCCACGCTCATCCAGGCGATAGGTATAGGAATCGAAGAAGTCGACGCTGCGCACCACGTCGTGGCGCTTTTCAACCGGGTCGTAGTCGCCCTCGACGCTGATGTCGTCGAACTCGCCGCTGAATACCACCGGCGCGTCCGCGAGCGCCGTGCCGCGCGTCCAGCGGCGCACCTCGCGCGGGTAGCCCGAGCGCGTGAGCATCTTCTTGCCGGCTTTGCCGCCCGCATCCCAGCCCAGGTACACGGTATCGCGATCGATCCACGAAATGATGTGCTTGCCTTCCTTCGCAATCGCGAAGCCATCGCTCACGAATTCGCGCTTCACGATATCGAACTCGCGCACGATGACTGCGTCGGAACCGCCATCGGAGAGCTGGATCAGCGCACGGTCGCCGTCCGGGTAAAGGACGTCGATACCCGCACACACCCATGGCTTCCCTTCTTTCGCACCGAGCGCGTCGAAGTCGATGAGCGTTTGCCACTGCGGCTTGTGAGCGCGCCAGTCGGCCCAGAGCGCGCGGCGCCACAGGCCCTTGGGATTGTCCTCGTCCTCCCAGAGGTCGTAGGCCCACTGCTGCCAGCGGCTCGGGATCACGGGCCGTTCGCGAGGCAGGTAGGCCTGCGCGAGGCGCTTTTCCAGCGCCTCGAAACGCGCACCGCCCTGCCACGCGGCGCGCGTGCGCGCATTCTGCGACTCGACCCAGGCCATGACGGCGGGGTCGTCGAGCGATTCGAGCGAAAGGAAGGGGTCGGCCTCGGCGGGCCAGGGAGAAGTCACGGGCATGATCGGTCGTCGACAGGAAAACAGCGTCGATTATGCCCTGTGTGCGCACCGGCGCACTGCGCAACGGGCCGGCTCGCATTGCGCGAGGCCGGCCCGTTGTCACATGCTAACGCACGCTCATTCCAGATTGAGTTCCTGGATCTTGCGCGTAATGGTGTTGCGTCCAATGCCAAGACGCTCGGCGGCCTCGACCTTGCGACCGCGCGTGAAATCCAGCGCCTCGCGGATCACGGCGGCTTCGAAGCGCCGCGAGAGTTCGTCCATCACGTCGGCGCTGTTCTCGCGCAAGAGACGCGCGACTTCCGTGCGCAAACCGCTCTCCCACACGCTCAGCGTCGCGACGGCAGCCGCGGCACCGTTAGACGCGCCGAACGCAGGCGTGCCGAACACCACGCCGCCCGAGACGCCGCCCATGGCGCCAGGCAAGCCCGCGCCCGCCAAAGCACCCGCAACGGGCGATGCAGCGCTCGCGCCATTGGCCGCCGCACTGGCTTCGGCCGCGGCATCGCCGAGATGCGCCGCCGCACTCGCAGAGCCGTGCGCAGGCACGAGGTCAGGCGGCAGATCCTTGATCTCGATGGTCTGCGCGGGCGCCATCACCGTGAGCCAGTTCGCGAGATTCTCGAGCTGGCGCACGTTGCCCGGAAACGGCAGCGCGGACATCCAGGCAAGCGCCTCGTCGGAGACGCGCTTGGGCTCCACGCCCAGTTCGCGCGCGCTCTTCTGGAGGAAGTGGCGCGTGAGCAACGGAATGTCCTCGCTGCGTTCGCGCAGCGCGGGCAAACGCAGGCGAATCACGTTGAGCCGGTGATACAAGTCCTCGCGGAAGAGGCCCTGGCGCACACGCGTTTCGAGATTCTGGTGCGTCGCGGCGATCACGCGCACGTTCGCGCGCAGCGGATTGTGTCCGCCCACGCGGTAGAACTGCCCGTCCGAGAGCACACGCAAGAGGCGCGTTTGCAGATCGAACGGCATGTCGCCGATTTCGTCGAGGAACAACGTGCCGTTCTCGGCCTGTTCGAAGCGGCCCTGGCGCATGGCCTGCGCGCCCGTGAACGCACCGCGCTCGTGGCCAAACAGTTCGGATTCCAGAAGATCCTTCGGAATGGCGGCAGTGTTCAGCGCAATGAACGGACCGTTCGCGCGTGGGCTATGTCGGTGCAAGGCGCGCGCGACAAGCTCCTTTCCGGTGCCAGACTCGCCCGTGATGAGCACGGTGGCCGCCGAATGCGAAAGCCGTCCGATGGCGCGGAACATGTCCTGCATGGCCGGCGCCTGGCCGAGCATCTCGGGCGCCTCAGCGGGACGCTCGTCCCACTGCTGCTCGCCGCGCATGCTTTCGTCCACGGCGCGGCGAATCAGCTCGACGGCCTTGTCGACGTCAAAAGGCTTGGCGAGATACTCGAACGCGCCGCCCTGAAACGCGGCGACCGCGCTGTCGAGGTCCGAGAACGCCGTCATGATGATGACGGGCAACCCCGGCACACGCTCGCGCACCGTTTGCAGCAGCTCGAGGCCCGAGCCGCCCGGCATGCGGATGTCGGAGACGAGCACCTGCGGGCTGTCGTGATCGAGCGCGCTCGCGGCTTCGCGCACGTTCGAAAAGCTGCGGGTCGCGAAGTTCTCGCGGGCAAGGGCCTTTTCGAGCACCCAGCGTATCGATTGGTCGTCGTCTACTATCCAGATCGGCTTCATAAGATCGGTCAGAAGTCCTGGTGGCGTGCGGTATCGGTAAATCCGTTAACAACTTGAGTCGTTGTTTGTTCAACTATCAAGCGGCAGCAATATCTGAAACTCAGTGTGGCCCGGCCGGCTATCCACTTCGATAAGTCCGTCGTGCTGCTGGACGAACGTCTGCGCGAGCGTGAGGCCGAGACCGCTGCCATCCTCGCGTCCGGAAACGAGCGGATAGAAGATGCGGTCGCGAATATCTTCGGGAATGCCGGGTCCGTTGTCAGTGATATGCAAGTCCAATGCCAGCTTGCACAGGCGTTTCGAAATCGTGATCTTGCGCGCAACACGCGTGCGCAATTCGATGCGCGCGTCGCCCTGCGAGATACGCTCGCGCAGCGCCTGCGCCGCGTTGCGCACGATGTTCAGCAGTGCCTGGATCAGCTGCTCCTTGTCGCCGCGCAGGTCGGGCACGCTCACGTCGTAGTCGCGCTCGATCGTGAGGCCGCGCGGGAATTCCGCGAGGATCACGGCGCGCACGCGCTCGCACACTTCGTGAATATTCACGTCGCCCACGATATGCGGATGACGGTGCGGCTCCAGCAGCCGGTCGACGAGCGTTTGCAGGCGGTCCGACTCCTTGATGATCACCTGCGTGTACTCGCGCAATTCGTCGCGCTCCAGCGCGCCAAGCTCGAATTCGAGCAGTTGCGCGGCGCCGCGAATGCCGCCGAGCGGGTTCTTGATCTCGTGCGCGAGATTGCGAATCAAATGCTTGTTCACGGCCGTGAGGTCGTGAATGCGCTCCTCGCGATCGCTGCGCAGATGCCGCTCGTTCTCGAACAGTTCGAGCAACACATAGTCGGGCGCGCTTTCGAGAAAGCCCACCACCACATGCACGTTCAGCGGCTCGCGGCCAAGGCGTTCGAGCGAAGCGTCGAGCCGCGTTGCGTGAAAGCGATGCTCGGCGATCGACGCGATCGTCGAAAGCAGCTCGTCCGCGTTCGAGAAGAGATCGGACCACGCCATCTGCGCGAGCTGACGGCGCGAGAGATCGAGCATCGCCTCCGCCGAAGGATTCGCGAAGGCGACACGCAGCGTGCGCTTGTCGAGCACGAGCACGACCGTGGGCAGCGCCTCGAAGCCGGGCAACAGGCCCGACTCGATGAGCGGCGCGTCGCCGGAGAGCGGTTCGGCGTGGCCCTTTCTTGCCTTGATCAGATTCTTGAGCACCATGTTTCAGGCCGGCCGCCACGCGGCGCACCGGCTACGGTCCTGGTCGTTAGTACTGTTCAATGAGCGGGTCGGCGTGCATCAAGCGCCCAACGAAAAAGGGACGGCACCGCCGTCCCTTGGAGACCAACGCCTAAGCGTCCTGCGAGTCGTACAAACTGAACCGGCGCTTCGCTGTACAGCGTGCAGCGAAGCGCCATCGCCAATTACAGCGAGTAGTACAGTTCGAACTCGACCGGGTGCGTGGTCATACGCACGCGTTGCAGTTCGCTTTCCTTCAGCGCGAGGTACGCGTCGATCATGCCGTCGGTGAACACACCACCGCGCGTCAGGAACTCGCGATCCTTGTCGAGCGCTTCGAGCGCCTGGTCGAGGCCGGCGCAAACGGTCGGGATCTTTGCATCCTCTTCCGGCGGCAGGTCGTACAGGTTCTTGTCGGCGGCTTCGCCCGGGTGGATCTTGTTCTGCACGCCGTCCAGACCTGCCATCATCAGTGCCGAGAAGCACAGGTACGGGTTGGCGAGCGGATCCGGGAAGCGCGTTTCGATACGGCGGCCCTTCGGGTTCGACACGTGCGGAATACGAATCGACGCCGAACGGTTGCGTGCCGAGTAAGCGAGCTTGACCGGCGCTTCGAAGTGCGGAACGAGACGCTTGTACGAGTTCGTGCCCGGGTTCGTGATGGCGTTCAGCGCGCGAGCGTGCTTGATGATGCCGCCGATGTAGAACAGCGCGAATTCCGACAGGCCTGCGTAGCCGTTGCCCGCGAACAGGTTCTGGCCGTCCTTCCAGATCGACTGGTGAACGTGCATGCCCGAACCGTTGTCGCCAACGACCGGCTTCGGCATGAACGTCGCCGTCTTGCCGTACGTGTGCGCCACGTTGTGGACGATGTACTTCAGTTGCTGCGTCCAGTCCGCGCGCTGAACCAGCGTCGAGAACTTCGTGCCGATTTCGTTCTGGCCCTGGCCCGCCACTTCGTGGTGGTGCACTTCGACCGGAATGCCGATCTGCTCGAGCAGCAGACACATTTCCGAACGGATGTCCTGGAACGTGTCGACCGGCGCGACCGGGAAGTAGCCGCCCTTCGTGCCCGGACGGTGACCCGTGTTGCCGCCTTCGATTTCGCGACCCGACGACCACGGTGCTTCATCCGAGCCGATCTTCACGAAGCAGCCCGACTGATCCGTGTTCCACTGGACCGAATCGAAAATGAAGAATTCCGGCTCCGGACCGAAGAAGGCGGTGTCGCCGAGACCCGTGCTCTTCAGATAGGCTTCAGCGCGCTTTGCCAGCGAGCGCGGGTCGCGCTCGTAGCCCTTGCCGTCGGCCGGCTCAACCACGTCGCAGGTCAGGACCAGCGTCGATTCTTCGTAGAACGGGTCGATGAAGGCCGTGTTCGGGTCCGGCACGAGCAGCATGTCCGAGGCTTCGATGCCCTTCCAGCCGGCGATCGACGAACCGTCAAACGCATGACCCGACTCGAACTTGTCTTCGTCGAATGCCGACAGCGGAACCGAAACGTGCTGCTCCTTGCCGCGCGTGTCCGTGAAGCGGAAGTCGACAAACTTGACGTCTTCGTCCTTGACGAGTTGCATGACGTCGGCCACGGATTTACTCATAACCTATTCTCCTGATTAACGATTTCGGCGAACGCTGCCGCCGTCCCAATCTTGTTGATCCTCGCCGGCCGCCTCCTTCCCAGGTCCGTCCTGCTGACCTCGACTGGCCGGCTGCGAATCGATCGAGACATATAAAGCAGCTTCCGTGCCATGCATGCGCCAACGTGGCGCAAATCCCTTTCGCGACACACACTTGCAATCAAAAATCGTGCGCCGCGCTTTTGTGGAGCCACCAAGGTGGCGACTCATCGGCACCAAATTCGTGCAATCCCGAATTTGGCGCGCGAATCTCTCTTTATTATGGTGCAAAACGCCTCGAATGCACCAACTTAATGCATTCCGCCCTTTATGTTGGTCAAGCACCGCGCGGTTGCGGTTTTGCGTTGCCCGAACCGGCCTCCTCGCTCCGTCCCCACGCGCTAGAATGGTTTTTTGGTCCAACGCGAAACAGGAGATCCGTTGTCATGAGTACGCTCGAACAGTTGTACGCCCAGGCCGAGAAGCGCCGCGTCGAGAACCAGCTGCCCTACGCGGGCGCGGTATCGCCCGCAGAGGCATTCGAGCTTCTGCAGCTCGACCCGCGTGCGCGCCTCGTTGACGTGCGCACGCGCGCTGAACTCGACTGGGTCGGCCGTCCCGTCGTGGGCGACGGCCAATACTCGCACGTCGAATGGACCCGCTATCCGGGCGGCGTGCCCAACGCCGAGTTCCTCACCCAGCTCAAGAGCGCCGTGGAAACCGACGCACCCGTGCTGTTCCTGTGCCGCAGCGCCGCACGCTCCAAGCTCGCCGCCATCGAAGCCGCAAAGGCCGGCTTCACGAAAGCCTATGACCTGCTCGAAGGTTTCGAAGGCGACAAAGACGGCCAGGGACATCGCAAAACCGTCACAGGCTGGTGCTTCCGCGGCTTGCCGTGGATCGGCGCATAAAGCCCTGAAACTGGCCCGCTGCAACCCAACGGGCCACTCTGAGCGCCCCGTGTGACACGCCGATGATGCGCCGCCAGCCCTACCGCGCTACGCGGCGCACCTTGACTCGCTAACTCAAAAACCGGCGCGCGGCCCGCTGCGGCGCTCGCGATCAGGCGCGCCCTCGCCCGGCGCCGGCGGCTCGACCACATCGCCGCCCAGTTCGTGCACGCCTTCGCGCAGCTTCACGAAGGCGGCCGCCACGGCCTCGGGCTCGCCCTTCACGCCCAGATCGATATGCCGGCGCGCGTAAATGCCGCCGCGCTCCGTATCGCCGACGCTCGGCAGGCTGAACACCCGCACGCCCGGAAAATCGCGCTCGATGCGCTCCATGAGCGGCGTGAGCGTCGACTCCGGCAACTCGAACACGAGCAGCGACTTCTCGGCGTGCGGCGTCTGGTGATGCAGGTGCGCGTACTTCGTGTCGAGCACCCACTCGATCATCGGCCAGGCCATCACTGGGAAACCGGGCACGAAGTGATGATCGCGGATCGAAAAGCCCGGAATCTTGTTGTAGCCGTTCGGGATGATCTCGCAGCCCTGCGGGAACGTGCCCATCTGGAAGCGATGCAGATTCTCGGGCGACTGAAAGTTCACGGGATCGGCGCCCGTGTGCATGTCGCGAATCCGCTCGCGGATCGCCGCCTCGGCATCCGGATGCAGCGCGAGCGGCACGCCCAGCGCCGCGGCCGCGCACTGGCGCGTGTGGTCGTCCGGCGTCGCGCCGATGCCGCCCGTCGAAAATACGATGTCGCCCGAAGCGAACGAGCGCCGCAGCGTCTCGGTAATGCGCACGGGGTCGTCGCCCACGTACTGGGCCCACTCGAGCGAGAGGCCGCGCGCGCCGAGCAATTCGATGACCTTCGGCAGATGCTTGTCGGAGCGGCGCCCCGAGAGAATCTCGTCGCCGATGATGATGACGCCAAATGCCATGTGTCGCCTCGCTGAATTGTCTTGAGTGTGGAGCGTGTTAGTGCACGATCGTCACGTCACCGGATGCCTGCTGCACTTCATGCGCGCGCATGCGCTGAAGCGCGCGCAGACAGTAGTGCCCGAACCAGAGTGCCGTGAACACCAGAATGAACGCGTAAATCCAGATGGTCACCGCCGCGAGCACCGGAAAGAACAGCAGCAGCCACGCGGAGACGGCCCAGATCGCCGTGGGCAACGAGCCGAGCAACCCGCTCACCACGCCGATCACGAGCAGCGGCAGGCGGTGGCTGCGCACCAGCGCGCGGCGCTCCTCGACGGTTGCGTGCAGCGCCAGCGCGTCGTAGGTCATCACACGATACGTGAGCCAGCCCCACAAGAGCGGCGGAATGAGCGCGAAGAACGGCGGGATGAGCCAGAGCGGCAGCGTCACGATCATGACGATCAGGCAGACGAGGGTCGTGACGAGCGAATAGAACAGACTGCCGTACCAGCTGCCGCCGCGCCGCATCTCGAGCATCGGATACTGGCGCTTCGAAAGATGGCCGATCACGCGCGGCATCGAAATCGCGACGATCAGCAGCAACACCGAAATCACGATGAGCGGAATCGTCAGGATGATGACCAGAAACGGCGCGATCGTCGCGCGAAGCCAGCCAAAGCCGAGTGCGTCGAAGAGATGGTAGAGGTAGGCCGTGGACGACCAGTTCGCGAGCGCGCCGCGCATGAGGTCGAGCAGTGGCTGCCAGAACACATAGAGCACGGCGCCCCACACCGCCGCCGCCACGAGAAACGGCACGAAGGTGAGGAGCAGCATGGCGGGATGGAACACGCTCGCGAGCGCGCGTCCGAACGAGCGCAACAGATCATTCATGCGAGCGGAATAAGGCGAAAAGGACGGGTGGAGAACACAGTGTCGGCGAAATCGGTGCGACCAAGCCGACAGCATAAACCACCGCGCGTACGGCGGGTAAGACGGCTGCGATGAAGGGGAAAGACGCCGCGCCGGCGTTCAGGTCACGGTGGCGTCGTCGCGTGCCTCGGCCCGCGCGGCAGTGGCCGCATGGGAACCCGAGCGCAGGCGCCGCGCGATGCGGTTGAACGCATAACCCTGCTGCGCCCAGAAGCCTTCGCCATAGCGCGCGCCTTCGAGCTGGTCGCGAATACCCGTGGGCTCGATCTCGCGATTGAACGACGCGCTGCCGAACATCATGTCCCACCAGGGGAACAGCACGCCGAAGTTGCAGCCGTAGTGGGTGCCTTCATGGCCATAGCCAATGGCGTGATGGCGGCGGTGAAAACGCGGGCTCACGACCAGCCGCTCGCCGAGCCAGCCGAAATGCACGCGAATATTGGCGTGCTGCACGCTCTGCATGAAGTTCGTGAGCGCCACGAGCACCACGAATTGCGCGGGCGGCACGCCAATCACGAGCGCGACGACGGCGAACATGCACGATTGACCGACCACGTCGAGCAGATGGTTGCGGTCATCGCACCAGAGCGACATCTTGCGCTGGCTGTGATGCACGGCATGCAGTTCCCACCAGATGCCGTAGCGATGCGAAAGCCGGTGATACCAGTAGCTGAAGAAGTCGAGCACCACGAGGTAGATGGCGAATGCCACGAGCGGCTGCGTGGTCACGCCCTGCCAAAGGTTGTCGAGATCCACCGTCTTCACGCCCATGAGCCGCAGCGCGCTCTGCGCGCGGTCGAAGAACGGCTGCATCGTGAAGAAAAACAGCAGGTTCAGAATGCCGAGGCGCGTGATCCAGGTGTAGAGCGCATCCACCCCTACCCCCTTGCGGTCACGCCACTTCTCCGCGGGCAGGAGCGCTTCGAGCGGGCGCAGCAACGCGTACATCAGGCCCACTTCGAGCACGCCCACGATCACCCAGTAGAGCGCGTCGTAGGTGTCTTCGTCCACGTCCATCATGCCGACGTGGAAAAGCAGCGGCTGAATCGCATTGACATAGAGAAGCGTCTGGAGCCACGACACGAGGTCGTCCGCACCCGCAACCACGGCCTGCCCCGCGTGCGCGATCACCGCCAGCCCAGACGCCACCATGTCCACACGTCCTCCCGTTCTTCAGGCCCCGTTCGGCGCCGTCACGGGCGCGCGATCGTAGAAGTAGATGCCATGCGGCGAGCGGCCCACGGCGATGGTCTTGATGAGCTTCTTCGACTGCATGTCGATGAGGCCGATGTGCTTCGCGAAACGGAACGTCACCCAAAGATAACGCTTGTCGGCGGTAAGTTCCATGTCGTCCGGACCGGGCATCAGACCGCTGATCTCACCGGTCTTTTCGAGCGTTTCCTCGTCGATGATGCTAATGACATTCGCCACGCGGCTCGACACCAGCACGTGGCGGCCGTCCACGAGCGAGCGGAAGTTGTGCGCGGCCTTGCCCACCTGGATCGTCTTGACGATTTTCTGGTTGCGCCAGTCTACGACCGCCACATAGTCGGCGCCCGTCATGCCGACGAGCAGGTACTTGTCGCCGGGCGTGAGCCACAGGCCGGCCGGTGCGGAACCGACCTTCATTTTCCAGAGCACCTTCTGCGTGGGCAGATCGACCGCTGCGATTTCGCCCGACACCTGCAGCGAAACGAACACGGTGCGGCTGTCGTTGGTGAACGCCAGGTGACTCGGCATGGCCGAGAGCGGCAGGCGCTTCGCGAGCGTGATATTGCTGCCGCCCGCGTAGTTGTAGATGTCGAGACGGTCGAGGCGCAGCCCCGTGGTGACGAACCACTTGCGGTCGGGCGAGAAGCCGAGCTGATACGGGTCTTCGACGTTTTCGACCCAGCGCTGCGGCTTGCCGGTTTTCGGATCGACGAACAGCAGGTTGTTCGACACCGAGTTCGCGACGATCAGCGACGTGTTGTCCGGCGTGGGAAAGAGGTGATGCGGTTCCTTGCCTGTGGGCACGGTGCCGACGACTTCGTGCGTCTTGTCGTCGATGAGGCTCAGCGTGGCTTCGCCCGAATTGAGGACGATGATGTTGTTCGCATGCGCGGCCGTTGAAACCAGCGCGGCACAGGCGAGTGCGGCGGCAGCGGTCTTGGTGGCAAAGCGGCCAAATGAGCGGCCAAATGAGCGGCTAAATGTGTTGTGGTTCGGCATGAAGAATCGTTCCCGGGCAGATTCGTGATTGTAGAACGTCTACCTGCACGCAAGGTTGACGTAGGGCCCTTGAAATATGAAAGGGGCGCAATAAAGCGCCCCATTTCGAACAAGTGTTATGGCCCGCAATGCCGAAAATACGCCGGCAGTGGCGGGCAGGTGCGGCTTATCGCTGCATCGATTCCCAAACCTTGTACAGACGCTTCACGGAAACCGGCATCGGCGTGCGCAACTCCTGGGCGAAGAGCGAGATGCGCAGCTCCTCGAGCAGCCAGCGGAACTCCGAGAGACGCGGATCGAAAACGCCGCCGCGCTGCGAGAGCGCGCGCTGATACTGCTGCGCGAGCGGCTGAAACTCGGCGGCCTGGCGCGCGTCGCGTGCGGGGTCGGCACGCAGCTTGTCGATGCGCAGCGCGACGCCCTTCAAGTAGCGCGGGAAATGCACGAGCTGCGCATAGGGCGTTTCCAGAATGAAGCGCTTGCTGATGAGCGCGTCGACCTGCGCCTGCATGTCCGCTGCGGGCGCACCGAACGCCTTGGCCTGCACGAGCTTCTTCGCGAGCGACGCATACTCGGCGAGGATCTGGCCCACGAGCCGGGCAATTTCCTGCGCGAGCAGCGACAGACGTCCGCGGCCTTCGTCCTTGCGCGCGTGGAAACTCGCGTCGTCGTCGGGCAGCGGATCTTGCAGGCAGGCGCGGTCGAGCGCGAGTTCGACCAACTGGTCGCGCAGCTCCTCCTGCGTGGCGCGCGCCATGAACTGCATCGCCATCTCGCGCAGGCCCGGCAGATTTTTCTCCAGGTAGCGGATCGGCTCACGCAGCTGCAGCGCGAACAATCGACGCAGCCCCGCGCGATGAATCCGCGCGGCCTCCTCCGGCGAATCGAACACTTCGACATCGCAATGCGTGCCACGATCGACGAGCGCCGGATAGCCGAACAGCGTCTGTCCGCCGCGGCGGATTTCCAGCAGCTCGGGCAGCTTGCCGAAATTCCACGTCGTGAGGTTTTCGTAGAGCGCGGTGGCGGGCGCGGCATCTCCCGGCGCGCTCGTGTGCGGCACGTTGCTCTTTTGCGGCGCGTTGGCGCTCGCCCCGCGTTCGGCCTGGGCGATCTGCGCGACATCCCCGCCCTGCGCGTGCGTTTCCAGCGCAGCCAGCGCCGTTGCGCTCGCGAGCTTCTGGAATTGCTGCTGTGCCTGCGCACCAAGTTCAGCGCGCAGTTGCGCGAGGTTGCGGCCCATCGCGAGCTGGCGACCGTGCTCGTCGATCACCTTAAAGTTCATGAAAAGGTGGGCGGCCAGCGTTTCCAGCTTGAAGTCGGCGGATTTCAGCGCGACCTGCTTCTGCTCGCGCACGTCGGCGATCAGCGCCTCCAGCAGACCGCCCGCGCCGAAGCGCTCGCCGCCCACACGCTCGGCAAAGCCAGCCGCGTACTCGGGCAACGGCACGCAATGCCGGCGCAGCTTCTGCGGCAGCGACTTCAGCAGCAGTTGCGCCTTCTCCTTGAGCATGCCCGGCACGAGCCATTCGCAGCGGCGCGCATCGACCTGGTTGAGCGCGTAGAGCGGCACCGCGAGCGTCACGCCGTCGCGCGGCGAGCCCGGCTCGAAGTGATACGTGAGCGCCATCGCCACGCCCGACATCGTCATGCGCTTCGGGAACAGATCGGTCGTCACGCCGGCCGCTTCGTGACGCATCAGGTCGTCGCGAGAGAGGTACAACAGACGCAGCTTGTCCTCGGGCTGGCCGCCCTTCCTCACCTCGTCGCGATACCAGCGCTCGAACGCCGCGCCCGAGTAAATGCCCTCAGGTATCGCCTGATCGTAGAAGCCGTAGATCAATTCGTCGTCGACGAGCACGTCCTGGCGGCGCGACTTGTGTTCCAGCTGCTCGATATCGGCAAGCAGCTTGCGGTTATGCGCGAAGAACGCGAGTTTCGTGTCGAATTCGCCTTCCACCAGCGCGCCGCGAATGAAGAGTTCACGCGCACGCGCCGGGTCCTGCTTGCCGAACGCCACGCGCCGGCGCTGGTACACCGGCAGGCCATACAGCACCCCGCGCTCGAACGCGCTCACCTGCGCCGCGCGTTTTTCCCAATGCGGCTCGGAAAGCGACTTCTTCAGCAAATGCGCGCCCACCTTCTCGAGCCACTCGGGCTCGATCTTCGCGATGCAGCGCGCGTAGAGGCGGCTCGTTTCGACGAGTTCCGCCGCCACCACCCAGCGCCCCGCCTTCTTCACGAGCGCAGAGCCCGGCCACAAGTGGAACTTGATGCTACGCGCACCGAGGTAGTGCGGCTCGTCGTCGGCCTTCAGGCCGATGTTGCCGAGCAGGCCCGTGAGCAGCGCGTGATGGATCTGCTCGTAGGTCGCGTCGGCTTCGTTGATCCGCCAGCCATGCTCGCGCACCACCGTCAGCAATTGTGAATGCACATCGCGCCATTCGCGCAGACGCAAGTGCGAAAGGAAGTTCGCGCGGCACGCATCCAGCAATTGCCGGTTGGACTTCTTGTGCGCGACGGCCTCTTCGAACCAGGCCCAGATCTTGAGCCACTGGAGAAACTCGGAGCGCTCGTCGGCGAAACGGCGATGCGCCTGATCGGCTTGCTCTTGCGCCTCGATCGGCCGGTCGCGCGGGTCCTGCACCGAAAGCGCGCTCGCGATGATGAGCACCTCGCGCAGCGCCTGCTCGTCGCGCGCGCCGAGAATCATGCGGCCCACGCGCGGGTCGAGCGGCAGGCGCGCGAGTTCGCGGCCAAGCGGCGTGAGCGCGTTGTCGTCGTCGACTGCGCCCAGCTCGTTGAGCAACTGATAGCCGTCGGCGATCGCGCGGCCCGGCGGCGGCTCGATGAACGGGAACGTCTCGATCGCCGTGAGATGCAGCGACTTCATGCGCAGAATCACGGCGGCAAGCGACGAGCGCAGGATTTCCGGATCGGAGAATCGCGGCCGCGCGATGAAATCCGATTCCTCGTAAAGCCGGATGCAGATGCCGTCGGCTACGCGACCGCAACGGCCCGCGCGCTGGTTCGCGGCCGCCTGCGAGATCGATTCGATCTGCAGTTGCTCGACCTTGTTGCGGTACGAATAACGTTTCACGCGCGCGAGGCCGGTATCGACCACGTAGCGGATACCTGGCACCGTGAGCGAGGTTTCGGCCACGTTGGTCGCAAGCACGATGCGGCGCGCGTTCGAAGGCTTGAACACGCGCTCCTGCTCCTGCGCGGAAAGGCGTGCGAAAAGCGGCAAGATTTCCGTGTGCGGCGGATGGTGCTTGCGCAGCGCTTCCGCTGCGTCGCGAATTTCGCGCTCGCCGGGCAGGAATACGAGCACGTCGCCCGAGCCTTCGCGGCAGAGTTCATCGACGGCGTCGACGATCGCTTCCATGAGGTCGCGATCGCTGTCTCGCTGCGACTTCGCGCCCTTTTCACTGCGCTCGCGGCCCGTCGTGCCCTGCGCATTCTTCACCGCCGGGCTGTCCTCCTGCACCGGCCGGTAGCGCACCTCGACGGGGTACAGCCGCCCGCTCACCTCGATCACCGGCGCAGGCTTTTCCTCGCTGCCGAAGTGGCGCGCGAAGCGATCGGCGTCGATCGTCGCCGAGGTCACGATCAGCTTGAGGTCGGGCCGGCGCGGCAGGATCTCCTTCAGATAGCCGAGCAGAAAGTCGATGTTGAGACTGCGCTCGTGCGCCTCGTCGATGATGATCGTGTCGTAGGCCTTGAGCAGCGGATCGGTTTGCGTCTCCGCGAGCAGAATGCCGTCGGTCATGAGCTTGACCGAGGCGCCCGGCGAGAGATTGTCGGTGAAGCGCACCTTGTAGCCGACCACCTCGCCGAATGGCGTATTGAGTTCGTCGGCAATACGGCGCGCCGTGGCCGAAGCCGCGATCCGCCGCGGCTGCGTATGGCCGATCAGACCCGTGCCGCCCGCGCCGAGGCCGCGGCCCAAAGCGAGCGCGATTTTCGGCAACTGCGTGGTCTTGCCTGAGCCCGTTTCACCGCTCACGATCACGACCTGATTCTGCGCAATCGCACGCGCGATTTCCTCGCGACGGCCTGAAACCGGCAGCGCTTCGGGGAACGTGATGGGCGGGACCTTGTTCGGCTCGACGTTGGCGCGCGGAGCACGCGCCGGGCGCTCGCTGCGCGGCTTGCGTTCGTTCGCTGCGGCCGCTTCGGCCGTTTCATTCGTTACGGCCGTTTCGTTGCCAGTGCGCGCGGCGCGCTGCTGCGCGGAGGGATCGCGTTCGCGTACAGCTTGCGGCCGTGGCGCGCGGTGCGGTTGATGTTGCGTCGGCTTTTGCTGCTGGGAAGGATCACGCGGGGCATTGCGCGACGGCTTCTGCGATGCGTTATCCGTAGCGTCGCGCGGTGCGCGTTGCGTTTGCGCCCGGGCATCACGCTGCGCGTCTGGCTTGCGCGGCGCGCGTGCCTCACCCTGCTGCACGCGTTGTTCGCTTTGCGCTGCGCGATTTGGCTCCCTGCGCGCCGGCTGCGCCGCCGCTGGCTGAGAAACATTTCGCGCTTCGCGAGGTTGCTCGGGCTTGCGTGTTTCGCCATGCCCGCCTGGCGCGTCCTTGGGACTCGCGGACTGCGTCGGCGCGGGCGGTGCCGCACGCTTGTCCTGCACGCGTGCGCCGCCCAGCACGCCGCCGCCCATGAGCGTGGCAAGCTTGTCCGACGACGCGAGCTTTTCCCCGTCGCCATACTTCTGCGACGCGCTTTTCGCTTTCGCGCCGTCCTGCGCCGTTTCCTGCCCGGCCGGGGTGTTGCTGCCCTGCGCCGAGGCAGGTCTTTTGGGTACATTCGACATGGGGGCGCATTATAATCCCGGGCATGAATTCCCAAACCGACCTCGTCCCCGCCACCGCCAGCGCGCCGGCCTCCGCCGCCGCTGCGGATTCCGACTCGCAGATCATGGCGCAGCACGCGCAATTCGTGGATTGGATGCGATCGGTCGCACCCTACATCCACGCGTTCCAGGGCAAGACATTCGTCGTCGGTTTCGGCGGCGAGGTCGTGCACCAGAATCTGCTCAACGCGCTCGTTGCCGACATCGCTCTCCTGCAGGCCATGGGCATCCAGATCGTGCTCGTGCACGGTTCGCGCCCGCAGGTCGAAGAGCAGATGAGCCTGCACGGCGTCGAGTCCGAGTTCTCGCACGGCATGCGCATCACCAATGCCCGCGCGCTCGAATCGGCGAAGGAAGCGGCCGGTGAAGTGCGTCTCGACATCGAGGCCGCGATCAGCCAGGGTCTGCCGAATACGCCCATGGCGCACGCGCACATCAGCGTGGTGTCGGGCAACTTCGTGACGGCGCGTCCGGTCGGCATTCTCGACGGCGTGGACTTCCAGCACACGGGTGTCGTGCGCAAGATCGACGCCGATTCGATCCGCCACTCGCTCGCGAGCCGCAAGCTCGTGCTGCTCTCGCCGCTCGGCTTTTCGCCCACGGGCGAGGCGTTCAACCTGTCGATGGAAGACGTCGCCTCGGCGGCGGCCATCGCGTTGCGCGCCGACAAGATCATTTTCCTCACGGAGACGCAGGGCCTGATCAACGAGGAAGGCGAGCTGATCCGCGAAATGTCGCTCGACGACGCCTACAAGCTGCAGGAAGGCGGCACCGTGCTCGGCGACGAGGGCTTCTATCTGAAGCACTCCATTCGCGCCTGCCGCGGCGGCGTGGGCCGCGCGCACATCATTCCCTACGTGCTCGACGGCGGCTTGCTGCTCGAACTGTTCCTGCACGACGGCGTGGGCACCATGATCTCGTACGAGAACCTGGAAAGCCTGCGCGAAGCGACCCCCGACGACGTCGGCGGCATTCTCACGCTGATCGAGCCGCTCGAAACCGACGGCACGCTCGTGCGTCGCGGGCGTCACCAGATCGAGCGCGACATCGACCATTTCTCGGTGATCGAGCACGACGGCGTGCTCTTTGGCTGCGCGGCGCTGTACGCGTATTCGCAGGAGCGCATCGGCGAGATGGCGTGCCTCACGGTCTCGCCCGAAGCCCAGGGCTCCGGCGATGGCGAGCGACTCCTGCGCCGTATCGAGCAACGCGCGCGGGCACGCGGCCTCACGCGCATTTTCGTGCTCACGACGCGCACCGAACACTGGTTCCTGAAGCGCGGCTTCGTCAAGGCCACGGTGGACGACCTGCCCGAAGACCGCCGCCGCCTCTATAACTGGCAGCGCAAGTCGCTCGTGCTGATGAAACAGCTCTGAACGTTCCCGTCTGCACCGTCCGCAGACAGGGCGCGCCGCCACCCCACACATACGACTAAGGAGAAGCACAGCATGGCCCGTATGATCCAATGCGCGAAGCTCGGCAAGGAAGCCGAGGGACTCGACTTTCCCCCGCTGCCGGGCGAACTCGGCAAACGCATCTACGAAAGCGTCTCGAAGGAGGCGTGGCAGCAATGGCTCAAGCAGCAGACCATGCTGATCAACGAAAACCGCCTGAACATGGCCGATCCGCGTGCGCGTCAGTACCTGATGAAGCAGACGGAGAAGTTCTTCTTCGGCGAAGGCGCCGACCAGGCGTCGGGCTACGTGCCGCCGACCGAAGGCTAAACACCCTTCCGTTGCACGGTGAGATCTGTCCCTGACAGACGAAAAACGCCGCGCCAATCCCCGTAAAAACCGCGCCCCCGGCGCGGTTTTTTTATGCGCTTCATGCGCTTTCCAGACGGCGGAAACGGTTCCATCGAATCGCGCCCAATCCCCCGCCACACGGGGCTTCCAGCCCGCGCCCCAATCCCCGCAGTTGCGGGCGTTTGCGCGATCTTCCGTTATCGTGCTATCATAACGCTTCGTTCAACAGGCATTAGCCATCAATTGCATTCTGGAAGGCGCCCAAAAACGCCGTTAATCCGAATGCGCAGATGACAAAAGGAACGCTCCGCCACGCGGGCTTCTTTTTCGTTTCAGCGGCGCTTTACCGTGCACCTCATGCCGGTCCAGCGTCCTCATGCGCCCTGCCCCCCTTCCACGGCCACGCAGGCGCTACGTTAAACACAATTCGTCCGAGTGTCGTTTCGCGACACCTCAGCATTGCTTTCGTGCGCCGCTCGCCTTGTGCGATGCGTCATCGGCCCGCCCTCGTCCCTGACGACATGCGGCGCGCCGTGCGCGAAATGTCGCCGCTATCGCGAAACGGCACTCTCCGGCAACCGTGGCGGGCTCGCGTGGGGCTCGTCGCAGTCATTGGAGATGCAGACCTTGACCGCTTCCACTTCCGGCTCGTCGGCCCAGACCGACCTTACCCTCGACGACATCACGATCGTCGACAAAAGCCTCCTCAAACGCGCCGTCGGCGCCATGGCGCTCGGCAACGCCATGGAATGGTTCGACTTCGGCGTGTACAGCTACATCGCCGTCACGCTCGGCCAGGTGTTCTTCCCGTCGAGCAGCCCCTCGGCACAGCTCATCGCCACGTTCGGCACGTTCGCGGCCGCGTTCCTCGTGCGCCCGATCGGCGGCATGGTGTTCGGGCCGCTCGGCGACCGCATCGGCCGCCAGCGCGTGCTCGCGATGACGATGATCATGATGGCCTGCGGCACCTTTGCCATCGGCCTGATTCCCTCGTATCACTCGATCGGCATTGCAGCGCCCGCGCTGCTGCTGGTGGCGCGCCTCGTGCAGGGCTTCTCGACCGGCGGCGAATACGGGGGCGCTGCGACCTTCATCGCCGAATTCGCCACCGACAAGCGCCGTGGCTTCATGGGCAGCTTCCTCGAATTCGGCACGCTGATCGGCTATGTGTTCGGCGCGGGCACGGTTGCGGTGCTGACCGCCATGCTCTCGCACCAGCAACTGCTCGACTGGGGCTGGCGCGTGCCGTTCATGATCGCGGGTCCGCTCGGCCTCGTGGGTCTGTATATCCGCACGAAGCTCGAAGAAACGCCCGCGTTCAAGCGCGAAGCGGAACTGCGCGAAGCCGAAGAGCACGCGCGCCCGAAGCTCACGCTGCACTCGCTGCTCACGCAGCATCTGCGCCCCTTCCTGCTGTGCGTGGGTCTCGTGCTGATCTTCAACGTGACCGACTACATGGCGCTGTCGTATCTGCCGAGCTATCTTTCGGCCACGCTGCACTTCAACGAAACGCACGGCCTGTTCCTCGTGCTGATCGTGATGGTCCTCATGATGCCGATGACGCTCGCGTTCGGCCGCCTCTCCGACGCCGTGGGCCGCAAGCCGGTCATGCTCGCGGGCTGCGTGGGCCTGATCCTGCTGTCGATCCCGTCGCTCACGCTGATCCAGACGGGCGAGCTCGTGCCGGTGTTCTTCGGCCTCCTGATTCTCGGCGCGCTGCTCTCGTGCTTCACGGGCGTGATGCCCTCGGCACTGCCGGCGCTGTTCCCGACCGCGATCCGTTACGGCGCGCTCGCCATCGGCTTCAACGTGTCGGTGTCGCTGTTCGGCGGGACGACGCCGCTCGTGGCAGCCTGGCTCGTCGAGCACACGCAGAACCTCATGATGCCCGCCTACTACCTGATGGGCGCGGCGGTGATCGGCATCATCTCGGTGCTGGCGCTGCATGAAACGGCGCGCCGACCGCTGCCGGGCTCGGCGCCGAGCGTGAGCACCAAGGCAGAAGCGCATGCCGTACTGCGCGGCGTGCGTCTCGCACGCGAACTCGACGAGGAGTACGCTGTCGGCAACGCCGTGCGCGCCTGATACGGCACCGCTGAAACGCAAAAAAGGCCAGCCTCGCGCTGGCCTTTTTTCTTGCGCGCTCGTTTCGTTATTCCACGAGATTGACGTGTTCGACGTGCAACGCGCCGTCCTTCCCGATCGTCAGCATCGCCGCCGAGATGGGCAGCTTGAAGCGGCGCGGCCCCGCGCTGCCGGGATTCACGTACAGCACGCCCTCGCGCGTTTCCAGCGCAGGCTTGTGCGAATGCCCGCTCACCACAACGGCAATCCCTTCGCCGGCAGGATCGCCGTGCAGATCCGGCAGTTCGTGGACCACCGCAAGTCGAACACCGCCAAGCTCGACGACGATCTGCACGGGTAACGCCTCGGCCCACGCGCCATGATCGTTGTTGCCGCGCACGACAGTGAGCGGCGCGATGGCCGCGAGCGTGTCGAGCACGCGCTGATCGCAGATGTCGCCCGCGTGCACGATGGCATCCGCGCCCTCGACGAAGGCGAGCAACTCGGGACGCACGAGATTGTGCGTGTCGGAAACCAGAGCGACGCGCAGGGGATAGTTCGTGGGCATGACATTGCGTATCGGTTCAATAGTGCCGATTATCGCCGCGCTCACGCCTCGCTGTCGCCTTCACCTTGCGCCGCGCCGATATACACCGCGAGCCATACGCTCGGCACGCTCGGATCGGTCCACGACACGCGATGGCGGCAGTGCGCCGGAATATGCACGTAGTCGCCGGGCAGCAGGCGTCGCGGCGGCTGCGCCGCATCTTCGAATTCCAGCGTCGCCGCGCCGACGAGGAGCGCCACCCACTCTTCGCGCGCATCGTCGTACCAAAATCCTGGCGGGCTCGCCTGGCCTGTGGAGACGATGCGTTCGATCAGCACCCCGTCGCGCGAAACGAGCGTATCGAAGCGCTCTTCAGTGGCGTCCGGGTTGATGCCTGCAAAGAGGTTGCCAAACGCGGCGCTGTTCGGTTCGTTCATGCAGAAGCGCTCATTCAAGCGGTTTCAGGCCGTCGAGCAACGTGGGCACCAGTTCGCTCACAGTCGGGTGCACGTGCATCGCGTATTGCAGCGTCGTGTAGGGCGCGTCGGCCGTCATCGTGTCGACGAACGTGTGGATTGCCTCGTCGCCCTCGATGCCGAATATCGCCGCGCCGAGAATGCGTTGCGTTTGCGGATCCACCAGCGCCTTCATGAAGCCGTCGGTCTCGCCGCGTTCGCGCGCGCGGCCCACGCGCGACATCGGCATCGTCGCGATCAGCGCGGGTTTGCCGCGCTCGCGCACGTCGCGCTCGCTCATGCCAACGCGCGCAAGCGGCGGATCGACGTACACGGCGTAAGCGGAAATGCGTGTGTCGGCGCTGCGCGATTTGCCGTCCAGCAGATTCGCCGCGACGATCTGGAAATCGTCGTATGACGTGTGCGTGAACGCGCCACGACCGTTCACGTCCCCCAATGCCCAGATGCCCTCAACGCGCGTACGCAATTGACCATCCACGGCGATGAGCCCGTGCGCGTCGCGCTCGATGCCAGCGGCGTCGAGCCCCAGATCGTCGGTATTCGGCAGGCGCCCGGTCGCAAAGAGCAGATGCGAAACGTCGAGCGGGCCGCTGTCGAGCGCGATGCGCACGCCCGCCTCGCCTTCGAGCGGCGAGACGCTGCGCGGTTCGGCGCCGAAGCGAAATTCCACGCCTTCGCGCGCAAGCACGTCCTGTACGGCGCGCGAGAAATCGTCGTCCTCGCGAGCGAGCACGCGTTGCCCGCGCACGAGCACCGTCACGAGGCTGCCGAAGCGGCGAAACATCTGCGCGAATTCAAGCGCCACGTAGCTGCCGCCGCAGATCGCCAGATGCGCGGGCAGTTGCTCGAGCGCGAGCAGCGTCGAATTGGTTTCGTAGCGGATCGTCTCGAGGCCGGGAATGGCGGGAATTTGCGCGCGCGTGCCCGTGTTGATGAAGATCTCGGGCGCTTCGAGATCGATCTGCGTACCGTCGCGCGCAGCGACGCGCACCGCATGCGCGCCCGCGAAGCGCGCGTGCCCCGTAAACACGGTGACGTTCGGCGTATGGCGCAGCCAGCTTTCGACGCCATCGCGCGACGCCGCGATGATGCGCTCCTTGCGCGCCTTCACGAACGCGAGATCGACGCGAACGTCGCCCGGCTGCGCGCCCTTTCCGGGTTGCACACCGAAATCTGCCGCATGGCGCACCACGTGCGCGGCACGCGCGCAAGCGACATACGCCTTGGTCGGCGTGCAGCCCACGTTCACGCAGGTCCCGCCGAACGACGCGCGCTCGATCACCGCCGTCTTGCGGCCGCTTTTGCCAAGCCGCACGGCGAGCGGCGGCCCGCTCTGCCCCGTGCCGATCACGATCGCATCGAAACGCTGTGCCATGCCGCCCTCCTTTGCCGTTGACCCGAGTTGAGCCGCAAGTTGAACCGCGAATTGCGCCTGAGCCGACTGGCCGCGCGCCGTGAACGCGCGGCAGATCGCGCCATCTTACGCGCGACGAACGGCCACCGCCGCCAGTGTGATTCAGCAAATCGGGTCGGTATCGGCGCGCATCGCGAAGGACGACGATCGCGCAAAAAAAGAGCCGCCTCACACGTCGAGGCGGCTCACAGGGTGACGTCACAACAGCAAACGGGCGAAGCCGCTGCGCGTCAGGGGGATCGGCGAACGTCAGTGCGCGTTTGCGTCAGGCGTTCGATGAATAGGCGATTGGAGATTCCGTCGTTAAAGTCAGGCAAATTCAGTGCACGTGCGATCAGTGCACGCAATCGGCGGGCGCACCTTCCCCATGACCCGCGCTCCACAGTTCGCGCGAGCGCTGGAACGCGGCGCGCGCGCCGCGCGTTGCCACCATCAGCCCGACTTGCCCCAAGTTGAAGTCGACCGACACCATCAGCTGCATCAGGTCCACCATCGGTAGAACCAACGCTGGCTGATACAACTGTCGTTCGATAAAGGATTTCATGACCGCTCCCGCTGCATGCCCCGCGTCCTCCTGACGCAGGGTCATTCGATGGTTGTCATTCTAGGAATGCAGCGTGCGCTGATAAATGGGCCGTCCGCGAAGTCACTTGTCGAAAATCGCAAACAATCGAAAGACTGGCGGAGGCATCGGGTGCGGTGTTGCTCCTCGCCCCGCCACACGGTGCTTTGCGCGAGGCCCGGCTGGCGCGGGCGTGCTTCAGTCGAGGGGGGTGGCCACGAACGCCGGCAACGTCTCAGCGCGCGCGGAAAGCGCGGCAATCGCCGGATATCGGGCGGGATCGGCGCAGCCAGGCAGGATGTACTGGTTGAAACGCCACGCAACGGCCGCGGTGATGTCGGCTTGCGTGATACGGCCCGCGCACAGCCAGCCGTCGCGGCCCGCAACGAGCTGGTCGAGCACGGCCCACGCCGCATGCATCTGGGCGTTCACGCGCTCGAACCAAGGCTCGTGCTGGCGCTCGGCGGGACGCAATTCGCGCTCGTAGACCTGCTGCACCGTCTTTTCCATGGCCGCGAGCGCGAAACCGTTCACGCGCAGTGCAAAAGTCCGCTCCTGGGTCTCCTCCGGCATGAGCCGCTGCGCGGCGGGCACCTTGTGGTCCAGGTAGTCGAGGATCAGCGTCGAGTCGATCAGCTGCGAGCCGTCGTCGTCGATAAAGGTGGGGGCCTTCACGACGGGATTGATCTGGGCAAATTCGTCGTACTGCCTAAAAACCGAAATGCTGCGGTGCTCGAACGGCAGGCCGAGCACATGAAGCGAAATCGCGACGCGACGCACATAGGGGGAGTCCATCATGCCGATCAACTGCATGGGTTCACCTCGCACAGGAAAAAAGGGATCGGGCGTCGATCTTGCAGGAAGCCCCGCCGTATTTCAAGACAGCCGGGCGTAGCGGGGTCGGGCGTCATGCCGCGGCCCGTGCATGGTGTTTCCGCCTTTCCACGCTTGCAGCGGGCGGAAAAACAGTGCCGCATGGTGGTTTTCCGGCGGCGCGTTGTGCAAAAACACACCGTGTCGATGTGCCACGTCCAGCTCTGCGCACAACGGAGCTACATTTGTTAGCAGACGTCGAATCTGACGCGTCGCGACATTGTTGCGACGCAGCGCCCGGCCCTGCGTTTGAGCGCTTTTTTGCCGTGCCACGCTACTCAAGGCGCAGCGGCTCGAAAGCGCCAAGCGAAGGAGGCCGAAGCATTACGCAGACCGCATGAAAGCGCGTTTTTATGCGCCACATGTGCTGCAGTGCATCGCCGGGAAACTCCTGGATTCGGACGCCGAACGGCTGAGATAGTCTGAATGCACAAGGAGACGAAATCATGAGACAAGCATTCAATGTTGGTGTTGTCATCGTCCTCGCACTCCTCCTCGCGAATCGGGCCATGACACGTGTGCAGGCTCACGAGGCTGGCTCGCTGACCTGCGCCCAGGGCTCCGCACTCGTCAAGGCCGAAGCGCTCGTGCGCGGATTCGGCGAGCGCGGCGCGAACAGCCAGAGCGAAAACTTCCTCTCTTCCTGTCTCGTGTCGGGCCAGGGTCAAGTCGGCGACCTGATCGCCCACGACTGATTGCCTTGCGCCGCGCGCCCATCCGGGCGCGTTGCGCGGCGCGGGCGCCGTTCGACGGCGCCGCACACAGTGCTATGCTCGCTCGCGGACCCACCGCCGGAGCGCGCTCATGAGCAACCCGCCCAACGCCGTACACCACTCGGCTGAACAGGGCTACACGCCCGCCGCAGCTGACCACTACGTGCGCGGCCGCCCCGATTACCCGCCCGAAGTCAACGCCTGGTTGCGCGACACGCTCAGCCTTGGCCCCGGCGCGACAGTCGTCGATCTGGGCGCCGGCACTGGCAAATTCACTCGACGCTTGCTGGAAACCGGCTCCCACGTGATCGCCGTCGAGCCCGTAGCCGCCATGCGGGCGAAGCTTGCCGCCGCGTTACCCGCAGTCGACACCCGTGCGGGTACGGCAGCCTCGCTCCCGCTCGGTGACGCCAGCGTCGACGCGATCGTGTGTGCGCAGGCTTTCCACTGGTTCGCCAACGCGGCCTCGCTCGCCGAAATGCTGCGTGTGCTCAAACCCGGCGGCCGCCTCGGCCTGATCTGGAACCTGCGCGACGCGAGCGTCGAATGGGTCGCGCGGCTCGACGCCATCGTCAACCGCGCCGAAGACGACACGCCGCGCTACTACACGGGCCAGTGGCGCAACGCCTTCCCGTTTGCCGGATTCGGGCCGCTGCACGAGCAGCGCTTCGTGCAAGGCCACACTGGTTCGCCAGAGGACGTGATCGTCGCGCGGGTGAAGTCCACGAGTTTCATTGCGGCCTTGCCGCCCGAAGAGCAGGCCCGCATCGAAGCCGAACTGCGCGCACTGATCGATTCGGAGCCCGAGTTGCGCGGCCAAGCTGTCGTGACAGTGCCCTACGGCACGGCAGCGTTCCACTGCATCAAGCAACCCTAACGAGCCGAAGCGGAGCCGAAGCGCATTGCTTTGGGTTGCCAATGCCCCGGGTTGGCGGCGAGAATGCTCGCGGACCACGGAGAATCTATGAAAGGTTACGTCCTGTTGTTTGTAATCAGCATGCTGACGGCGTGCACATCGGTGACTGCCGTCAATTCGAGACAGGATGGCCATCTCACCGTCACGAGCCGCGCGCGCTGGGATCTGGTTTCGTGGAATCACGTGCGCGCCGTCGGGCTCAGCGAAGCCGAGGACTACTGCGAAAAGCAGAAGAAGCAGCTACACACGGTCGAGATCCATAGCGAAGGCTTGCGCGGTGTGACGTCACAGACAGTAGAGGTAATCTTCGACTGCATCTGATGCGATCCGCACAGTCTTTTCGCCTACCCGCGCCAGACGGGCGTTACAGCCCGTTTCCCCCAGCGTTGAGGACTCAATTCCTTGCGATAGCGCAATAGTTTGTTGTCGTTCACCCTGATACCCAAACCGCATGACCGGGCTAAACTGACGATACATTTTGTTACGTTTAGGGCCGAGTCATGTTGACCGCATTCTTCGTCGCCTGCCCCTTCGGCATTGCGGCATTGTTCGGGTTCGCAAGGTTGATCAATCCCATCACCGGGAAGATCGGCAATCGTTGAGTGCGCAAGGGCCTTGTTGCGGCGCAGCGCCCGACTGATTCTCGCGCCGCCATCTTGCGCGGCTGCAGTGAGCTTTTTGCCCGCCTCCCTTCTGTTCATCCCTTCGCCGTAACCACTCCCCTTTGTGCGTCCGCACGGATTGAGCCGTGCAAATAAAAAACCCGCGAAGGCTGACGCTATCGCGGGTTTCCGGATTCCAGCGGATTGCGCTGGAACAACATCTGGTGCCGGGGACCGGACTCGAACCGGCAAGCCGTTAGGCGGCGGATTTTCGTCACACCACGTCTTTCGACGCCACGCGTGCCTGTACGGACGCGCGTTCGTGCGCTGGACTATGCCTTCGCCGTCGCGAAGCGCCGCGTGTGTCACGCCGCGCGCGCCTTAGGCGCCCCCCGTCTAGTCTCTACACCTTCCTGACCGCCGCTTTGCGCAGCAGCCGGCTTGGCTCGGCGTTGCCTCGGCGCCTCGCGCGCAACGCGCTTGATGGCCCAGGGGGTTCGCCGAATTTGAGGGGTTCTGCACCGGCCGTTTCCGGTCGGGCACTCAATCGTTTTTTAAGTCCGCTATGTTTACCAATTTCATCACCCCGGCAGGGCGGACGCGATTCTACCATTGTGCGGCGCATGCCCCAAAGCCACGACCGGCTAGCACGTCCGTCATCTGCCGGTCATACGCATTTTTCATAATCGGCCCCATCGAAAACGTTTACAACGACGCCGGGGCCGCTCGCATGACACCAACCATCAAGGATGTCGCCGCACACGCCGGATTCTCGATCGCCACGGTGTCGCGTGCGATCAATGCACCGCACACCGTCAACCCCATCACGCTCGCGCGGGTGCGCGAAGCCATCGACGCGCTGAAGTTCCGCCCGAACCCGCTCGGCCGCCAGTTGCGCGGCGAGCGCACGCGGCTCATCGGCGTGGTGCTGCCCACGCTCGCCAATCCGGTGTTCGCGGAGTGCCTGCAAGGCATCGACGAGCTTGCCTGCGCGCAGGGCTTTCGCCTCATGCTGATGACCACGCAGTACGACGCCGATCGCGAGCGCCACGCGATCGAGACGTTGCGCGCGCAACGTGTCGAAGGCCTGATCCTGACCGTCGCCGACGCCGACACGCACCCGTTGCTCGACGAACTCGACGCCGACGGCCCACTTTACGTGCTGATGCACAACGACACGAAGCGCCGCCCCTCGGTATCGGTCGACAATCACCAGGCCGCCTGCGACGGCGTGCGCATGCTCATCGCGCACGGCCATCGCCGCATCCTCATGCTGGCCGGCACGCTGGCCGCCTCCGACCGCGCGCGCCAGCGTCATGCCGGCTATGCCCTCGCGATGCAGCAAGCCGGCCTCACGCCTGCGCCGGCCCTTGAAATCGATTTCAATGCGCAAGAGCTCGCGCCTTCGGTGCTCGCACATTTGACGAGCGGGCCCGCGCGCCCCACGGCCCTCTTCTGCAGCAACGACCTGCTCGCCATGGTCGTCATGCGCGGGCTGCGCCGCGCACGCCTGCGCGTGCCACAGGACATGTCGATTCTCGGCTTCGACGGCCTCGCGATGAGCGAACTGCTCGCGCCGCCGCTCGCGAGCATCGGCACGCCGAACCGCGACATTGGCCGCGAAGCGTGGCAATGCCTGATGGCGCGCATCGGCGGCCAGTACGCGGGAGCGCTCGCCAATACGCTGCCGCACACGTTGCGCGCGGGCGGCACCATCGCGGCGATCGCCCACGCGCCGCTCGGCGCGCGCGGGGTTGCGATCGATCGCAACCTCGAACTCGGCGGCGCGCTTTCGTGAGGCGCTTTTGCAGAACCATCAGCAGGCCTTAGTAACACACCGAACAACCTGAACAATCCGGGCCGTGCACGCACGCGGCCCTCATCCACCAGTACGCTCTCGCAACCGACCTGGAGACCTGCCGTGACCCGCCGACTCGCCTTTGCCGGCCCGCTTTCGCTTGTACCCGTGCGCGCTGCCCTACGCACGCTAGCTGCGCCGTTGCGGCGCTTGACTCACCTCTCGCATGCGCTGCCCCTCGCCGCATCCGCCGCCGCCCTCGTAGCCGGTCTTGCCGCGCCGCTCACGGCACAGGCCGATGAAACCGCGATCTGCTACAACTGCCCGCCCGAATGGGCCGACTGGGCAAGCCAGATCCAGGCGATCCAGAAAGAGACCGGCATTCGCGTGCCGTTCGACAACAAGAACTCCGGACAATCCATCGCACAACTGATGGCCGAGCAGAAAAGCCCGGTCGCCGATGTCGTCTACCTCGGCGTGTCGTCGGCATTCCAGGCGAAGGACAAGGGCGTGATCACGCCGTACAAGCCCGCGCACTGGAGCGACATTCCTGCTGACCTGAAGGACCCGCAAGGTTACTGGTTCGCCATCCACTCGGGCACGCTCGGCTTCTTCGTCAACAAGGATGCGCTTGAAGGCAAGCCGGTCCCGCGCTCGTGGGCCGATCTCCTCAAGCCCGAGTACAAGGGCATGGTCGGCTACCTCGATCCGTCGAGCGCCTTCGTGGGCTATGCGGGCGCAGTGGCCGTGAATCTCGCGCTGGGCGGCACGCTCGACAACTTCCAGCCCGCCTTCGAATGGTTCGGCAAGCTCAAGGCCAACCAGCCGATCGTGCCGAAGCAGACCGCGTACGCACGCGTGCTCTCGGGTGAAATTCCCATCCTGCTCGACTACGACTTCGACGCCTACCGCGCGAAATACAAGGACCACGCGAACGTCGAATTCGTCATCCCGAAGGAAGGCACGATTTCGGTGCCCTACGTGATGAGCCTCGTGAAGAACGGGCCGCACGAAGCGAACGGCAAGAAGGTGCTCGACTTCGTGCTCTCCGACGAAGGCCAGAAGCTCTGGGCGAATGCCTACCTGCGCCCGGTGCGCGCGAGCGCGCTCTCGCCGGAAGCAGCTTCGAAGTTCCTGCCAGCGAGCGACTACGCGCGTGCAAAGCCAGTGGACTTCGCGAAGATGGCGGCGCAGCAGCAGACGTTTGGCGAGCGCTATCTGCAGATCATGCACTGAGACTCCGGCCAATCACTTCCATGCATGACCTCACCTTTCCGTTGCGCTGGCGCGTGGCGCTCGTCGCGCCCGCGCTCGCGGTGTTCCTCGCCTTCTGGCTGCTGCCGATGATCGCGCTCGTGCAGGTGAGCGCCGACGGACACTTCATCGAGACTTATCGCGCGCTGCTCACGAATGGCCGCTACATGAGAAGCCTCGCCGCGACCATCGCGCTCTCGGCCGCCGTCACCGCGGCCACGCTCGTGATCTCCACGATCTGCGGCCTTCTGCTCGCAAGGCGCACGTTCGCGGGACGCCGTGCGCTCGTCGCGCTGCTCACGTTTCCGCTGGCGTTTCCGGGCGTGGTGGTCGGCTTCATGGTCATCATGCTCGCAGGCCGCCAGGGACTCATCGGCGCGCTTTCGCTGCGGCTCACCGGCGAGCGCTGGGTCTTCGCCTACTCGATGGCGGGACTCTTCGCGGGCTACCTGTACTTTTCGATTCCGCGCGTGATCGTGACCGTGATGGCCTGCGCAAGCCAGCTCGACGGCTCGCTCGAAGAAGCCGCGCGCTCGCTTGGCGCGTCGTCGTGGCGCGTGCTGTGCGACGTGATCCTGCCTGCGCTCGCGCCTGGCCTCGTCGCTGCAGGGGCGATCTGTTTCGCGACCGCGATGGGTGCGTTTGGCACCGCGTTCACGCTCGCCACCGACATCGACGTTCTGCCGATGACCATCTACACCGAGTTCACGCTCAACGCCAACATGGTGACGGCGGCGGGCCTGTCCATCGTGCTCGGTCTCGTCACGTGGGCGGTGCTCACGCTCGCGCGCAGCGTGACGGGTGCCGCCGTGGCGGCCACGGCATGAGCACGCTGTGGTTTTCGAGGACTCCAGAATGAATTCGGTGGTCAATTCCGCAGCTTCGGCGGCGCAAGACATGCACGAAGCGCCGGGCCAGCCGCCTGCCGCGCGGCGGCGCGTCGCGCTGCCCCCGGCGCGCACGTGGATTGCGTGCGCGCAATGGCTCGTCACGCTCGCCACGTGCGCGTTTCTCATCGTGCCCGTGGTGATGTCGATCGTCGCGGGGCTCACCGTCAACTATTTTCGCGGCGTGGCGAGCGGCCTCACGCTGCGCTGGCTCGATCAGGTCTGGACGCAGTATCACGCGAGCGTATTCCTCTCGCTCGAAGTGGCGGCCGCCACGCTCGCCATCACGCTCGTGACCGGCGTGCCCGCGGGCTATGCGCTCGCGCGCAGCCGCACGCGCCTCTCGCGTTTCATCGAGGAGTTGCTCGTGCTGCCCGTGGCCCTGCCCGGCCTCGCTTCGGCGCTTGCGCTGCTCGTGGTGTACGGCGGCTTCAGCACGTTTCGCATGAGTGCGGCGTTCATCGTGGTTGGCCACGTCGTGTTCACGCTGCCGTTCATGGTGCGGCCCGTGGCGGCCGTGTGCGCGTCGGCTGACCTGCGCACGCTCGAAGAAGGCGCCGCGAGCCTCGGCGCGTGCTTCTGGCAGCGCTTCACGACCATCGTGCTGCCCAATGCGCGGCCCGGCATCGTGGCCGGTGCGCTCGCGGTGCTTACGCTCTCGATCGGCGAATTCAACCTCACGTGGATGCTGCACACGCCCGACACCAAAACGCTGCCAGTGGGCCTCGCGGACACCTACGCGTCGCTGCGCATCGAAGTCGGCAGTGCCTACACGATCCTCTTCTTCCTCATGACGATGCCGCTGCTCGTGGCGATGCAATGGCTCGGCGTGGACGTACCTGGCTCCTCGGGGAAGCCAACTGGCAAGCAGCGTCTCGCGGGCCAGAACAAGAACGACAAGGATTCCGTATGAAACTCGAACCGATCCCGATTACGCTCACGCGCTGCGCGAAAACGTTTCGCGGCACGCGCGTGCTCGAACCGCTCGACCTCGCGATTGGCGCGGGCGAAACGCTGGTGCTGCTCGGCCCTTCGGGCTGCGGCAAGACCACCACGCTGCGCATGATCGCGGGTCTGGAAACGCCCGACGCCGGCGGCCATGTCGCCTTCGGCGACGAGGACGTGACCGCGCAGCCTATCGAGCAGCGCAAGGTCGGCATGGTGTTCCAGAACTACGCGCTCTTTCCGAACCTCGATGTGCGCGGCAACATCGGCTATGGCTTGAAGATCCAGCGCGTCCCCGCCGCCGACGCGCGCGCACGCGTCGACGAACTGCTCGCGATGATGCGTCTCGAAGCGCACGCGGCCAAGCCCATCAGCCAGCTTTCGGGCGGCCAGCGCCAGCGCGTGGCGCTCGCGCGCGCGCTGGCGCCGCGCCCGCGTGTGCTGCTGCTGGACGAGCCGCTCACCGCGCTCGATGCGCGGCTGCGCGACACCCTGCGCAGTGAGATGAACGCGCTCTTGCGCGAGCTGGGCGTGACGACGGTCTACGTCACGCACGATCAGGCCGAGGCGATGGAGCTGGGCGACCGCATCGTCGTGATGAGCGCGGGCCGCATCGAGCAGATCGGCACGCCGCGCGAGATCTACTTCCAGCCTGCGAGCCGTGCCGTCGCGCAGTTCGTCGGCACGCTGAACCGGATCGCCGGAGAATGGCAAGGCGGCATGCTGCGCACGAGCGGCGGCGCCGTGCCGGCCAACGCGTCCCAAACGACCGGCGCCGCCGAACTGTATTTCCGCCCCGAAGACGCCACGCTCGCCGACCCCGTTGGCGCACAACTGCGCGGCGTCATCGAACAGGCGACCTTTCTCGGCGAGCGCACGCGCCTGACCATCGGCGGCGCCGCGCCCGATGCCCTGCTCGTCGACGTGGCGGGCCGCATCGAGCTGGCACGCGGCACGCCGGTTGGCATCTCGATCGCCCCTGAAGCACTCATTGCGCTTGCGTAAATCTTACAAAACGAGGACTACCATGCTGCTCGCCCAGATCAGCGACCTGCACATCAAGCCACCGGGCGCGCTCGCCTATCGCCGCGTCGATACGGCAGCGAGCCTTGCACGCACCATCGCGCGGTTGAACGCGCTCACGCCGCGCCCGGACGCGGTGCTCATGACCGGCGACCTCGTCGATCAGGGCTCGGTCGAAGAATACCGGCACCTCAAAACGCTGCTCGACACGCTCGAGATTCCGTACTGGCTCCTGATCGGCAACCACGACGCGCGCGAAGCGCTGCGCGAAGTGTTTCCCGATCGGCCCGAACTGCGCGAGGGCGGCGAGTTCGTCCAGTACGCGGTGGACCTCGGCGCGCTGCGCGTGATCGCACTCGACTCCATGCAGCCTGGGCAAAGCGCGGGCACGCTCTGCGAAGCGCGCCTTGCGTGGCTCGCGCAGCAGCTCGAGGCGGCGCGCGGCAAGCCCGTGGTGGTCGCGCTCCATCACCCGCCGTTCGACTGCGGCATTGGTCACATGGATGCGATTCGCCTCGACGACCGCGCCGCGCAGGCGCTCGAAGCGCTCGTCGCGCGGCACCCCAACGTCGAGCGCGTGCTGTGCGGTCACGTGCACCGGCCCATGTTCGTGCGCTTCGGCGGCACGATCGCCTCGGCCGTGCCCGCGCCCGCTCACCAGGTCACGCTCGACCTCGCGCCCGGTGCGCCCTCCACCTTCACGCTCGAGCCGCCCGCCTTTGCGCTGCATCGTTACGACCCGAACGGCGGGATCGTGACGCACCACGAGTACGTCGAGACGTTCGACGGCCCGTATCCGTTCTACGAGCCCTCGGGCGAGCTGATCGGCTGAATGCGCCGCCAGGCGCACGCCTGGCGGCGCGCTCCCGCGCCGTCAGCGCGATTGCGCGCGCTCCGGTATGATCGGCACGCTCGAAGCTTGTCTTCCGTCTGACCGGGCGCCACCCGCATTTCGCTCATGTCCACACCTGATTCCGCAACCGCTGGCGAAGGCCAGTCGCTGCGCGGCCTGCTGCTCCTGCTCGCGACCATCGCGGGCGTCACGGTCGCGAACATCTACTTCAACCAGCCGCTGCTCGACGACTTCCGGCAGAGCTTTCCGGCCGGCGCGGCGTGGATCGGCGCCGTGCCGGCGGGCACCCAGCTCGGCTACGCAGCCGGCATGCTGCTGCTCGCGCCGCTCGGCGACCGCTACGACCGCCGCCGCATCATCCTGCTGCAAACGGCCGGCTTGTGCGTCGCCCTGCTCGTCGCGGCCACCGCGCCGTCGCTTGCCGTTCTGGTCGGCGCGAGCCTCGCGATCGGCATCCTCGCCACCATCGCGCAGCAGGCCGTGCCGTTTTCCGCCGAACTCGCGCCGCCCGAGGCGCGCGGCCACGCGGTCGGCACCGTGATGAGCGGGCTCTTGCTCGGCATTCTGCTCGCGCGTACGGCGGCCGGCTTCGTCGGACAGTACTTCGGCTGGCGTGCGGTGTTCGGGGCGTCGATCGTCGCGCTGCTCGTGCTTGCGGTCGTGATCGTGAAAAAACTGCCAAAGAGCCAGCCCACCTCGCAGCTCGGCTACGGCAAGCTGCTCGGCTCGATGTGGCATCTCGTGCTGGAGCTGCCCGGCCTGCGCGAAGCGTCGGCAACGGGTGCTTGCCTCTTCGCCGCGTTCAGCCTCTTCTGGCCCGTGCTCACGCTGCTGCTCGCGGGCGAGCCGTTCCATCTCGGGCCGCAGGTGGCGGGGCTTTTCGGCATCGTCGGCGCGGCGGGCGCGCTGGCCGCGCCCATGGCGGGCCGCTCGGCCGACAAGCGCGGGCCGCGCGCGGTCATCACGATGTCGATCGTGCTGATGGCGCTCGCGTTCGTTATCTTCGCGTTCTCGGGCAAGAGCCTGATCGGCCTCGTGATCGGCGTGATCGTGCTCGACGTCGGCGTGCAGGCCGCGCAGATCTCGAATCAGTCGCGCATCTACGCGCTGCGCCCCGAGGCGCGCAGCCGCGTGAATACGGTGTTCATGGTCTGCTACTTCATCGGCGGCGCGACCGGGTCCGCCGTCGGCGTGACGGCCTGGCACGCGTTCGGCTGGATCGGCGTGTGCGTGGCCGGCATCGCGTTCACGGCTCTCGCGGGCTGGATTCACCACGCAACGCGCCCGCGCGCGGGCACGGGCGCAGAGGCTTCTTCCTGAGGGCTAGTCTGCGCGCTATTTGCGCGCGTACAGCAAGTCGGTCATGTCGTCGGCGTGTTCTTCTTCCGTCGCGAGGATTTGCTCGAAGATGCGCCGCGTGGTCGTGTCGTCGTGGCCGAGATAGTTGATGATCGCGCGATAGCTTTCGATCGCGATGCGCTCCGCGATCAGATTCTCGCGAATCATGTCCTTCAGGCCGGCCCCTTCCTTGTATTCCGAGTGCGAGCGCCCGACTAGCGTCGACGGCGAAAAGTCGGGCTCGCCGCCGAGTTGCACGATGCGCGCCGCGAGCATGTCGGCGTGCTGCTGCTCCTCGTTCGCGTGCTGAAGAAACTCGGCCGCCACCGACTCGGACTCGATACCCTTCGCCATGAAATGGTGCCGCTTGTAGCGCAGCACGCACACGAGTTCCGTGGCGAGCGAATCGTTGAGCAGCTTGAGCACGGTCTGGCGATTTGCCGGGTAGTCCGGCGTGACCGATCCCTGGTCGAGATTGCGGCGCGCTTCATCGCGCACGCGTTTGAGATCGAACTCGAACGAAGCGTGTGTCTTCGACATCTGACTCTCCTTCAAACATGGCATATGAACGGGGGTGCGCGCAGCGGATTGCATTGCATGTGCATTGCATGCGTCATCCGCGCATCACGCCTAGCAGCAGCGTGACCACGAAGACCACGAGGAAGATGTAGAACAGGATCTTGGCGATCTCGGCCGCGCCCGTGGCAATGCCGGTGAAGCCGAACACAGCGGCGATGATCGCGATGATGAAAAACACGATGGCGTAGTGAAGCATGGCGTAGTCCTCCTTGTGGGCGGATATGCTGCGCTATGTCGCGCCTGCATCGGTGCTAGCGCAAGCAGCGGACCTGACGTGGGCATACATGGAGGCACATGGCGGCACAAAGGACCAGGCACGCGACGTGCTGGACAGTCGGCTCCTTTGACACCGTGGAGGACTTCCTCATGAAACGCCTGATTGCCCTCTTTCTCGTTACCGCTTCGCTGGCAGCGCTCTCGGCCTGCAACACGATGGCGGGTGCCGGCGAGGACGTTTCCGCAGGCGGCCACGCCCTCACGAACTCCGCGGAAAAGGCGAAGTAATAGCGTCTGGCATCGATTGGTGAGAGATGAAGACACGGCCGCTCCGCACCTCACATGCGGTGCGGCCGCGCGCGCAAATGTGGCGCGACGACACGAGGCGAATCGCCGGAAAAGGATGAACTCAGGAGGTCCGGCGACGGTCGTCGAAGAGAAACGACAAACCCACGCTGCCGAGAATCAGCACGGTCGCGACGACGGTGCTGCTCGTGACCGGCTCGCCGAGCAGCAGCGCGCCGAGCGCGACAGCAACAACGGGATTCACGTACATGCAACTGCTCGCAACGAGCGGGCTGGTATTGCGGATCAGATAGCCATACGCGACATAGGCCGCCATCGTGCCGATGAACATCAGGTAGAAGAACGCCACGAGCGGCAGAGCGTGCAACTCGCCCATGCGCTCGCCGCTAATCCACGCGACCGAGGTCGAAATGGCGCCGCCGAGGCCGATTTGCAGCGCCGTCGCGATGAACAGATCGGTAGGCAACCTGAGCTTGCCCGCCAGATGCGCGCCGATCGCCCAAAAAAGCGCGCCACACAGAATCGCGAGGCTGCCGCCCGCCGAACCCGAAGCAGCGCCGCCATGACTCAGTATCGCGATCCCGACGAGGCCGAGCGCGACCGCGGCCCATTCGGCCTTCGCCACGCGCCGCCCGGTCACCGCCGAGATCACGGTGGCGAAGAGCGGCACTGTGGCGACCATCACGGCCGCCGTGCCGGTGCCCACGGTCCGCATGCCGTAGGCGAGCATGCCGCTCGACAGGCCCACGAGCAGCGTGCCCACCACGCCCGCGTTGCGCACTTCGAGGAGCGTTGGCATGACGGGTCGCCGGCGCATGGCAAAGACGAACAAGCCGATCCCGGCGAGCAGATTGCGCAAGCCCGAGAGCAGCAGCGGCGGAAACGATTCGAGCGCAACCTTCACGCCCAGATACGTCGAGCCCCAAACGAAGTAGACGACCGCGAGCGAGAGCGCGACGCGCCCGGCGCGCGATTGCGGCAACCGCACGCCGCGCACGAAACGCCATAGCGCGGCGGCGGCCTGCAGGGCCGTGGCGATGAAGAATTGGGGGCTCACGCGGGAAGGCAAACGGGGAGGCATCGTCATTTTGCCGCGGCACGTGAAGGGCAGAACCGCGGGCGCCCCGGCGGCAAGGCGGCGGGACGGGTGAAGCTCGACGGCATGGTGCAGGTGCGCAAGAACGCGAAAAAGGACGGAGTGCGAAGGACACCCGGGACGGGCGAACCGCATTATGCAACAACGCCGGTCGTCGCGGATGCTTTCAGGATGCTTTATGCGCGATGTGTCGTTGCGTTCGCGTCACAATGCGACGCGCGAGCCGGAATGGCCGATCGCGCACCCTGGCGCGGTGCTGCGGCAGCATCGCGCCAGGTTTGCGAGATCGTGCTAGCATGGCCAAATCTTTCGTTTTACTTTCATTCACTCGACTTCAGACACGCCGTTCGCCATGCTTTCGCTCGTCTCGCGTCCCGTCCCCGTCTTGCCGCCGCGCAGTTCGCGCAGCGCGCCGGCGCGTGCGCGAGCCGGCCGCGAGCGAACGGCGGCGCGGCCGCTGTCCACTCGAGCGCGCGCCCTGCCTGCCCTGCATCACCTGTCGGTCCCGCTCTCCGCCGCCCGGCGTCCGCACTGAACCTGCCTCCCCAACCCATCGGAGCCGTTCGGTCGGGCTCCGGGCCGATCCGTTGCGCCCCGCTGCGGCCCGCGCCCCATTGCGCCATTTCGCCCGCCAGCCCTCGCCCTTACCTCGACTTTCATCTGGATCGCAAGGAGAACCATCATGTCGCAAAAAATCCGCTACCTCACCGAACTCGACGTCGCCCGCCTCGAGAAATGCGCCGCTGAACCCGGCGCCGCACCCGCCCGTCAAACCATGCTCGACGAACTGCTCGAACACGCCGTTATCGTGGAGCCGCGCGACGTCGCCGCCAATGTCGTGACGATGAACTCGCAGGTGACGCTCGTGGACGAGCGCAACGGCGACGCCCTCACGTACACCGTCGTCTATCCGCATGAGGCGAACGTCGACGCCGGGCGCCTGAACGTGTTCTCGCCAGCCGGCCTCGCGCTGCTCGGCGCCAAACGGGGCAACGCCGTGCGCTTCACGACGCCGGGCGGCGCGGTCGAAACACTGAAGATCGAACGCATCCTGTTTCAGCCCGAAGCCTCGAAGGATTTCACGCTGTAAGCTCCGCGCGCGTGACACATCTCGCGCGCAAAGGCACTTGCCAGATCGTCGCAGCGCGGTGTATCGTTTGGCCTTGCTTACGCGGGGGTCCTGTGTCATGCGCCGCATCGAACGAAAGTCGTGCAGCGTATTTCGCGGGTGAGAAATACCCTTTGAACCTGATCTGGATAATGCCAGCGCAGGGAAGCGTCCGGACTTCGCAACATCGCTCAACGCCTCATCCATCACAGCGAAGTCCGTCCACGTTCCGTCTCGTCTCCTGCTAAGCCGCTGTTCCCACTTTGCATTGCATGGAGAGAGAGACGCATGAACGCGAATCCGAAGTTCATTTCCGCCAACGCGCACGTCGACGAAGCCGCGATCGCGCCGCTGCCCAATTCCCGCAAGATCTACGTGACCGGCTCGCAGCCCGATATCCGCGTGCCGATGCGCGAAATCGCGCAGGCGGATACGCCCACGGGCTTCGGCGGCGAGAAGAACCCGCCGATCTACGTCTACGACACCTCGGGTCCGTACACCGATCCGGAAGCGAAGATCGACATTCGTGCGGGCCTGCCCGCGCTGCGCCAGAGCTGGATCGAAAAGCGCGGCGACACCGAAGCGCTGCCGGGCCTCTCCTCCGAATACGGCCGCGAGCGCGCCGCCGACCCCGCGACTGCCGAGCTGCGTTTCCCGGGCCTGCATCGCACGCCGCGCCGCGCGAAGGCCGGCAAGAACGTCACGCAGATGCACTACGCGCGTCAAGGCATCATCACGCCGGAAATGGAGTACATCGCGATTCGCGAGAACCAGCGCCGCGCCGAGTATCTGGAAAGCCTCAAGGCCAGCGGCCCGAACGGTGCGAAGCTCGCCGCGATGATGGGCCGCCAGCATCCGGGCCAGGCGTTCGGCGCTGCGGCTTTCGGCGCGAATGCCCTTCAGGCGATCACGCCCGAGTTCGTGCGCGAGGAAATCGCTCGCGGCCGCGCGATCATCCCGGCGAACATCAACCACCCGGAAAGCGAGCCGATGATCATCGGCCGCAACTTCCTAGTGAAGATCAACGCCAACATCGGCAATTCGGCGGTCACGTCGTCGATTGGCGAGGAAGTCGACAAGATGACGTGGGCGATCCGCTGGGGCGGCGACACGGTCATGGATCTGTCGACCGGCAAGCACATTCACGAAACGCGCGAGTGGATCATCCGCAACTCGCCGGTGCCGATCGGCACGGTGCCGATTTACCAGGCGCTCGAAAAGGTCAACGGCAAGGCCGAAGACCTCACGTGGGAGATGTTCCGCGACACGCTCATCGAACAGGCCGAACAAGGCGTGGACTACTTCACGATCCACGCGGGCGTGCGCCTGCAATACGTGCCGCTCACCGCGAACCGCATGACGGGCATCGTCTCGCGCGGCGGATCGATCATGGCCAAGTGGTGCCTCGCGCATCACAAGGAGTCCTTCATTTATGAGCATTTCGAAGAGATCTGCGAAATCATGAAGGAATACGATGTGAGCTTCTCGCTCGGCGACGGTCTGCGTCCCGGCTCGATCTACGACGCCAACGACGAAGCGCAGCTCGGCGAACTGAAGACGCTCGGCGAACTCACGCAGATCGCGTGGAAGCACGACGTGCAGGTGATGATCGAAGGCCCGGGCCACGTGCCGATGCAGCTCATCAAGGAGAACATGGATCTCCAGCTCGACTGGTGCGACGAAGCGCCCTTCTACACGCTCGGGCCGCTCACCACCGACATCGCGCCGGGCTACGACCACATCACTTCGGGCATCGGCGCTGCGATGATCGGCTGGTTCGGCACGGCCATGCTTTGCTACGTCACGCCGAAGGAACACCTGGGCTTGCCGAACAAGGACGACGTGAAGGAAGGCATCATCACGTACAAGCTCGCGGCGCATGCGGCCGATCTTGCGAAGGGTCATCCGGGCGCGCAGGTGCGCGACAACGCGTTGTCGAAGGCGCGCTTCGAGTTCCGCTGGGAAGACCAGTTCAACCTCGGTCTCGATCCAGACAAGGCGCGCGAGTTCCACGACGAAACGCTGCCGAAGGACTCGGCCAAGGTGGCGCATTTCTGCTCGATGTGCGGCCCGCACTTCTGCTCGATGAAGATCACCCAGGACGTGCGCGACTTCGCCGCGAAGCAAGGCGTGAGCGACGACGAAGCCCTGAAAAAAGGCATGGAAGTGAAGGCGGTCGAGTTCATCAAGCAAGGCGCCGAGATTTATCAGCGCCAGTAAGCTCACCGTGTCCCAGGCGGGCCCTTGCGGCCCGCCGATACATTTTCTAACGACTCCCACAACTCTCTGACAAGCGCACACACCCGGATACGGGTTGGCTGCCTAGGATGAGGGTATTGAAGGCGCGGCGTGCGCGCAAAGCGCATGTCGCACCTCACACTCAAACGCACTATGCGTAGGGAGTCGACCCATGAAAACACTCAAACGCGCAGGCATGCTGCTCACGGTAACGACACTCGTCGCTGTGCTGGGCAGCCTGACTGCATGCGACAACATGTCGAGACGCGACCGCGATACGGTCATCGGCGCGGGTGTGGGCGGCGTGGCCGGCGCTGCGATTGGCGGCAATGCGCTCTCCACCGTGGGCGGCGCGGCAGTCGGCGGCTTGATCGGCAATCAGGTTGGCAAATAAGCATCAAGGCAAGCACTAAGGCCTAAGGCCGGACGAACCGACGATGCGGCTACGCGTTTAGCCTCACGATCGATGCGACGGCACGCAACCGTAACGACACGACAGGCAACACGCCATTCAAGGCGTGCATCAGGGAAGGATGCGCGGCGCAGACCCACACGGGCTGCGCCGCGTTTGCGTGGGTCAAGCGTCAACGCACGCGCGACGTGAAACATGCGCTTGAACGATTCGCTTGAAACATTCCGTTCACGAGCCGCAACGCAAAACGCCCCGGTCCGGCGTAAGCTCGAACGATCAAACGGCCCGAGCCCGAACGCGATAACCCTGCGCGGCCGTTCGCCATTCGCGGAGCCCGCCATGAAACGTCCGTTAGTGCTTGTGATCGCCGCCGCGACCCTGCTCCCCGCGCTTTCCGGCTGCTATTACTACGCCCCCTACGGCTACCCGCCCTACTACTACGGCACCGTGCCCGTAGCCGCCACCCAGCAGGAAACCGCAGTCGTACAAACCGCGCCGAACCCCGCGCCGGTTGCCGTGCCCGACGCACAGTATCCCGGTCCGCTCTATTCCACGCAGCCCGTTGCGATTGCCGTGCCTGCGTGGCCCGCTTATCCGGCTTATCCGGCTTATCCCGCCGCCTACCCAGCGTATTACCCTTACCCCGCGTACGGCTGGGGCTGGGGCGCGCCCGCCATCTCATTCGGTTTCGGCTACTGGAGCGGCGGCCGCGGACACTGGCATCACTGAGGCTCACATAGGCTCACACGCGAAACGACGACGCGAGGCTCACCGTAAAACGGTGCCGGACCGTACTTTCCCTCCTTGACGCTCCCGTTTCGTTCTCTATCCTCCAAGTGGGCTAGCGGGGATTGAAGCACTGCCTTAACTCGGCCGCCTGGCCGGGCACCGAACTCCACAGCCGACGACGCGCCCCGGCGCACGCTGCCGCATTGCTGCGCCGATAACGAACCAGCATAAAGGAGACGTGATGTTCCACCAGCTGCTGACCCCTATCGGCAATTCGCTGCTGTTTTCGTTTCTCATCGCCGTGCTGCCCATTGTCACCGTGCTGGCCCTGCTGGGCTGGGCGCGGCGGCCCGCATGGCAAGCCTCGCTCGCAGGACTCGTAGTCGGCCTGATCGTCGCGATCGCCGGCTGGCAGTTTCCGGTCAATCTCGCGATCAGCTCGGTGCTCGCGGGCGTGGTGTTCGCGCTTTGGCCGGTGATGTGGATCGTCGTCACGGCGATCCTGCTCTACAACATCGCGCTGCGCTCGGGCCGCTTCGCGGCGTTTCGCATGTGGCTGCTCGACAATCTGCCCAACGACCGGCGCATCGTGCTCGTCGTGGTCGGCTTCTCGTTCGGCGCGCTGTTCGAAGGGATTTCCGGCTTCGGCACGCCGGTCGCCATTACGAGTTCGCTGCTCATCATGCTCGGCTTCCCGGCGCTCGAAGCCCTGACCTTCACGCTCATCTTCAACACGGCGCCTGTGGCGTTCGGCGCGCTCGGCGTGCCGATCACCGTGCTCGGCGCCGTGACGCACCTGCCCGCCGATCTGCTCGGCCAGATGGTCGGCCGCCAGCTGCCGTTCTTCGCGTTGCTGCTGCCGTTCTACGTGATCGCGATCTATGCGGGCGTGAGCAGCATGCTGCGCATCTGGCCGGTGCTGCTCGTCGCGGGCGGCAGCTTCGCCCTCACGCAGTTCGTCACCGCCAACTTCATCAACTACAGCCTCACCGACGTGCTCTCGTCGCTCGTCTCGCTGATCCTCACCATCCTGTTCCTGCGCGTATGGAAGCCTGTGCCCGATCCGCGCTTCGCCATCAAGGTCGATCGCGCGAAGGAAACGCGCGGCGCCGTGACGGGTGCGCAGGGCTGGTATCCGTGGATCATCGTCGCGGCCGTGGTGATCATCTGGACCGTCGCGAAGATCTTTACGATCGGCGACGTGAAAGTGCCGTGGCCGGGCCTCGACAAGGCCGTGTTCATCACGCTCTACAACACGCCCTATGGCGCGATCTGGGACTTCCAGCCGCTCGCCACCGGCACGGCGATCCTCGTTGCGGCCATCATCACCGCGTTCGTCGTGCGCCTGAAGCCCGCCGATTTCGGCAGCGCGATCGTCGATACCTGGGGGCAGACGCGCATCGCCATCCTCACGGTCGCGACCATCGTCGGGCTCGCGTTCCTCATGAACTACTCGGGGCTCACCTATACGCTCGGTCTCGGCGTGGCTTCGGTCGGCGCGTTCTTCCCGCTGGTTTCAGCCTTTCTCGGCTGGGTCGCGGTGTTCCTCTCGGGCAGCGACACGTCGGGCAATGCGCTGTTCGGCAACCTGCAGGTGGTGGCCGCGAAACAGCTCAACCTCAATCCCATCCTGATGGCGGCGACGAACTCGTCGGGCGGCGTGATGGGCAAGATGATCTCGCCGCAAAACATCTCGACCGGCGTCGCCACCACGGACCTCAAGGGTCAGGAAGGCCATGTGTTCGCGAAGACCTTCAAGCACTCGATCCTGTTGACGGTGCTGCTCGGCATCCTCGTGTGGCTGCAGCAGAACGTATTCACCTGGATGATTCCGCACTGAGCCGAACTGCGCACGCATGAAAAAACCCGCCTGCGCGGCGAAGCGCAGGCGGGTTTTTCTTTTGCCACACAAGCCAGCGCTTGCTGGCTTGAGCGCAAGGCTTAATGCAGTTCGTCGACCACGAGGCTCATGATCTCCTGCGCCGGGCGCGACGAGTCGATCTGGCCGCTGTCGTCGACGATCGCAATGCGCGTCTGGTTGTCCGTCACGGCGCGCACGTTGAGCTTGTACTGCTTCGCGATCTTTTCCTTGCGGCCGTGGAAGATCTGGTTCCAGAAGCCCTGCTCGTCCGAGCTCAGATCCTTCGGATCGACATAGCGCACGTAGTAGATGCCCTTCGTGCGATCGCGGTCGTCCACCGTGAAGTTGGCGCGATCAAGCGCAATGCCCACGCGCACCCAGGCGCGGTCGTACGGCTCGCCGAGCGTGAGTTCGGTCGAAGTGTACTGACCCGACGTGCCCTGGGCGCCCGCCTTCGAGCCGCTGCCCGATTGCTGGCCGACGGCGGCGACGTTTTGCGCGGCCACGGCGGCCGCGGCGGCATCCGGAGCCTTCGACTTCGCGTCGGTGCCCTTGCTGTTGGCCTTGGCGTCGGCTTCGGCTGCGACCTGCGCGTCGGGCACGCCCGGTTTCGCGTTCGCGAGCGTCATCATGAGGCGCTTGAGGTATTCGGCTTCGAGCGCCGGATCATTGGGCTTCGGCACCCACTTGCTGGTGTCGTTATTGGTGCCTGAAAGCTGTTCGCTCAGACCCTTCTGGCTGATGAACACGTAGGTGCCGCCCGTAGGCGACGTTTCGAGGCGCGTGCGGTACTTGTTGCGCTCGGCCGTCACGTACGAGTTGCCCGTGGCCCACGACAGCGTGTTGCGGATCAGACCGTCGCTGATCTTCGGATGGGTCTCGTTCCAGTCCGTTTCCATCACGCCCTTGTCGCGCTGGTCGACGACGAGCAGGAAGCCTTGTTCCTGCCAGAAGCGGCGCACCTGCGCCCAGACCTGGTCGGGCGTGCGGCTGTCGATGACGAGCCAGCTTTCCGTGCCGTCACGCTGGATACGCATGCCCGGCACTTGCGGGACCACCTGGCTCTGGTCGGACGCCGGCGCCGCGGCCTGGGTCTCCTTGAGCGAGGACAGCGAAGTTTCGCCGCCCTGCGGCGCGAGCGAGCGCTGGTCGGACGCTTCGTCGAGCATGTTCGGCGGCACAGCGAGCGAGGACTGCTTCGCCTTGGCGTCACTGCGGTAATCGATCTTGCCTGGCGTCGGCGAGCTGCAGCCGGCGACCAGCCCGCCCGCCATCAGAAGCGCAAGCGCGCGTGCGGCAAGACGTTGATGAAAATCACTCATGTTCGGGTAATCCCTTCGGCTACGCCACGGCCAGTTTCCGTGGATCAACCAAACATTTTACCGGTCCGGCGGCCCGATGTGCAAAAACCACGGAGTCGCACTGAATCGGGGTCCAGCTTCTGCCGAGGCGAAGCACGCGCGACCGTGCGCGTGACGCCCCAAATCCACCTATCCGTAACATTCACCCACATTCGATTCGAAACTACGCGACTGCTGAATCTCCAGCAAATCCCTTTTGGATCAATGCTCTAACTCGAAACCACGTCAGGGCGCCATTTTGCGTTACGTCGCTCTGCCGTTCTGGGAGGCTTGCGAGAACGACCCCGGTGCTAATTTCACAGCGAAATCTCAAAAAAAGAGATTCATAAAAAGCAGGACCGGAGAGCGTCATGAAAACTTGCAGCCTCACCCAGGCGGGCCGCGCCGCGGCCCTCGCCTGCGCGCTCAGTTGCCTGAGCTTCGCCGCCACGCCGGCTCGCGCCGCGCTCGGCGAAATTGCAGCGGTGCCGGCCGGCGCCACGCAGCGCGTTATCGGCGGCGGCGCGGCGCGCGTCGTCAGCTATGTCGACGACGGTGGCACGACCATCAACGAATATGTGGGGAACGCCACCGGCACGGTCTTCGCGTACACGTGGCAGGGGCCGGCTCAGCCCAACGTGGAAACGCTGCTGGGCCGTTACGCAGCGGACTGGCGCAGCGCCGCCACGGCGCTTCACGCCGCCGGCCGCGACGGCCTGCACGCCGGGCGCGTGGACGGCGCGCAGGTCGTGGTGGAGACGGCCGGCCACATGCGCGCCTACGTGGGACGCGCGTGGCTGCCCGCCGCGCTGCCCGCGGGCGTAGGCGTTGGGGACCTGCAATGAAGGCCCGCACCCAGCGCCGATCGCGCGCGCCCGGCATCGGGCAGAACGCCGTCGTCATCATGCTGTGCATCTTGCTGACGGCTTGTGGCGGTGGCGCAAGCAGTGGCACCGCCGCCGCGAGCACAGGCGCCAGCGCACCCGCTAGCGCCCCGTCGTCAGCAAGCGCGGCAAGCCCCGCGAGCGCGCCGTCGACCACGAGCACGAGCGGCACGGTGCCGCAATCGACCACGCCCAACGTCGTGGCCGTCACCGTCGGCCCCACGCCCACTTCGACGCGCAACATGCTGATGGCGAGCGTCACGGTTTGCGTGCCGGGCACCACGAACTGCGCGAGCGTCGCCAACGTGCAGGTCGATACTGGCTCGCAGGGCCTGCGCCTGCTGGCTTCCGCTTTGCCGGCGGGATTCGCGTTGCCCGCCGTGCCGGCCGGCGCGGGCGCCGACATCGCGGGTGAATGCGCCGTGTTCGGTACGGGCTACACGTGGGGCGCGGTGCGCAGCGCCGACGTGAAACTCGCGGGCGAAGTGGCCGCCGCCCTGCCGATCCAGTTGATCGCCGACCCGGCCGTGCCCGCCTCCGCACCGGCCGGCTGCGCCGGCAGCGGTCTCGCCATGAACAGCGCCACCACGCTGCGCTCGAACGGCATCCTCGGCGTGGGACCGTTCAGCGCCGACTGCGGCGCGACCTGCGTGAGGGCGGCAGCCACGCCGTGGTACTACGCGTGCCCGGCGAGCGGCTGCACGGCGAGCGCGCAACCGCTCGCGCAGCAGGTCAGCAACCCGGTGGCGGCCTTTGCCACCGACAACAACGGCGTGGTCATCGACCTGCCTGCCGTGGCGGACAGCGGCGCGTCCGAGGTGAGCGGGTCGATGATTTTCGGCATCGGCTCGCAGGCGAACAATGCGCTCGGCAGCGCGAGCGTACTGCGCGCGAATTCGGGCACGGGGTATGTGAAGACGACGACATCGGACGGCACCGTCTACTCGCTGAGCTATCTCGACACCGGCTCGAACGCGCTCTACTTCAACAGCTCGACGATGACGCGCTGCGGCTTCTGGTATTGCCCGAGCTCGCCCGCAAGCTTCGGCGCGACGATAGCCGGCATCGACGGCGTGGGCGCTTCGGTGACCTTCTCCGTGACGAGTTCGACCACACTGTTCGCCACCGGCAACTGGGCATTCGGCAATCTGGCCGGCTACAACGCGAGCGCGTTCGGCTGGGGGCTGCCGTTCTTCTTCGGGCGGCGCGTGTTCACGGCGATCGCCTCGCAGGTCACGCCTGCCGGCAACGGTCCGTTCTTCGCGTTCTGAGCGCGACGGCAACGGCAACGGCCGTCACAAACGACGAAGGCCTCTCGCGAGGCCTTCATGCGCGCAGATTGCGCGGACGGCGAAACGGCACGGCCAACAGCGTGAATTCGCCTTAGTCGTTCGCGGCGTTCGGGTCGGGCGTGGTCTTTGCGAGCGGCGCCGGCGCGAGCCAGCGGAACGTCGCGAGGCCAGATTCGTTGAAGGTGCACTCCGCTGCCGTCGGTGTGACCACGGCCTTCTTGATGCCGAGCTTCGCAGCCAGCGCCGCAACCGGCGTGGTCGGCTTGCCCCCCGCGGCGCCGTCCTGAGCGACGGGAGCCGTGGGAACCGAAATCGTGCCGGGCAACGCCCCCGCCTGCACCGATGGCGCCGTGATCGACGGCCCCGCCTGGGCGCTCTGCCCGGTCGCCGACACGGCTGCCGATGCAGCCGAAGCTGCAGATGGCGCCGACGCAGCAGCAGCGGCCGACGCCGCGCCGTTCTCGAGCTGTCCTTCGATCACCACGCGCGCGCCACGATACGTCGTCGCGCTGTGCGTGACTTTCAGGTCGCCGAGCGTCGTATCGGCAAGGCGGTTACGCATCTCCTCTTCGCAGGTGCTCATGTTGCGGTACTGCGCCGCGCATCCCGCGAGCAGGGTGACGGCGGCCGCGAGGCCGGCGAAGCATGCGTTACGTTTGTTCATTGCTCATCCGTTTTTCAGGCTGCGGCAATTGTAGCGTACGGGGCGGGGAATCCCTTACGGCGCTCGCCCTCGCGCGCGACCCTGCTATCATCGCTGCTGTATATCCGTACAGTGCCGCGCGTGCTTCCCGACTCTCCCGATCCGTTTTACTACCTCGCGAACTTCGAGCGCGCGCTAGCGTGGCTCGAGGCACGCTGCGCCGATCTGTTCGACGCCGCCGAGCGCCGCTTCGCCGACGATTTCGCGCGCATGCCCCAAGCGTCGCGCGCGCTCTTCGTGCGCATGCTGATGCGCAAGGGGCCTCATTTCCGCGCCAGCCGTCTCGCGTACGACGAAATCGGCTGCCCGCGCGCGGCGGCGGCCCCGCTCGTTGCGGCGGGTTGGCTCGACGCAGCGCCCGTGCTCGATCTCGACTCGCTCGCCGCGCTCGTGACGAAAGCCGAACTGCAGACGCTCGCCGCGCACCTCGGTGTCGCGCTGGAACCGCGCGCCACGCGCACGGCCGCGCTCGAAGCGCTCGAGGCGCACTACGCCGCCGCACCCGGCCCGCGCGACTGGCAGGGGTGGTTTCCGTCCTCGCCCGACACCGTGCTGCTGTTCGCGAGCGCCCCGCTCTGCGAGCGCCTGCGCCTCATGTTTTTCGGCAACCTGCATCAGGACTGGTCGGAGTTCGTGCTTGCCGACCTCGGCGTCTATCGCTACGAAAGCGTGCCCTTCGATCGCGACTCGCGCGCGTTCCAGCGACGCGAGGACATCGACACGTATCTCGCGCTACGCGATTGCCGCGACGGCCTCGACAGCGCCACCCAGACCGGGGACTTCGACGCTGCCACTGCCATTGCCACGACGCTCGATGCGCTCGACGCACTGGCCCCGCGCACGCATGCCAACGTGTGGCTGCGCGCTCGCCACGACAAGCTGCGTCACGCCACAGGGCTCGCGGCCGAGCGCGCGGGCGAACCCGAACTCGCGTGGCGCGCCTATCTGGACTGCGGCCATCCTGAGTCGCGCTACCGCCGCGTGCGCGTGCTCGAACAGTTGAGCCGCCGCGAAGAGGCGCTCGCGCTCGCGCAGACCATTGCCGATGCGCCGGAAAACGAAGAGGAAGCGCAGCGCGCGGCGCGCACGCTCGGGCGTCTCGCGCGCACGCGGGCGAAGTCGAAAACGGGCACCGATTCGGGCTTCGTGCAGCTTGAACTCACGCTGCCGGCCGCGCCCGGGGAGCTTCGTGTGGAGGAAGCCGCGCGCCTCTCGCTCGCTACGCCGCAGGCGCCGGTGTTTTACGTCGAGAACACGCTGATCAACGCCCTCTTCGGTCTGCTCTGCTGGCCCGCGCTGTTCGCGCCGCTGCCCGGCGCGTTCTTCCATCCGTTCCAGCGCGGGCCCGCCGACCTGCACGCCGCCGACTTCGTCGCGCGCCGTGCTTCGCAGTTCGAAACATGTCTCGCCGAACTCGAAACGCACGCGTATCGCGACTCGATCCAGCGGCGCTATGCACAAAAGGCCGGCATCCAGTCGCCCTTCGTCGCCTGGCCCGCACTGAGCGACGAACTGCTCGCGCTCGCGCTCGATTGCTTTCCCGCCGCGCATCTGCGCTTGTGGTTCGAGCGGCTGCTGCGTGAACCCGTTGCCAACCGTTCGGGCCTGCCCGATCTCGTGCGCTTCTGGCCGCACGAACGGCGCTATGAACTGATCGAGGTGAAAGGCCCCGGCGACCGCCTGCAGGACAACCAGCGTCGCTGGCTTGCGTATTGCGCACAGCACGGCATGCCGGTTTCCGTGTTGCAGGTGCGCTGGCCCGATCTGGCTGACGAGACCGACGAAAACGCTGCATCGGCGCTGCGCGCGTCATGAGCTACACCGTCGCCGTGCGCACGCTGTGCGAGTTCACTGCAAAGCGCGGCGACCTCGACTTGCGCTTCACGCCCTCGCCCGATGCAAGCGACGGTCGCGCCGGCCACGCGGCCATCGCCGCCAGGCGCGCGCCCGGCTACGAAACCGAGATCGCGCTTTCCGGCACGTTCGAATCGCTCACCGTGCGCGGCCGCGCCGACGGCTACGACCCCGCGCGCCGCAGGCTCGAAGAATTCAAGACCTATCGCGGCGACCTCGAAGCGATGCGTGAAAATCAGCGCGCGCTTCACTGGGCGCAGTTGCGCGTCTACGGCGCGCTCCTGTGCGACACGCTCGGCCTCGATGGACTCGAACTCGCTTTGGTGTACTACGACATCGGTTCGGGCCGCGAAACGGCGCTGGTCGAGCAGGCAAGCGCGTCGGAACTGCGCGCCGCGTTCGAAACGCAATGCCGCCGCTTCGTCGCATGGGCCGAGCAGGAAAGCGCGCACCGCACTGCGCGCGACGCCGCGCTGGCCGCGCTGTGCCTACCGCACCCGCAATTTCGCGCCGGCCAGCGCGATCTCGCCGAAGCCGTCTGGCGCGCGGCCACGCAGGGGCGCTGCCTGCTCGCGCAAGCACCCACCGGCATCGGCAAGACCATCGGCACGCTCTTTCCGCAGTTGAAGGCTTGCCCGCGCGCGGCCATCGACAAGGTCGTGTTTCTGAGCGCGAAAAGCTCAGGGCGCCAGTTGGCGCTCGACGCGCTCGCCACGCTGACCATCGCACAAAAGGAAGCCACCGCCGACTCGCAGCGAACGACCATTCCCTTGCGAGTGCTCGAACTCGTTGCGCGCGAGAAGGCTTGCGAGCATCCCGAAGCGGCATGTCATGGCGAATCCTGCCCGCTCGCGCGCGGCTTTTACGACCGACTGCCGGCCGCGCGCGCGGCGGCGCTCGAACGCGTGCGGCTCGATCGCACAGCACTGCGCGAGGTGGCGAGCGAGCACGCCGTCTGCCCTTACTATCTTGGCCAGGAACTGGCGCGCTGGAGCGACGTGATCGTCGGCGACTACAACTACTGGTTCGACGCGAGCGCCATGCTGTTCATGCTCGCCGCGCACAACCAGTGGCGCGCGAGCGTGCTCGTGGACGAGGCGCACAATCTCCCCGAGCGCGCTCGCGCGATGTACTCGGCGGAACTCATGCAAACGCGCATCGACACCGTGCGCCGCGCCGCGAGCGCGCCGCTCAAGCGCGCGCTCGCGCGGCTGCAAAAGCTTTGGAATGCGCAAAACGCAGTACAGCCCGGCGCCTGGCGAGCGAGCGACACCTTGCCCGAAGGCCTCGTCGCCGCGCTCGGCGAAGTGATCGGCGCGATTGGCGATCAGTTCGCCGAGCCCGCGCTCGTGCGCGACCCCGAGCTCGAACGCTTCTATTTCGATGCCCTGCACTTCACGCGTATCGCCGAACGCTTCGATACGCATTCGCTCTTCGACGTCACGCCGCTTGCGCAGCAGAGCGCGCGCCGCCCGCGCTCGACGATCGCGATCCGCAATATCGTGCCCGCGAATGCGCTGCGCCCACGCATCGCCACCGCGCACAGCATGACGCTCTTTTCGGCGACGCTCTCGCCCACGCACTACTACAGCGACATGCTCGGCCTGCCCGCCAACACGGTGAGCATCGACATCGACACGCCGTTTCGCGCCGAGCAACTCGACGTCCACATTGCCCGCCATATCTCGACGCGTTTCAAGGACCGCGAGCGTTCGCTCGAAGCGCTGGTCGCGCGCGTATCGGCGCAATACGCCGAGCGCCCCGGCAACTATCTATGCTTTTTCAGCAGCTACGACTACTTGCAGCAAGCCGCCGATGGGTTCATGGCTCGCCATCCGCAAGTGGACGTGTGGCTTCAGTCGCGCACGATGGACGAAGCGGGCCAGCAGGCCTTCGTCGCGCGCTTCGTGGAAGGCGGCTGCGGCATTGGCTTCGCGGTGCTGGGCGGCGCGTTCGGCGAGGGCATCGATCTGCCGGGCACGCGCCTCATCGGCACATTCATCGCCACGCTCGGCATGCCCCAGGTGAACGCCCTGAACGAGGCGATGCGCGCACGCATGGATACGCTTTACGGCGATGGCTTCGATTACACGTACCTGATTCCGGGCTTGCGCAAGGTCGTGCAAGCCGCGGGCCGTGTGATCCGTACCGAACACGATCGTGGCGTCGTGCACCTGCTGGACGACCGCTTTGCTCAGCCAGGGGTGCGTGCGCTGCTGCCAGCGTGGTGGCGCATCGCCTCCAGTTGATCTGGATTCCTTATCGCCTGCGTACGAAGAGAACTGGCGCACCTCCTCTCGGTGCGCCAGCGGTCTTTCACACGGTCAGGCAGGCTTCGCCTTTCCTCCTCCCTTCCCGCTCTTCTTCGGAGGCGGCGGTGGCGGATCGCCTTCCATGTCGTCGGCAGCGATCTCGTTCGCGACTTCGTCAACCGGCGGTGACTCCGCTTTCTTCGCCTTCTTCGCGGACTTGTTTTCCTTCACGTCGGGCGGCACGGCGAGCTTGCTGATCGTGACTTCGTCGTTCGTCTTGTCGTAACCGATCTCGACGGTATCCCCCGTCTGCAGCGCGTCGCCGAGTATCTCCTTGGCAAGGCGCGTTTCCACTTCCTGGCGAATCTGCCGCTTGAGCTCGCGCGCACCGAACTCCGGCTGATAGCCCGCCTCCACGAGGTGATCAATGAGCGTCTGCCCCATAATCAACGTGATGCCCTGTGCAGCCGCCGTGCGTATGACGCGTTCGAGCTGGATCTGCACGATCGCGCGGATGTTGTCGCGCGAGAGCGCATGAAACACGATGATCTCGTCGATGCGATTGAGGAACTCGGGCCGGAAATGGCCCTTGAGCACTTTCATGAGTTCCGCGCGGATCGTCTTGTCGTCGAGGCGCGACTTCTCGGGGCGCTCGAGGTTGTCCATGATGATCGACGCGCCGAGGTTGCTCGTGGCGATCAGAATCGTGTTGCTGAAGTCGACCACGCGGCCTTTACCATCGGTCAAGCGCCCGTCGTCGAACACCTGCAGCAGCACGTTGTAAACGTCGGCGTGCGCCTTTTCGATCTCGTCGAGCAGAATCACGCTGTACGGGCGCCGCCGCACGCGCTCGGTGAGCTGGCCGCCCTCGTCGTAGCCCACGTAGCCCGGCGGCGCGCCGATGAGCCGCGCCACCGCGTGACGCTCCATGTACTCGCTCATGTCGATGCGGATGATGGCCTGCTCGTCGCCGAACACGGTTTCCGCCAGCGCCTTCGCAAGCTCGGTCTTGCCCACGCCAGTCGGCCCGAGGAACAGGAAAGTCGCAATCGGCCGGTTCGACTGACCGAGGCCCGCGCGCGAGAGACGCACGGCGTCGCTCACCGCGACCACGGCGTCTTCCTGGCCCACCACGCGTTCGCGCAGTGTGGCTTCCATCTTGAGCAGCTTCTGGCGCTCTTCCTGAGTGAGATCCGCAACCGGTATGCCGGTGAGCCGCGAGACGACCTCGGCAATCGACGCCACCGTGACTTCGAGCGTTTCCGAGCCCGTCTTGCGCTGCCACGCTTCGGTGAGTTCGTCGAGCTTCGCCTGCTTGTCGTTGATGCGCTCCTCGAACCCCTTTGCTTCGTCGAAGCGCTTGCGCGAAGCCGCGTAATCCTGCTCGCGCTTGAGCTGCGCGATCTCCGCTTCAAGCTCCTGCATGTCGGCGGGGCGCGAGGTCGCGCCGATGCGCACGCGCGCCGCTGCCTGATCGATCAGATCGATCGCCTTGTCCGGCAAAAAGCGCGAGGTGATGTAGCGATCCGACAATTCGGCTGCGGCCACGAAGGCGTCGTCGGCGAACGTGACCTGGTGGTGCGCTTCGAGTTTGTCGCGCAGGCCGCGCAGGATCACGATGGTTTGCTCGACCGTGGGCTCGGGCACGAGCACGGGCTGAAAGCGCCGTTCGAGCGCCGCGTCTTTCTCGATGTACTTCTGATACTCGTTCAGCGTCGTCGCGCCTATCAGGCTCAACTCGCCGCGCGCGAGCGCGGGTTTCAACACATTGGCAATGTCGAGGCCGCCTTCGCCGCCGCCCTGCCCCGCACCGACGATCGTGTGCAATTCGTCGATGAAGAGAATCAGCTCGTCGTGCTTGGCGGTCACTTCGTCGATCAGCTGCTTTGCGCGTTCCTCGAACTCGCCGCGGTATTTCGCGCCCGCGACCATCGAGTTGATGTTCACTTCCACGAGCCGCTTGCCGCGCAGCACCTCGGGCACGTCGCCGTTGACGATGCGCTGCGCGAGGCCTTCGACAATGGCGGTCTTGCCGACGCCCGGCTCCCCGATCAGCACCGGGTTGTTCTTCTTGCGCCGCGCGAGCACCTCGATGGTGTTCTCGATTTCCAGCGCGCGCCCCAGCACCGGATCGAGCTTGCCCTGCCGCGCCATGGCCGTGAGGTCGCGGCCGAACTTGTCGAGCGTGGGCGTGCCCGTGGGCGCATCCACGCGGCCATCTTCCGCGCCCTTGCCCACGACCTTCACGACCTTCTGGCGCAGCGCCTCGGGCGTGACGCCGTATTTCTTGAGCAGCGCGCCCGCAATGCTGTCGGGCACCGCAGCGAGACCGATCAACAGATGCTCGGGACCGACGTACGAGTGGCCGAGATCGCGCGACGCCTGAAACGCGAACTGAAACGCTTTCTTCAGGCGTGGCGAAATCGTCATCTTGTCGATGGGCGCGTCGGGCGCGGCCGTGCCCTTTTGCGCATGCTGATCGATATAGCCCTGGATGTCCTGCGGCGAAAGCTTCAACTCCTTCAGGAGTGCCGCGCAAACATCGGTGTCGGCAAGCACGTACAGCAGATGTTCGGTGTCGAGTTCATTACGCTGCAATTCATGGGCTTTTTCCGCGGCGCGCTGCAGGATTTCGAGCGTCTGCTCGCTGAACGCATCGGTCGCGTCCACGGATTCGCGCGGCACCTCGGCGGCGAGATCGTGCTCGTCGTCATGTTCGTCCTCGCCGCCTTGTCCGCCGAAAAAGCGCGACAGGCCGCTGCCGCCCAGCAGCGAGTCGAACGGGTTGAGCATGCTTTGGTGACGCATCAGTTGGCGGTAGTCGTAGTCGCAGATCGACATGGACTTGCGCTGCCCGTTTTGCACGACAGTCACGCGCGCGACTGCGGGCCGGGCATTACAGATTTCGCAAAGAGTGGGCATGGTCGGCTTGTCTCCGGAGGATCGGAATCGCGCCGCCGAAGTTGGCGAAACCCTGCCACCACCTCGCGGCGCGATTCGGTGCAACGCGGCCGCTCACGCAGCGGGTGCACCAGCAAAGCGACAAATCGGCGAGCACGCGCAGCAACACCATTGCGGCGCAGTGCTGTGGCTGACGATGACCTTGCGGGCGCAATGCGTGACGCGCTTTGCGCGCGTTACGTGAGTCTGCCGCCCGACACAGGTGCGATTGATTGTGGCAGGAAACGATTGCCAACGCGTCGAACATGCGCCGCTCGGTGTGCGGTTGACGGTCGACTACATGAAAGAAAAAGGGCGGGACATCAGTCCCGCCCTGAGAACGCGCTCGGGGCGCGTGAGGAGAGCAACTGCGCGTGACGTCATCCGGTGCGTTGCGATGTCACGCGCGGTGCAAGAACACTGTCATCAAACTCACTGCGCAAGCAGGTTTGCAATCGTGTTCGCCGTCTGTTGCTCAGCGGCGGTTCGACCCCGACACGACATCGATCCACACGGCGAGCACGAGAATGCCGCCCTTCACAATCATCTGCCAATACGCGTCCACGTCGAGCATCGACATGCCGTTATCGAGGCTCGCCATCACGAGCGCGCCGATCAGCGCGCCATACACGGTGCCGGAACCGCCACGCATCGACGTGCCGCCGATAAAGCAGGCCGCGATCGCGTCGAGTTCGCCCATCGTGCCAGCCGAGGGTGACCCTGCCGCGAGACGCGCCGTATTGACGATGCCCGCAAACGCGCACATCAGGCCCATGAGCGCGAAGATCGCGAGCTTCACGCGGTTCGTGTTGACGCCGGAAAGACGCGTGGCTTCGAGGTTCGAGCCCACCGCGTAGATGCGGCGGCCGAACACGGTTTGCGTGGCGATCCATGTGAAGATACCGAGCAGCGCGAGCAGCAGCAGCACGGGCACCGGAATGCCGCCATAGCTGTCGAGCATCAGCACGAACGCAAGCAGGATCGCGCCCGCGCCGACGATCTTCACGCCGTCCTGCCAGAGCGGCACGACGCTGAGCTGATAGCGCCTGCGGTTCGCACGCTGGCGCACCGTGAGCACGGCAAGCAGCACGAAAAGTGCTAGCGCGAGCACGTCGCCCGCCGCGCGCGGCAAATAGCCCTGACCGAGAAACACGAAGTGATCGGACACCGGCGCAATGGTCGAACCACCCGTGATGCCGAGCAGCACGCCGCGAAACGCGAGCATGCCGCCGAGACCCACGATGAACGACGGCACACGGCGGTACGTCGACCACCAGCCGTTGAACAGGCCCACCAGCACGCCGAGCGCGAGCACCACCGGCACGGTCACGCCAATCGGCCAGCCGCGGTTCACGTCGAGAATCGCGGCCACGCCGCCGAGCAGGCCCAGCAGCGAGCCCACCGAGAGATCGATCTCGCCCGCGATGATGACGAACACCATGCCGCACGCGAGCATCCCCGTGATCGACATCTGCCGCAGCAGGTTCGACACGTTGCGCGGCGTGACGAACGCGCCATGCGTGAGCAGCGAAAAGAACAGCCAGATCACCGCCACTGCGAGCAGCAGCGCGAGGATCTTGTAGCGTGCGAAGAGTTGCTGAAAACGCATGGCGAAACCATTGCCGCCTGGCTGCTGGTCTTCGCGCGCGTTTTGGGTTGTGACGTCGGGGGTCATACTGCACTCGCTGTATCGGGTTGGGCGCGCACGCTCTGGATCGCCGCGCCAAGAATGTCTTCCTGCGTGAGGTCGTCATTGACGAAGTCGCCGCGCAACTCGCCTTCGCCGATCACGAGCACGCGGTCGCTGATGCCCAGCACCTCGGGCAGTTCGGACGACACCATCACGATCGCCACACCGCGTTTGGCGAGCTGGAAGATCAGCTTGTAGATCTCGTACTTCGCGCCGACGTCCACGCCACGAGTGGGCTCGTCGAGGATCAGCACCTTGGGGTCGGTAAGCAGCATCTTGGTGAGCACGGCCTTCTGCTGATTGCCGCCGGAAAGGCTCGCAATCGACAGCATGGGGTTCGCCGCGCGCACCGAAAGACGCTGCATCTCCGTGCGGATCGTGTCGAGTTCGGCGGCCGTGTCGATGCGTCCGTGCTTCGAGAAACGCTGCAGCACCGAGAGCGTGATGTTGTGGCCCACGCCCAGTTGCGGCACGATGCCGTGGCGCTTGCGGTCCTCGGGCACCATGGCGATGCCCGCATCGATCGCGTCGAGCGGCGAGCGGATTTTCAGCGGCTTGCCTTCGAGCAGCACCGTCGCCGTGCATGCGCCAGCATAGGCGCCGAAGATCGCCTGCATGGTCTCCGTGCGGCCCGCGCCCACGAGCCCGGCCACACCCACGATCTCGCCGCGCCGCACCGCGAACGACACGTCGTCCACGCGCTTGCGGCGCGGATTCGTCACGTCGTAGCAGGTCACGTTGCGCGCTTCGAACACGACCTCGCCAATGTCATGCGGCTCGCGCGGAAAGAGATTGCGGATCTCGCGCCCCACCATCATCGCGATGATGCGGTCGGTGGTGAGCGTCGCCATGGGCTCGGTCGCCACGTGGCGGCCGTCGCGGATCACGCTCACCGTATCGCACACGGCCTCGACCTCGTCGAGCTTGTGCGAGATGTAGACGCATGCCACGCCGCGGCGCTTCAGGTCGCGCACGATATCGAGCAGGATCTTCGTTTCGGCCGCGGTGAGCGAAGACGAAGGCTCGTCGAGGATCAGCAGCTTTGCGCGCTTGTTCAGCGCCTTCGCGATCTCGATGAGCTGCTGATGGCCGCCGCCATAGTTCATCACCGGCTGCGCCACGTTGATGGCGTCGATATTCAGCTCGCGCAGCAATTCGTCGGCGCGCTGATACATCGCCGCGTAATTCATGCGGCCGCCCGGCAGCGTGATTTCGTTGCCGAGAAAGATGTTTTCGGCCACCGAAAGCTCGGGCACGAGCATCAGTTCCTGGTGGATGATGACGATGCCCGCACGTTCGGTGTCGCGCACGCTGTGGGCTTCAAGCGGCGCGCCTTCCCAACGGATTTCGCCGCTCCAGGTGCCGTGCGGGTACACGCCCGAAAGCACTTTCATGAGCGTGGATTTACCGGCGCCGTTCTCGCCGCACAGGCCCACGCATTCGCCGGGCTGCACCGTGAGGTCGATGCCGTCGAGCGCTTTCACGCCCGCAAAGGACTTGACGATGCCGCGCATCGTCAGCAAGGGTTCGGTCATACGCTGGTCACTCGCTGCGAAGGCCCGCGCGACGCCATCGCTATACACGCGGCGCGCGCGGGCCGTCAGGCCATAGACGTTACTGGCTTGCCAGTTGCGCCTGCGTGTAGAAGCCGTCCTTCACGACGACGTCCACGTTGGTCTTCGTGAGCAGCGTAGGCTGCAGCAGCACCGTATCGACCTTCTTCTTGCCGTTGTCGTACTGCGCGTTGTATGCCGGCTTCTGGCCCTTCGCGAGATCGACGGCGAGCTTCGCGGCTTCGCCCGCGATGAGCTTGAGCGGCTTGTAGACCGTCATGGTCTGCGTGCCGGCCACCACGCGCTTGACTGCCGCGAGGTCCGCGTCCTGGCCCGACACCGGCACCTTGCCCGCGAGATGCTGCGCGGCGAGCGCCTGGATCGCGCCGCCTGCCGTGCCGTCATTCGAGGCGACCACTGCGTCGATCTTGTTGTTGTTCGCGGTAAGCGCGTCTTCCATGATGCGCAGCGCCGTCGAAGCGCTCCACTCCGGCACCCACTGCTGGCCGACTACCTTGATGTCGCCACGGTCGATAGCGGGCTTGAGGACCTTCAGTTGTCCTTCACGCAGCATCTTCGCGTTGTTGTCGGTAGGCGCGCCGCCCAGCAGGAAGTAATTGCCCTTCGGCTGCGCATCGTAGACACCCTTCGCCTGAAGCTCGCCCACCTTCTCGTTGTCGAACGAGATGTAGCCATCGATATCGGCGTCGAGAATCAGGCGGTCATACGAAACGACCTTGATGCCCGCCTTCTTCGCTTCGGCGACGACGTTGCCAAGCGTTTTCGAGTTGAACGGCACGATCACGATGACGTCGACGCCACGCGAAATGAGGTTTTCGATCTGCGAGATCTGGCGTTCCTCGCTGGCATCGGCCGACTGCACCGACACTTTCGCGCCGAGCTTTTCCGCGGCGGCGACGAAGTAGTCGCGATCGCGCGACCAGCGCTCGACACGCAGGTCGTCGATACAGAAGCCGATCTCGGGGTGATCCTTGCTCGCGTGTGCGAGCGGTGCGGCGAGCGACAGGCTCGCGAGCACGGCCCCGCATACGAGCGAACTCAGAACCGAACGACGTTTAGCGAAATTCATGTCTCCATACTCCTCTTGATGCCGATGCGCAGGCGCGCGCGTACGCGTCGCCGCCGCGGCGATGGTTATCGGGCGGTTGCCGATGTCATTGCGGAACACACGCGAAAAGGCAAGGCGTGCGGTATAACCGTAGGACTACCAATCGACTGCACGACTACACTGGTCGTGCAGCTTTTTCTGCATCGGCGCCCTCTCTCAGGCGCCGGTTGCGAAAACCGGTTCGAGCGCGCGATACAGCGCGCTAAAGGTTGGACGGCGTGCCTCGCGATACCACGCGTGGCGTGCGGCGTCAGGCTCGCGTATTGCGAGCACAGGTGGCTGCGGGCACACCTGGTCGAGCGTCGCGCCCGGTTCGAGCGCGAGATGCGCGAGGCGCGCCGCGCCCAGCGCCGGACCGACCTCGCCGCCGGCGCGCAGCGTAAGCGCGCGGCCGCTGATATCGGCGAGCATTTGCGTCCACCAGGCGCTGCGCGAGCCGCCGCCAATGACCGTAATAGTCTCCGGCACGAGCCCCGCCGCGTGCAGCGCATCCATACCGTCGAGCAGCGCGAAGCCTACGCCTTCCAGTGTCGCGTTGGCCAGATCGGCGCGCGCGGTCTGCGGCGTCATGCCATAAAACACGCCCTTCGCGTTGACGTTGTTGTGCGGCGTGCGCTCGCCGCAGAGGTATGGCAAGAACCACGGCCGGCGCGCGTCGCGCGCGGCGTTCGAGTTCGCTTCGGCGTCGGCGAGCAATGCGGCAACGCTTTCGTAGCCCGTCAGCTGCGCGGTGAAGTCGAGGCAACTGGCCGCGTTCAGCATCACGGACATCAAGTGCCACGTGTGCGGCAACGCATGGCAGAAGCTGTGCACGGCGGAGTCGGGATTGGCGAGAAAACCGTCCGAGACCGCGAAATAAACACCCGAGGTGCCGAGCGAAAGCATGGCGTCGCCGGGCCGCACGATGCCCACGCCCACGGCGCCCGCCGCATTGTCGCCACCGCCCGCCACGACCGGAATTTCGCGCAGGCCGAATTGCCGCGCGAGTTCGGGCCGAAGCAGGCCCGTTACCTGGTTGCCTTCGAATACGTCCGGCATCTGCGCACGCGTGAGGCCGCACGCCTCGAGCAGGGTCTCGCTATAGTCGCGCTTCGAAATGTCGAGCCACAGCGTGCCGGCGGCGTCGGACGGGTCGGTCGCGAACACGCCCGTGAGCAGCCAGCGCAAATAGTCCTTCGGCAACAGCACATGCGCAATGCGCGCGAAGATCTCCGGCTCGTGCTTGCGCACCCACAGCAGCTTCGGCGCCGTGAAGCCCGGCATCGCAAGATTGCCGGCAATGGCATGCAACTGCGGTACGGCGCGCTCCAGCTCGATACATTCGGCGTCCGAACGACCATCGTTCCACAAGATAGCGGGACGCAGCACCTGCCCACTCGCGTCGAGCAGCGTCGCGCCGTGCATCTGGCCGGTCAGACCGAGGGCTTCAATACGCGCCGGGTCGATGCCGCGCCCACGCGCTTCGTCGATCAGTGCGCGCAAGGCATCCTGCGTGGCGAGCCACCAGTCTTGCGGTGCCTGCTCGGACCAACGCGGCTGCGGCCGGCTCACGGTGAGCGGCGCGCTCGCGCTGCCGAGCACGTCGCCCGCGCGATCGAGCAGCACGGCCTTCACGCCCGACGTGCCGAGGTCGATACCGATGAACATGTCTCCGTCCTTCTTTTTTGCGCCAGTTTGCCTTGTATCGGAAGCTGCGCAATTACGAATTTGACGGCGCGCGCTAATGTTTTTTCAGGCGTCTTTTTTTCGCGCGCCGTGGCAGGGCTAACGCTGGCCGTAGATGGCCTGATTCACGACATTCTCGAGCCGCTCCTGCTGGCCGCTCGCGTGCTGCGGATTCATGCCGTGCGCAAGCGCGTCGGCGGCGAGCGACGAAAGCGAATAGCCGCCCGCGAGAATCTTGCGGCCGAACTCGCTGTCCCAGCCCGCGTAGCGCTGGCTGCGGAACTGCTCGAGCCGGTCGTTTTCCACGAGCGCCGCTCCGCGCTCGAGCGCGAGCGCGAGCACGTCGATCGCGCCCACGTGGCCGTAGAACATGTCCTCCGGATCGGCGCTGGCGCGGCGCACCTTCGCGTCGAAGTTCATGCCGCCCGTCGTAAAGCCGCCGTGGCGCAGGATTTCGTAGAACGCGAGCGTGAGTTCTTCGACGCTATTCGGGAACTGGTCGGTGTCCCAGCCGTTTTGCGGGTCGCCGCGATTCGCGTCGACGCTGCCGAACACGCCCAGCGCGAACGCCGTCGCGATTTCGTGATGGAACGAGTGGCCCGCGAGCGTCGCGTGATTCGCCTCGATATTCACGCGGATTTCGTTTTGCAACCCGTATTGCGTGAGGAAGCCATGCACCGTGGCGACGTCGTAGTCGTACTGATGCTTGGTCGGCTCCTGCGGCTTCGGCTCGATCAGCAGCGTGCCGGTGAAACCGGTGCGGTGCTTGTGCTCGACCACCATCGAAAGGAAACGCGCAAACTGTTCGCGCTCGCGCTTGAGGTCGGTATTGAGCAGCGTGTCGTAGCCTTCGCGGCCGCCCCACAGCACGTAGTTCTCACCGCCGAGCTTGCGCGTCGCGTCGAGCGCATGACACACCTGCGCGGCCGCATACGCGAAGACTTCCGGGTTGGGGTTCGTGGCGGCGCCGCCCGCATAGCGCGGATTCGAAAACAGGTTTGCGGTGCCCCACAGCAGCTTCACGCCGCTTGCCTGCTGGCGCTCGCCGAGGTAGTCGACCATGCGCTTGAAGTTTTCCGTGTAGTCCTTCAGGTCCTTGCCTTCCGGAGCCACATCGGTGTCGTGGAACGTGTAATAAGGTGTGCCGAGCTTCGAGAAAAATTCGAACGCGGCATCGGCCTTCTGGTGCGCGCGCTCCATGGCGTCGCCGGGCTGCTGCCACGGGCGGTGAAACGCCCCTTGCCCGAAAATATCGTTGCCGGGCCACACGAACGAATGCCAGTAGCACACCGCAATGCGCAGATGCTCTTCGAGCGTCTTGCCGAGCACCTTTTTGGTCCGGTCGTAGTGATGGTACGCAAGCGGGTTGTCCGACTGCGGGCCTTCGTATCGAATAGCGGGGATATGTTCGAAATACGACATGATGTCTCCAATGTTGTTGCAGCGCAGCGCAGCGGCGCGGCGTGCATCCCTCTGTGTGACGCCATACTGCCCGCGACGCGCAAAGCGCGGCAATTGCGAAATTGCGTGAGACCTGTAATGTTTCCTGCCGACTGGCGCGGCCGGCGCGCCCGCGCCCGCGAATGTGGGCCTAAAATAGCCGCACGCTTAAAACGACGCGCCAGAGGCGCGAAAGACATCGTAGCGCGGCGCTCATTTGCGCGCACCGCGCCCGAAATGGAGACATGGCGGTTGTTTCGCAGGCGTTGCGCGCCGGGCGACCAGCCGCCGACACGACATGACCCGTGCCCCCGCTTCCCAGACGCCCCACCGCATCGCGCTGCTCTTCAACGCGAACAAGGTGTACGACCGCGAGATCATTGCGGGGATTGGCCACTATCTGCGCTCCACACGCGTGGCGTGGGACCTCTTTCTCGAAGAAGACTTCCGCTGCCGGCTCGCGGGCATCGAGCGCTTCGATGGGGACGGCATCATTGCCGACTTCGACGACCCCGCCGTGGCCGACGCGCTGCGCGGCTGCCCCCTGCCGGTGGTCGCCGTGGGCTCGTCGTTCGAAGACGCCAGCCAGTACCCGGCCGACATACCCTATATCGCAACCGACAACCGCAAACTGGTCTCGCTCGCGTGGACGCACCTGATCGGCGCAGGCTTGCCGAATCTCGCGATGTACAGCCTGCCTGTCGCGCAGGAAAACCGCTGGGCACAGGAGCGCGAACTGGCGTTCCAGGCGCTCGCCCGCGAAGAAGGCCTGCAGGCGCCGATCTATCGGGGCCAGGCCACCAGCGCCAGCGCCTGGAACCAGCACATCGAACAGTTGAGCGCGTGGCTGCACAGCCTGCCCAAGCCCGTGGGCGTGATCGCCGTGACCGATGCGCGGGCGAGGCATTTGCTTCAGGCATGCCTGATTCACGGTATTGCAGTGCCCGAGCAGGTGGCGATCATCGGCATCGACAACGACCCGCTCACCCGCACGCTCACGCGTATTCCGCTCTCGTCGGTCATTCAGGGCACGGAGGAAATGGGCAAGACGGCCGCCCACTTGCTGCACCAGATGCTGCGCGGCGCGCGTTTTCCGGGACAACGCATCCTGGTTCCGCCCGTCGGCATCAATGTGCTCGAATCGACCCGGCATGAACCGTTGTCGAGCCCGCACGTCATGCGCGCGCGCCATTTCATCCGGCAGTACGCGTGCCAGGGCATCAAGACCGAGCAGGTGGCCGACTATGTGGGCGTATCGCGCTCGTCGCTGGAAGAATATTTCCGGCGTGAACTCCGCTGCACGGTCCACCAGGAAATCTTGCGCCACAAGCTCGATGCCGCGAAGGCAATGCTCGCGAGCCGCGACGCCTCGAGCGCGGAGGTGGCGATCCGCTGCGGATTCACGTCGCTGCAGTACATGTACGCCGTATTTCGCCGTGAGTTGGGCTGCACCCCGCGTGAATATCAGGACAGTGTCGCGAACGCTTCAGGCCCACGCCTGTCCACTTGATAAAGCGGCTTCGGCCACCCCGGACAATCACGCTTTCTTCATACGTTATCTGCACCTCATGAACACTCTTGCTGCCCATCCGACTTCCGAACCGTGGGGCGCCCTGCCCGGCGGCGACGCCGTGCGGCTCTACACGCTGCGCAACGCGCAGGGCATGAAGGTGACGGTCAGCGATCTTGGCGCGACGCTCGTCTCGTGGCTCGCCCCCGATCGCGCCGGCCGCCTCGCAGACATCCTGCTCGGCCACGACACGCCCGCCGACTATCTCGCGGCCACCACGTACATGGGCGCGCTGGTCGGGCGCTGGGCCAACCGCATCAGGAGTGCGCACTTCACGCTGGACGGAATCGACTATCCGCTCGATCGCAACGAGAACGGCAATCTTCTGCATGGTGGCGTGAACGGCTTTCACCGGCAGATATGGCAGGTGGAAGAAGATCGGGGCGCGCTGGTGCTGCGGCTCGATTCGCCGGAAGGCGATGGCGGCTTTCCGGGCAACGTGAGCGTGCAGGTGCGCTATACGCTCGACGACGACGGCACGCTCACGATCGAATACGAGGGCGTGGCCGATGCGCCCACGCCGCTCAATCTCACGAGCCACGGCTACTTCAACCTCTCCGGCGAAACGAGCCCGGACATTCGCGGCCACGTGCTGACGATCGACGCCGACGCGTTCCTCGAAGTCGATCCTCAATTGATTCCCGAGCGCATTGCCGACGTCTCGGGCAGCGCGTTCGACTTCCGCCACGGTGCGCCGCTGGGCGCGCGGCTCGACTGGCCGAACGACCAGCTCGAACGCGCGCGCGGTTTCGACCACTGCTATGTGCTACGCGCGCCCGAGAGCACGGCGGGCACGCTGCACGCCGCGCCGGGCCGCTGGCCCGTGCGGCCGGTCGCACGCGTGTACGAGCCGGGCAGCGGGCGCGAGCTCGCCGTCTCGACCGACCAGCGCGGGCTGCAGCTTTATACAGGGAATTATCTGGAAGGTCAGCCTGGACGCCGCGGCGCGACGTGCGCGCGCTACGCGGGGCTGTGCCTCGAAGCGGGCGGCTTCCCGAACCAGATCAACATGGAAGCGCCCGCGTGCGACGAAGTGGTGCTACGGCCCGGCAAGACGTATCAACAGGTCACGCAATACCGCGTTAGCGTGCTCGACTGAAGCCAGCCGGGCGCAATCGGTCAGGCGGCCTTGTCGTACTGATAGACACCGCGGCCGGTCTTGCGGCCGAGCTGGCCCGCCGCGACCATCTCGCGCAGCAGCGGGCACGCGCGATACTTCGAGTCGCCGAAGTCCTTCAGGAACACGTCCATCACCGAGAGGCACACGTCGAGGCCGATCAGGTCCGCCAGCGCGAGCGGGCCGATCGGGTGACTGGCGCCGAGCTTCATGCCGGCATCGATTTCCTCGGCGCTCGCAGTGCCTTCCGCTAGCACGAAGAACGCCTCGTTGATCATCGGCACCAGAATGCGGTTCACGACGAAGCCGGGCGCGTTCTTCACGGCGATCGGCGTCTTGTCGAGACGCTGCGCCATTTCGCGCACAGACTCGGCCACCTCCGCGCGCGTTTGCAGGCCGCTGATCACCTCGACGAGCGGCATCATCGGCACCGGGTTGAAGAAGTGCATGCCGATGAAGCGCGACGGATCGGCGAGCGTGCTCGCGAGCGCCGTGATCGAGATCGACGAGGTGTTCGACGCGATGATCGCGTCGGGGCGGGCTGCGGCCTCGATCTGCTTGAGAATGCGCGTTTTCAGCTCGGCGTTCTCGGTCGCCGCCTCGATCACGAGATCGACGCCCGCGAGACGCTGGTAGTCGGTGGTCGTTTCGATTCGGGCGAGCGCGGCGTCGCGCACGCCCGCATCGAGCTTCCCCTTCGAGACGAGCCGCTCCAGGCTGTGCGTGAGCGTCGCGACGCCCTTGGCGAGCGCCGCGTCGGTGACGTCGATCATCACCGCCTTGAGCCCCGCCACCGCCACCGCCTGGGCGATGCCGTTGCCCATCGTGCCTGCGCCCACGATCCCTACCGTTTCGATTGCCATGCCTCGTCCTCACTCCTTGTCTGCGACCCCGGCGAGTCGCTATGGGAAATGCCGGTCATGCGGCGCTACGCGTGGTGCACCGCACCAATACCCACAGTGTAACGGGTAGTGGGAATTGGCCGGAACTCGCGTGACGGGGGGCCCCCAGCCGAATGCCTGCGCAGCGGCGCGAAAAGACGCTGGCCGTCAGACACCGCCGAGACGGCCGTAGTCGATTGGCGTGCGCGTATAGAAGAGTTCGACGCCACCCGCTTCCAGCGTGACGAGGAGCGCGTCGATGGAGGGCTCGTCGGCGACGATCAGCACCACAGCGGGCTCGTCGGCCAGATCGAAGAAGTGAGCGGCATGCATCTTTCCGTGGGCGTCGAGGCCCTCGTAGCCTTCCAGCACGGTCACGCCGAAGACACCCTGCGCACGCGCGGCGTCAATGATCCAGGAGACCGCGGACTTGTGGCCCTTCTTGTGTTTGCGGCTCGTGTAGAGCGTCAGTTGACTGCCTGCGGGCATGGGGCCCTCCATGCGCTCGGAAGTACGTCGAATGGTCGGATGAGCGCCGCGCGACGGGCGGCATGCAAAAAAATTCTAGCACGCGTCCTTTCGGGTGCCGGTGCGCCGACGGTTATGGTCTGACTCCGAACTGCAACGACGTCGACGTCGCGCGCTCGGGCGTTTGCCGTACAGGCGAGAGAAAGAGAAAGCCCACGCCCGCCGCGATGAAGGGCTTAAAGCTCGGCTGTACCCAAATTGAGGACAGACGGCGCGCGCGCCCCTCGCATAATCCGCGTGAATTGTGATCCGCGGCAAACAACAACGCCATAAGCCTTGCCACGCTCACGTCCCGGTGCTTAGGAGGAGACACATGAGCCCAATCCCGCAAGGGCATGCTTCGCGCGTGCCGCACACGTCCGCGCAAACGCAGTCAAACTGCGCAGCCGCCACCGAACAGGTCACCCGCAAGGTCTCGCGCCATTTGCTCGGTTTCCTGTTCCTGCTGTTCGTCGTGTCGTTTCTCGACCGCATCAACATCGGCTTCGCAGGCCTGACGATGATGAAAGACCTCGGCCTGACGAGCACGCAGTTCGGCTTCGCCACCACCCTCTTCTACGTCGCCTATATCGCATGCGGCATTCCGGGCAATCTCATGCTCGCGCGCATCGGCGCGCGCCGCTGGATTAGCTTCATCATGATTGCGTGGGGCCTCGCCTCCACCGCGACGATGTTCGCCACCAACGCCACCACGCTCTACTGGCTGCGTATGCTGGTTGGCGTGACCGAGGCAGGCTTCTTGCCCGGCATGCTGCTCTATTTGACCTGCTGGTTCCCGAGCGCGTGGCGCGCGCGGGCGAATGCCCTCTTCATGATCGCCATGCCCGTGACGGCTGCACTCGGCTCTGCAGTCTCGGGCTATATCCTCAAGCTCGACGGCCATGCAGGACTGGCCGGCTGGCAATGGCTCTTCGTGCTCGAAGGCATGCCGGCTGCACTGCTCGGCTGCGTGGCGTTCCTCTACCTGGACGACACGCCACGCGCCGCGCGCTGGCTCAGCGTGGAGGAAAAACGCACGCTCGAAGCCGCGCTCGCCGAGCCGGCCGACGACGCGCTCGCTTCGACCACGGCGCACGCAGCGAACGAACGCAGCCTTTGGCAGCAACTGCGCTCGCCGGTGGTTCTGCGCTTCGCGGCGGCGTACTTCTGCCTCGTCAACACACTCGCCATGGTCGCCGTGTGGGCGCCGCTGATCGTGAAGGGTTTCAGCGCAGGGGCGAGCAACGTCACCGTGGGCCTCGTCGCGACGATTCCGCAGCTCGTCACGATCGTCGCGATGATCGCGTGGGGCCGCCGCTCGGACCGGCGCCAGGAACGCAAATGGCACCTTGCCGCGCCGATGCTGCTCTCGGGGATTGGCTGCGTGTTGACGGCGCAAGGCGGCGCACCGCTCGTGCAGCTGCTCGGCGTGTGCCTCGCATCGGCGGGGTCGTACACGGCGATGTCGATCTTCTGGACCACGCCCGATCAGGCGTTCACGCCGCAAGCGCGCGCGGTGGGCATCGCGGTGATCAATGCGATCGGCAATATCAGTTCGGCGGCCAATCCGCTCGTCGTGGGCTGGCTCAAGGATGCGACGCACAGCTATGCGGCGGGGCTCATCTATTCCGCGGTGCTGCTCGTGCTGGGAGCGATGATTGTGGCAACGTTGCCGATTGGGCGCAGCGGTCGTGAGAAGGAAGTCAAAGCCGCGCCGCGTGCGGTGGCTTGAGCAAGCTGGAAGGTGTGAAAAACGCGCGACGCCAGTCGCCGCGCGATTTCGTGGATCCTGCGCGCAAGGCAGTGTGCCGCGCGGCGCGCACAGCGCACGCAACGCACTATGCGCTGTCTTGCTAGCGCTCCGCGCCTGCTCCGCTGCGACGCGCGGTGAAGCCCGGCAAGCGCTTCACGAAGCCAGTCGCGAGCGCCGTGCCCACCAGAATCGCCGCGCACGCTTCGACCATGCCCATCGACACGCGCTCGCCGAGAAAGAGCGCGCCCCACAGAATGCCGAAGATAGGGATCACGAACGTCACCGTGATTGCGCGCGCCGGGCCCACGGCTGCGATCAGCCTGAAGAACAACAGATAGGCGACACCCGTACACGCTACGCCCAGGCCGAGCACCGCGCCCCACGCATGCAGTGAGACGGGCGCTGCGGGCCAGGTGACCAAAGCGATAGGCGCGAGCACGAGAGTCGCGCCCGTCATCGTCCCGGCAGCGACCGTGAGCGGATCGGCGCCCGTGAGATGACGCTTCGTGTAGCTCGCAGCCACGCCGTACAGCGCCGCTGCGACCAGCGCAGCAAGGGCGGCGAGTACGGCGCTCGTGGAGGACGCGCCGTCGCCGGCGTGCGTCACGACCTGATCCCAGACGAGCGCGAGCACACCCGCGAATCCGATTGCCAGCCCGACCACACGCAACCCGCTCAGACGATCCTTGAGCCAGACATACGCAACGACTGCGCCCCACAGCGGCGTGGTCGCGTTGATCACAGACGTAACGCCCGCGGAGAGCGTAAGCTCGGCCCACGCGAAAAGGCAGAACGGTGCGGCCGAATTGAGGATGCCGACGACGAAGAGCGGCCATGCGCGTTCGCGCAGCGTGCCGAGCGCTTCGCGTGCAGGGCGCCGCGAGAACAGCACGAGCAGAAGGAACAACGCGCCGATGCCAACGCGCAGCGCCATGAGCGGCGCGACGCCGAAATCGGTCACGCCGACACGGATGAACAGAAACGACCCGCCCCATAGGGCGGCGAGGATGACCAGCTGCACGAGTTCGATCGGGTTCATGTGAAGTGACGCTGTATGGGGTTGCGCGCGGGCGCGCGATGCGACGTATCACGGGCGCGAAGTACGCGTATCGTAAGGCGAGCGGCACGCGCCGTATAACGAAGGATTCTCACCGATATGTGAGAAAAATTGACAGCCGGATCTTGCGGTGTCATCGCGCCACCTGTTTTGCAGCGCGCCAAAAGACAAAGCCCGCGTAATCTTTCGATTACGCGGGCTCTATTTTCTGGTCGGGGCGAGAGGATTTGAACCTCCGACCACCTGCACCCCATGCAGGTACGCTACCAGGCTGCGCTACGCCCCGAGAGCTAGAAAGTATAACAGAGAGTTTCTCTAATTAGAACCGCTTCGCACGTAATTCGTGAACGACTCACATGCATGCGTTCTGAGAGGTGTATCAACGCCCGAGCGCATCGAGCACGTGCAGCAATTCCTTGCGCAACTGGTCGACGTCGACGAGCGCTGTCGTGCCTTCAGAAGCTTGCGCACCCACCGCTTCCGACTGCCCCGCTTCATCGGCCGCCGCCCCATGGGAATCGAGCCGATTGCGCGCGCCGTTGATCGTGAAGCCCTGCTCGTAAAGCAGTTCGCGAATGCGACGGATCAGCAATACCTCGTGATGCTGGTAATAGCGGCGATTGCCGCGCCGCTTCACCGGCTTCAACTGCGTGAACTCCTGCTCCCAATACCGAAGTACGTGTGGCTTCACGCCGCACAGCTCGCTCACCTCGCCAATGGTGAAGTAGCGCTTGGCGGGTATGGGAGGCAAGACGACCTTTTCGCTTGTCGATGTCATCGCCGGTTTGCCGTCGTGGTGGTTGCGCAATGAGGCGTCGCCGCCTGGGTCCTTGAAGTCCGCTCTTTCTACTTATTCGTTCACGCCCGCCATATTGCCACCGCCGCGGGCAGACAAGCTCAACGCATCAACGCGGGAAGCTTGCCTCGGCGCCGCTCTCCACGAGCGCCTTGAGCTTCTGGCTCGCATGGAACGTCACCACGCGACGCGCCGCGATGGGGATCGCCTCACCCGTTTTCGGATTACGGCCGGGGCGTTGCGGCTTGTCGCGCAACTGGAAATTGCCGAAGCCGGACAGCTTCACGCTGTCGCCGCTTTCCAGCGCGTCGCGAATCACTTCGAAGAAGGCTTCGACCATGTCTTTCGCTTCGCGCTTGTTGAGCCCAACATTGTCGAACAGCAGCTCTGCGAGTTCGGCTTTGGTCAGCGTGGGCGTGTCGTTCGTGGCGCTTGCCGACGAGGCAGGAATGTCGCGAATCATGGCGCTACGCTGTGCCGCAAGAAGGGCTTCGAAATCACTCGAGTTCATTTCGTTCATCTATCTATGAAATGGCGCGCTTCCGGTTGCGAAGTTGATCTGCAACCTCGCAAACCAGAAAGCGATGTCGGTACGTGATGAGCCGAGGAGCTTATCCGCGCAACCGGGCGCCATACACTCGAGCCAGGCGATCCACCAGGGACTTGATGGCCGCATCGACCGTTTCGTCCTGAAGGGTTCCGCCAGTATCTTGCAGGGTCACCCGGAAGGCAAGGCTTTTCTCGTCCGCGCCAAGTCCGGAAGTATTTGATTTTGCACGAAATTCATCGAAAAGCGCAACCCTCTGCACAATCCGGCAAGCCTCGTCTTGCATGCCTTTCTGGAACTCGTCGAGCAGTGCTTGCACCTCGATCTTTTGATCGACAACAAGTGCGATGTCGCGACGGACCGGCGGGAATTTCGAGACTTCGGTAGGCGTGGGCAGCTCGCGCGCCATCAGTGCGTCGGCCTCGACCTCGAAGAGCATCGGTGCGTGCGGCAGGTCGTACTTCTGCATCCAGCGCGGATGCAGCTCGCCAATCCAACCCACCGACTTGCCATCGACTTCGATGCGCGCGCTACGTCCCGGATGCAGCGCCGGGTGCTCGGCCTTCACGAAACGCGGCGCCTTGGCCGCGCCAAGCGATGCGAACAGCGCTTCGAGATCGCCCTTCACGTCGAAAAAGTCGACGCCGCGCGTCTGCGCGCCCCACTGCTCTTCGAGCGCGGAACCGTAGGCGAGTGCGCCAATCATCTTCGGTTGTGCGAAACCTTCCACCGCCATCTCGCCGGCCTTGATCGACGGATCGTTCAGGAACACGCGGCCTGCTTCGAACACGCGCACGCGGTCGGCGCGGCGGTTCAGGTTATGGCGCAGCACGTTGATGAGGCTGCCGAACAGCGTCGTGCGCATGACCGAGAGCTGGCTCGCGATCGGGTTCAGCAGCTTCACGGGATTCGCGTTGCCCGCGAAGTCCTGCTCCCACTCGGCGTCGACGAAGCTGAAGTTGATCGTTTCAGCGTAATCGCGCGCGGCAAGCGCGTGACGAATGGCGTGAATCGAGCGGCGCGTTTCGTTGGTCGCGCGCATTTCGCTGCGCGCCACCGGCGGCAGCGCGGGAATCTTTTCGACGCCGTAGATACGCGCGACTTCTTCGATCAAGTCTTCTTCGATCTCGATGTCGAAACGGTACGGCGGCGGCGTCACGCTGAAGCGCTCGTCGCCCGCATTGTCCACGCTGCGCGTGAACGTGAGACCAAGGCGCGTGAAGATTTGCGCGATCTCGTCGGCACTGATCTTCACGCCGATGATGCGGTTCGCACGCGCGACGCACATCGTCACCGGCTCGCGCTTGGGCACGTTCACGGTTTGATCGTCGATCGGGCCGGCTGCGCCGCCGCAGATGTCGAGGATCAGTTGCGTGATGCGCTCGATGTGCTCGACCGTCGTCGACCAGTCCACGCCGCGCTCGAAACGATGGCCTGCATCGGTCGAGAAGTTGTAGCGGCGCGAGCGGCCACGAATGCTGTCCGGCCACCAGAATGCGGCTTCGAGATAGATGTTCGTGGTGTCGAGCGTGACGGCCGTGCTGTCGCCGCCCATGATGCCTGCAAGGCTTTCGATCTCGCGGTTGTCGGCGATCACGCCGACCGTTTCATCGACTTCGACCGTATTGCCGTTGAGCAGCTTGAGCGTTTCGCCCTTCTTGCCCCAGCGCACGTCCATCGAACCGTGGATCTTGTCGAGATCGAACACGTGCGAAGGACGGCCCAGTTCGAGCATCACATAGTTCGAGATGTCGACGAGCGCCGAGATGCTGCGCTGGCCCGAGCGCTCGAGACGCTCGACCATCCACAGCGGCGTTTTCGCGTGCGCGTTCACGCCGCGGATCACGCGGCCCGAGAAGCGGCCGCATAGGTCCGGCGCCGAGATCGTCACGGGCAGCTTTTCATCGAGCTTCACTTCGACCTTCGGATACACGGGCGCCTGCAGCGGCGCGCCGGTGATCGCAGCCGTTTCGCGCGCGATGCCGTACACCGAAAGGCAATCGGCCTTGTTCGGCGTGAGCTTGATTTCGAAGATGGTGTCGTCGAGGTTCAGCGCTTCGCGGATGTCCTGGCCGATCGGCGTGTCTTCCGGCAGGATCATCAGGCCGCTGTGGTCTTCCGAGAGCTTCAGTTCGCGCGCCGAGCACAGCATGCCCTGGCTTTCCACGCCACGCAGCTTCGAGAGCTTGATCGCGAAAGGCTTGCCGCCCTCTTCCGCGGGCGGCAGTTCGGCGCCCACGAGCGCCACGGGCACCTTGATGCCCGGAGCGACATTGGGCGCGCCGCACACGATCTGCAGCGTCGCGCCGGTGCCGGCATCGACCTGCGTGACGTTGAGCTTGTCCGCGTCCGGGTGCTTCACGACTTCGAGCACGCGGCCCACGACGATCTTCGTGGTGGGCGGCGCGGCCGGGCTCAGGCCTTCGACTTCGAGGCCGGCCATCGTGAGCGCGTGGGCCAGTTCATCGGTCGTGAGCTTCGGATCGACAAAGCTTCTCAGCCAGGATTCGGGGAATAGCATTTGGTTTTACGTTCCAGACAGATTGTGACCGTCGCGAAGCGGGTTCTCGCGCACCTTCATCCAGTGCTGCGTCCGCCTCGCGCTCTGCAAGCGAGTGCGTCGCTCCGTTCAGGCGAACTGACGCAAGAAGCGCAGATCGCCTTCGAAGAACAGGCGCAAATCCTGCACGCCATAACGCAGCATCGTCAGGCGTTCGAGGCCGCTGCCGAACGCAAAGCCGATGTAGCGCTCCGGGTCGAGGCCCATGTTGCGGATCACGCTCGGATGCACCTGGCCCGAACCCGAGATCTCGAGCCACTTGCCGGCGTTCTTGCCTTGCTCGAACATCATGTCGATTTCGGCCGAGGGCTCCGTGAATGGGAAGTACGACGGACGGAAGCGCACCTTGATGTCGTCACGTTCGAAGAATTTCTTGAGGAAGTCGGTGTAGACACCCTTCAGGTCAGCGAAGCTGATGTTCTCTTCGATCCACAGGCCTTCGACCTGGTTGAACATCGGCGAGTGCGTGGCGTCGCTGTCAACGCGATACGTGCGGCCCGGCACGATCACCTTGATAGGCGGCGTGTGCGTGCGCGCATAGCGCACCTGCATCGGACTCGTGTGCGTGCGCAACAAAAGCTGACGGCCATCCGCGTCCTTGCCGTCCACGTAGAACGTGTCCTGCATCGAGCGCGCCGGATGGTTTTCCGGGCTGTTGAGCGAGGTGAAGTTGTACCAGTCGGTTTCGATCTCGGGACCGTCGGCCACGTCGAAGCCGATCGAGCCGAAGATGCGCTCGACGCGTTCCCACGTCTGCATCACGGGGTGCAGGCTGCCCGTACCCGTGCCGCGACCCGGCAGCGTGACGTCGATCGCCTCGGCGGCGAGACGCTGGTTCAGGAGCGCGTCGGCGAGCGCCTGGCGGCGCGCGTTGAGTGCGGCTTCCACCTGCTGCTTGACGGCGTTGATGCGCGCGCCTTCGGTCTTGCGCGTTTCCGGGTCGAGCTTGCCGAGACCCTTGAGCAGTTCGGTCAGCGCACCGGACTTGCCGAGAAAACGGGCCTTTTCGTTTTCAAGCGTGTTGACGTCGGGGGCGCAAGCGAACGCGCCTTGCGCGTCGGCGACAATCTGGTCCAGATCCATTGATCCCATCTTTTCAGCGTCAGAGTTTGAGACTTAGCGCAGCGATGCGCCATCACGACCCGCGATGATCGAGCGTGGCAATGACGGCGCGAAGGCACTGCATGAAGCGGCGCAAGAAGCGTAATTACCAACAAAAACGGGGCTCGGTGAGGAGCCCCGTTTTTGTTGCAGCATCACCGAAACAACCGGACGCTGCTGCAACGAACCTGCGCAATACCTGCTATCAGGCAGCGACGGCGGCCTTCACCTGCTTGACGATCGCAGCAAATGCAGCCTTGTCGAACACAGCCATGTCAGCCAGAACCTTACGGTCGAGTTCGATCGAAGCCTTCTTCAGGCCGTTGATGAACACGCTGTAGGTCATGTCGTGCTGACGCACCGCCGCGTTGATACGCGTGATCCACAGTGCGCGGAACACACGCTTCTTGTTGCGGCGATCGCGGTAGGCGTATTGGCCAGCGCGCATGACCGCCTGCTTGGCGATGCGGTAGACGTTATTGCGACGGCCGCGGTAACCCTTGGCCAGGTTGATGATCTTCTTGTGGCGGGCCCGTGCGGTAACCCCACGTTTGACTCGAGGCATGTTTCGCTCCTATGAGTTATCGGTTGAGGATTACGCGAACGGCAGCATTGCGCGCACGGAGTTCAGATCGGAATCATGAACGGCCGTTGCACCACGCAGATGACGCTTGTTCTTGGTGGTCTTCTTCGTCAGGATGTGACGCTTGAAGGCTTGACCGCGCTTGACGGTACCGCCCGGACGAACCACGAAGCGCTTTGCAGCGCTCTTCTTGGTCTTCATCTTCGGCATGACAGACTACTCCATTATTTGATGGACATGGGTGTGCGGTTGGCGCGGTGTTCACACACCTTGCCGGGACTTCCGCCCTTCGAAACCCACTCCACTTGTTTTGGCGACTGGCTGGCTTTTTGAAAAACAAGCTCGCCGCCGCTTTCAGGAAAAACGCCCGTTTGCCGCACTTCACGTGCAGCGCGCGGGCGCCGTTCCGGAACCTGCTTGCCGCCTTCGACGCAATAGCGTCGAAGACGTCATTGAAAACTGCTTTCGGCCGCCGCGCATCGAACACCCGCGCAGCCCGCCAATTACTTCTTCTTCTTCGGCGAGAGCACCATGATCATCTGGCGCCCTTCCATCTTCGGCATTTGCTCGACCTGACCGACTTCATCGAGGTCGGTGCGCAGGCGCTCGAGCATACGCATACCGATTTCCTGGTGAGCCATTTCGCGGCCCCGGAAACGCAACGTGATCTTCGTCTTGTCGCCATCTTCGAGGAAGCGGACGAGATTACGCAGCTTGACGTTGTAATCGCCGTCATCGGTACCCGGGCGGAATTTGACTTCCTTGACCTGGATGACCTTCTGCTTGAGCTTGGCCTCGTGCTGCTTCTTCGATTCCTGGTACTTGAACTTGCCGTAGTCCATCAAGCGGCATACAGGAGGCACCGCCTGAGGAGCAATTTCAACCAGATCGACGTCCTGCTGTTCCGACATGCGGAACGCATCGGCCAGCTTTACGATGCCGAGCGGCTCGTTCTCGATTCCGACGAGACGCACCTCGGGTGCAGTGATTTCACCGTTGATGCGATGCGACTTATCCGTAGCGATGTTACGTTTCCTCTAAAAATTAAAAAAACGAGCCGCGCTGCCGCAGTGGCTTACCTGAACGTCTTGACGTCTTCCGCAAGACGCGCTGTAAAGGCATCGACAGGCATGACACCCAGATCGACGCCGCCACGGGCACGCACGGCTACCGTTTGTGCTTCACGCTCCTTGTCGCCGACGACAAGCAGGTACGGGACCTTCTCAAGCGTGTGCTCGCGTATTTTATAGCTAATTTTCTCGTTGCGCAAATCGCCTACCACTCTAAGCCCTTGTTTTTGCAACGATTGGACCAGATTCGCGGCATATTCGGCCTGACTTTCCGCGATATTCATCACAACGGCCTGCACCGGAGCGAGCCACGGCGGCATCGCGCCGGCATGGTGCTCGATCAGAATGCCGAGGAAACGCTCCATCGAACCAAGAATGGCGCGGTGCAGCATGATCGGGCGGCGGCGGCTGTTGTCTTCGGCCACGTACTCGGCGCCGAGGCGCTCCGGCAGCACCATGTCGAGCTGCAGCGTGCCGCACTGCCACGAGCGGCCGAGCGCGTCCTTGATGTGGTACTCGACCTTCGGACCGTAGAACGCGCCCTCGCCCGGCAGCTCTTCCCACTGCAGGCCGCAGGCCGTGAGCGCCTCGCGCAGGCCCTGCTCGGCGCGATCCCACGTCTCATCCGTCCCCGCGCGCGAATCCGGGCGCAGCGACAACTTGATGTCGATGTGATCGAACCCGAAATCCTTGTAGATGCTCATCGCCAGCGTGTTGAAGGCGATCGACTCGCTGATGATCTGGTCTTCCGTACAGAAGATGTGCGCATCGTCCTGGACGAAGCCGCGCACGCGCATCAGGCCGTGCAGCGCGCCCGACGCCTCGTTGCGGTGGCACGAGCCGAACTCGGCGTAACGCAGGGGCAGATCGCGATACGAGCGCAGGCCGTGATTGAACACCTGGACGTGGCCCGGGCAGTTCATCGGCTTGATCGCGTAATCGCGCTTTTCCGACTCCGTCGTGAACATGTTTTCACGATAGTTCTGCCAGTGACCCGACGCTTCCCAGAGCGAACGGTCCATGATCATCGGGGTCTTGATCTCGTCGTAGCCAGCCACGCGCAGGCGGCCGCGCATGTACTGCTCGACCTGCTGCCACAGCGTCCAGCCCTTCGGGTGCCAGAACACCATGCCCGGCGACTCGTCCTGCATGTGGAACAGATCGAGCTGCTTGCCGAGCTTGCGGTGATCGCGCTTCTCGGCTTCTTCGAGCATATGGAGGTACTGGTCCTGGTCTTCCTTCTTCGTCCAGGCCGTGCCGTAGATGCGCTGCAGCTGCTCGTTCTTCGAGTCGCCGCGCCAGTACGCGCCTGCGACCTTCATGAGCTTGAAGACCTTGAGCTTGCCCGTGGACGGCACGTGCGGGCCGCGGCACAGGTCCGTGAAGCCGCCGTGCGAGTACAGCTTGATCTCTTCCGCACCCGGAATCGACTCGATGATCTCGGCCTTGTACTTCTCGCCAATGCTCTTGAAGTAGTCCACGGCTTCGCCGCGCGTGACAACGCGGCGCGACACCGGCTCATCCTTCTTCGAGAGCTCCTGCATGCGCTTTTCGATCTTTTCAAGATCTTCGGGCGTGAAGGGACGGTTGTACGCGAAGTCGTAGTAGAAACCGTTGTCGATGACCGGCCCGATCGTGACCTGGGCTTCCGGATACAGCTCCTTCACCGCGTAGGCGAGCAAGTGGGCCGTGGAGTGACGGATGATGTCGAGGCCGTCGGCATCCTTGTCCGTGACGATGGCGAGCGATGCGTCGCGATCGATCAGCGTCGACGTATCGACCAGTTCGCCGTCGAGCTTGCCGCCGAGCGCCGCCTTGGCGAGGCCGGGGCCAATCGAAGCCGCCACTTCGGCGACCGTGACGGGATGATCGTACTGTCGAACCGAACCGTCGGGCAGACGTATCGCAACCATGTTTTTCTCCAGAAGTGCCGCGAAGGCACATCGTATTGTTCGTGGGAACAGACCGCGGAAAACTTCGCAGCGAAAAAAAATGCGGCCCCGCTTTCGAGGGGCCGCATTCACTTTTCAAACCAGACTGCAGAGGCGAAAGAGGTCCTCGACTAGCGTCGCTCCGAAGTAGTTTCGGTAAACGTTCGCGGTGTCATAACCGTAGTCGCCTTGAGCGCAGAGCGCTTTTTACTGCATGTGAAGCCTCGGCAAAACCACCGCCGCGACCTCGATTTCGTTGGTAGGCTCGATTGGACTCGAACCAACGACCCCCACCATGTCAAGGTGGTGCTCTAACCAGCTGAGCTACGAGCCTGAAGAAGAAAGATTATATGAAGTACCCGCAGACTTGGCAAGCTTTTTTTGCAGCGCGCCAATTCTGGCCGCCTCAGCCCTTGCGCGACGCCCGCTGCACCCCGCCCACCTCGCCCAGCAGCACGCAGGCGCGCTGGATCTGCGCGGAATTCGACACTTCCACCGTGAACTGCATGTACGCCGCATTGCGGCGCGACTGCGTCTTCACGCCGATCACGTTCATCTTCTCGCGCGCGAACACTTCGGAGATGTCGCGCAGCAAACCCTGGCGGTCAGTGGCCTCGATCGAAATATCGACCGGGTAGACCGACTGGCCGCGCCCGCCCATCACGTCGGCGGACCAGGTGGTATGCAGCACGCGCTCGGGCGCACGGTCGGCCATGCGCAGGAACGTCGGGCAATCGCTGCGATGAATCGACATGCCCTTGCCGCGCGTGACGAAACCGCTGATCGCGTCGGGCGGCGCGGGCCGGCAACAGCGCGCGAGCTGGGTCAGCAGCGCATCCACGCCGACCACCAGCACGCCCGACGACCCGCCATGCGCGACGTTCGCGCCGCTCGCGCGCTTGGTGAGCTGTTCGGGCGTTTCCTCCTCGGGCTCGGCCGCGGGCGCGTCGTGCAATGCGTGCTCGACATTGCGCAGGCTGAACTCTTCCTTGCCGACCACGCTGAAGAGATCGTCGGGCGACTTGAAGCCGAGCTTGGCCGCGAGCTGATCGAGATTGACCGACGTGCGGCCCTCGCGCTGCAGCGTCTTTTCCACCATCGCGCGGCCGTTGGCGATGTTTTCCTGCGCTTCGATCGCGTTGAACCACGCGCGCACCTTCTGGCGCGCACGCGGGCTATGCAGATAGCCGAGCTGCGGATTGAGCCAGTCGCGCGACGGCCCGCCCTCCTTCACCGAAACGATCTCGACCGTCTGGCCGTTGCGAAGCTGGGTGTTCAGCGGCACCATCGCGCCGTCCACGCGCGCGCCACGGCAGCGATGGCCCAGTTCGCTGTGCAGGTGATACGCGAAGTCGAGCGGCGTCGCGCCTTGCGGCAGCGCGATCACGCGCGCCTGGGGCGTGAGAACATAGATGTGGTCGTCGTCGAGCGTGGCCTGGCGCAACTGCTCCCACGGCTGGCGAGCGTCCGAGACATCGTCCTTCCAGGCAAGCAACTGGCGCAGCCACGCGATCTTCTCGTCGTAGCTGCTGCTTGCGCTGAACTGGCCGCCGTAGCCCTTCGCACCGGCCTCCTTGTAGCGCCAGTGCGCGGCCACGCCGTACTCGGCGAACTGATGCATCTCCTGCGTGCGGATCTGCACCTCGAACGCGCGGCCGTCGTCGCCGATCACGACGGTGTGCAGCGAGCGATATCCATTGGGCTTGGGCCGCGAGATGTAGTCGTCGAACTCCTTCGGCACCGGCTGCCAGAGGTTGTGCACGATGCCGAGCACCGTGTAGCAATCCTTGATGTCGGGCACGATCACGCGGAACGCGCGCACATCGTAAAGCTCGGAGAAGTCGATCTCCTTGCCGCGCATCTTCTTCCAGATGCTGTAGATGTGCTTGGGCCGCCCGCTCACTTCGGCGGGGATATGCGCGGCGGCAAGCTCACTCTGCAGCCGCGCGATCGCCTCGGCCACGTAGCTCTCGCGTTCCACGCGCTTTTCGTCGAGCAGCTTCGCGATGCGCTTGTAGGTAGCGGGCTCCTGAAAGCGGAACGCGAGATCTTCGAGTTCCCACTTGAGTTGCCAGATGCCCAGCCGGTTGGCGAGCGGCGCGTAGATTTCGAGCGACTCGTGCGCGATCTCGGGCGCGGGCGTGATCTTGGCCGCCGCATAAAAGCGCAGCGACTGCAGGCGCGACGCGAGCCGGATCAGCACGACGCGGATGTCCTGCGCGAACGCGAGCAGCATCTTGCGCAACGACTCGACCTGCGCGCGCCGCGCCGCCTGGGCGTCGCGCCCTTCGCGGCCGGCTTCGGGCACGGCCTGCTGCGCCGCCCGCAGGCTCACGCTGCCAAGCCGCAACAGCTTGCGCACGTCGAACACCAGCTTGGCGACTTCCGCGCCGAAGCGCGCTTCGAGCGTGGCTTCCGGATCGTCGAGATGCGGCGCGAGATTGAAGAGCGCCGCGGCGAGCACGGCAGGCGGATCGACGTTGAGCCGGCTCATGATGGACGCCGTGCCCTGCGCGTGCTCGATGAGCGGCTCGCCGGTGGAAAGACGTGCGTCGCCGGCGTGCTCGCGCACGAACGCAAGCGCGTCGTCGAGCGACGGCAGCGCGCCGGTATCGGCGGAAACCGCGGGGGCGGGAGGAACGGTGTCGCTACTCATGAGGCGATGCCCGCCGGCATGCCGGACGGGCGACAACGAAAAGGATCAAACACACTCGGTGAAACTACGCCGACTGAACGACTTGCACTCAATCGCGCTGCGCAGCCACCACGACGATCTCGACGAGGCATTCCGGATTCGCGAGCTTCGCTTCGACCGTCGCGCGCGGCGGCGTCGCGCCTTGCGCAACCCACTTGTCCCACTCGGCGTTCATGCCGGGGAAATCCTTCATGTCGGCGATATAGATCTGCACCGAGAGAAGCAGCGACTTGTCGCTGTTCGCCTCGCCCAGCAGGCGGTCGATGTGGCCGAGCACTTCACGCATCTGGCCGGCGATGTCCTCTTTCGTGTCCTCGGCGATCTGGCCAGCCAGGTAGACGGTGCCATTGTGGATGGCGGTTTCCGAAAGACGCGGGCCAACGTGGTGACGAATGACTGCCATGAAAATTCCTGTTGAGAAGTGAAAAACGATCGACTTCCGGGCCGGCGCGAGCCAGCGCGCATGCAAGCGCACCGGAATATGCCGGCGAATCTCATATTATGACGCGCGAAGGCCCTCGCCGTCGAAAAAACGGCGCGCGATCGCGATCTGGTCGGGCGCGAGGAACGCGGGCGCATGCCCGACGCCCTCGATTTCGACGCTCGATACGTTGCGCCCGGTCTCGACCATCTTCGTGACCGTTTCGCGCGAAAGCAGGTCCGAAAGCGCTCCGCGCACGACAAGCACGGGCCCCTCGAACGCAGCGAGCGAGCGCCACAGAAACTTCTCGCCCTCTTCGTTCTGCTCCGGCGTGGTCGACTTGAAGGGTTCGGCAATGCGCGGGTCGTAGCGGTAGCGCCACTGGCCGTCCACTTCGTGCAGCAACGGCGTATTGATCTCGCGCCACTCCCCGGCGCTGAGCGGGCCGAACGAAGCCGCGAGAAGCGCCGCGTTGTCGATGCCTTCCTGAAGCGTAGCGAAAGACCCGCCTTGCCCGACGTACTCGCCGATGCGAGCAAGCGACGCGGGTTCGATATGCGGCCCGATGTCGTTGAGCAGCATGCGGCCAATGGGCGAGCCCGGCAGCCCCGCGAGCGCCATGCCGATCAGGCCGCCCATCGAGGTGCCAAACCAGTCGACTTTCTCCACGCCGGTGCGCGCGATCAACGTAACCATGTCCGCGAGGTACTGCGCGACGCCGTAGCCGCGCGGGTCGAGCAGCCACGATGAGAGACCGCGCCCGGCCACGTCGGGGCAGACAACACGGTATTCGTCGGCCATGGCAGCGGCAAAGCGGTCGAAGTCGCGTCCCGAGCGCGTGAGTCCGTGCACGCATACGAGCACGCGCGGATTGGCGGGGTCGCCCCACTCGGTGTACGCGATGCGGTGCAGGCCCGCGGGACTCAGGCACTGCACATATTGCTGGCGCGGCACAGCGGTCGATTCGGTCATCGCGGGATCCTCGCTCGAAGGCGCATCAAGACTTTCGGCCGATTGTAAACGGCTTTGCCGCGCGGCATCGGTGGCAAAGCCGCACGCAACCCGCACCGAAAAGCACGGCCAAAACGAAACGGGCGAGACCGAAGTCTCGCCCGCCGCCAATCGTGCTAACGCTACGACTTTCAGCTCACAGCGCTCACATCGAGCGGCGCGCCAGTCTTGGCCTTGATCTCGTCCACCGTCACGCCCGGCGCCAGCTCGGTCACCTTCAGACCTGCATCGCTCACTTCCATCACGCCGAGATCGGTGATGATGAGGTCGACCACGCCCACGCCCGTCAGCGGCAGCGTGCAGGCGTCGAGAATCTTGTGCTGGTCGCCCTTTGCCACGTGCTCCATCAGCACGACCACACGGCCAACGCCCGCCACGAGGTCCATCGCGCCGCCCATGCCCTTGATCATCTTGCCGGGGATCATCCAGTTGGCCAGGTCGCCCTTCTCGCTCACCTGCATGGCGCCGAGGATCGCCAGGTTGATGTGGCCGCCGCGAATCATCGCGAACGAGTCCGCCGACGAGAAAATCGACGAACCCGGCAGCGTCGTCACGGTCTGCTTGCCGGCGTTGATCATGTCGGCGTCCACTTCCTCTTCGGTCGGGAACGGGCCGATGCCGAGCAGGCCGTTTTCCGACTGCAGCCACACCTCCATGCCCGCGGGCACGTGGTTGGCCACGAGCGTCGGCAGGCCGATGCCGAGGTTCACGTAGAAGCCGTCCTGCAGTTCCTTCGCCGCGCGCGCGGCCATTTCGTCACGATTCCATGCCATGGTCGGTCTCCTTGCTCAGTTGCTCGCGGCGTTGCCGGCTGCGGCGCGCACGGTGCGTTGTTCGATGCGCTTTTCCGGGTGCGCGTTGAGCACGATGCGCTGCACGAAGATGCCCGGCGTATGGATGGCGTCCGGATCGAGCGCGCCGTTCTCGACGATCTCCTCCACTTCCGCCACGGTGATCTTGCCGGCCATCGCGCACATCGGGTTGAAGTTGCGCGCCGTGCGGCGGAAGACCAGGTTGCCCGACTTGTCGGCCTTCCACGCCTTCACGAGCGCGACATCGGCCGTGAGCGAATGCTCGAGCACGTAGTGCTTGTCGCCGAACTGGCGCGTTTCCTTGCCCTCGGCGATCAGCGTGCCGAAGCCGGTATTCGTGAAGAACGCCGGAATGCCGGCGCCGCCCGCGCGCAGCTTTTCAGCCAGCGTGCCTTGCGGCGTGAATTCGAGTTCGAGTTCGCCCGACAGATACTGGCGCTCGAATTCCTTGTTCTCGCCCACGTAAGACGAGATCATTTTCTTGATTTGGCGCGTCTCCAGCAGCAAGCCGAGGCCGAAGCCGTCCACACCCGCGTTGTTGCTGATGCAGGTGATGCCCTTCACGCCCGTATCGCGCAGTGCGCCGATCAGCGCTTCGGGAATGCCGCAGAGGCCAAAGCCGCCAACCGCGAATGTCTGCCCGTCCTTGACGATGCCTTCGAGCGCGGCAGCCGCGCTTTTATAGACCTTGTTCATCAGTGTGTCCCTTCCTCGAATGGAAATCCGCCAATCCGGTTTGTCGCGCGGACGTCGAGCGCGTCCGGATGCTCAATTCTAGTCATGCCCCGGTGGCGTTGCCGTGAAGCCGGCAGCCCGGCCGGGCGGCTCGCACGGGCTCTAACGAGCTGCGCGAGCCTTGAAATCTGCCCCTCCGATGGGTGCAAAGCGTACGCTGGCCCCCTGTTGCGGCACAATACGCAAAACTACATAAAGCAATACCCGCACCGTCCGCCATGGCCGCTCCAATCCAATCCGCCGAACGCTCCGCTCTCGACTACCAGACCGCGTTCCATCTCGCGCCCATCGGCCTCGTGCTTGCGCGCGAGCGCACCATCGTCGATTGCAACGACCAGGTCGCCGCGATCTTCGGCTGCGCACGCGAGACGCTGATCGGCCAGTCGTTCCAGGTGCTCTACCCTTCTGCGGACGAGTTCGAGCGCATTGGCGCACGCATCCCGCCGATCATGACGGCGCAAGGCAGCTACGCCGACGACCGCATCATGAAGCGCGCCAACGGTGAGCTCTTCTGGTGTCACGTTACGGGGCGCTCGCTCGACCGCGCCGAGCCGCACGCGGCGGGCGTCTGGACGTTTGAAGACCTTAGCGCGACGCGACGCGTGGCCATCGAGCTCACGCCGCGCGAGCGCGAAATCGCCGCGCAGCTCGTGACCGGCAAGACCAGCAAGCAGATCGGGCGGATTCTCGATATCAGCCCGCGCACCGTGGATGTGTATCGTGCGCGCCTCATGCGCAAGTACGACACCGGCAACGCCACCGAGCTGCTGCAGCGGCTGCTCGGCCAGTAAAGGCGCGCGCCTGCGACGTAAGGCTCAGCCTACCCGGTCGGACTTGACGAGGCCCGCATGCTCGATGGTCGAGCGCAGCATGTCGGGAATCGGCACCGACTTGCCCGCCGCGTAATCGATCCACACGCAGCGCGCGTTTCCGCGTGCGTAGAGCGTGTCGGGCTCGTCGGCGCGGCGCAGCTCGAAACCGGTGTCGAAGCTGCTGCGGCCAGGCTGGCCGACCGTCATCGTGCAGACGATGTCGCCAGGGTAATGCAACTGCTTGAGGAATTCCATCGAAGCATTGACGATCACGGGCCCCTGGCCGTCGCCGCTCTCCGCGGCCACGCCCAGATGCTCGAACCAGGAAATCCGCACCTGCTCCATGTAGCGGAAGTAGACCGTGTTGTTCACATGGCCAAACGCGTCCATGTCGCCCCAACGGATCGGCATGGTCATCTCAAAAACGGGGTGGTAGTCACTCATTGCACTTCAACTTCTTGCTGTTGCGAAAAAACGGAATGCCGGCCGGCGGCCGGACTCGCCTGCACTCAGGTGAGCCCGAAGCCGTCGTCGGCGGTAATGATCGAACCGTTGATGAACGACGACTCGTCGGCGGCGAGCAGCAGCAGCAGGCCATCCAGGTCTTCGGGCATGCCGACGCGGTGGCGCGGCAGCATCGCGACGAGCTTTTGCCCCTGCTCCGTCGACCAGTGGTGATGGTTGATCTCCGTGTCGATGTAGCCCGGGCAGATCGCGTTCACGTTGATGCCGTGACGCCCCCATTCGAGCGCCATCGCCTTCGTCATATGGACGACCGCGGCCTTGCTGATCGCGTACAGGCCGATTTGCGGCAGCGCGCGCAGACCCGCCACCGAAGCAATATTGATGATGCGGTATGCCGGTTTCGGGCCGCCGCTGCCGCGCATGATCATGCGCTTGGCGACCTCCTGGGCCACGAAAAAGGCGCCGCGCGTGTTGGTGTCGAATACGTATTCAAAGTCGGCGGGCGTGACGTCGGCGAGCTTTTGCGTCGTGGACACGCCCGAGTTGTTGACGAGGATGTCGATGGTCCCCGCCTCGGTTTCCGCATGCGCGACTGCCGAGCGAATGCTCTGGTAGTCGGTCACGTCGAGCGACACGACGTGGGCGGCGCCCCCGCTCGCCTCGATTTCGGCGCGCAGTTCCTTGAGCCGCTCCACGCGGCGGCTTGCCAGCACGACCTTTGCGCCCGCCTGCGAGAGCACCTGGGCGAAGCGCTTGCCGAGCCCGCTGGAGGCCCCCGTGATCATCGCGACCTTGCCTTCCAGATTGATCGAACGGCCCATTTCCGGTTCCTGTTCAGAGGTGAATAAGCGCCAGAACGCGGCCTGACCGGCACACCAAATCTGACGCCATAGAATAGAACGGTCGTGCTAATGTTAGCCTCTTGGGTTGCGGCACGGGGAACGTTACCCGACAATACGAACCCGAAAAAAGCATTCTAATGGCAAGAGGAGCATTGATGACCCCCGCAAGTCTTTTAGAGCAATACGGTCCACGCGAGTCGATGGAATACGACGTCGTGATCGTCGGCGGTGGCCCCGCCGGGCTGTCCGCTGCGATCCGCCTGAAGCAGCTGGCCGCGGAAAAAGGCGCTGAAATCGGCGTTTGCGTGCTGGAAAAGGGCTCGGAAATCGGGGCGCATATCCTCTCGGGCGCGGTCATGGATCCGCGTGCCCTGAACGAGCTGATGCCGGACTGGAAGGAACAGGGCGCGCCGCTGAACGTGCCCGTGACCGAGGACAAGTTCCTTTTTCTTTCCGAAACGGGGGCTAAATCTGTGCCGAACTGGGCACTGCCCGACAACTTCAAGAACCACGGCAATTACGTCATCAGCCTTGCCAACGTCACGCGCTGGCTGGGCCAGCAGGCCGAGGCGCTGGGCGTGGAAATCTTCCCCGGTTTTCCGGCTGCGGAAGTGCTCTACAACGACGATGGCTCGGTCAAGGGCGTCGCCACCGGCAACATGGGCGTCGGCAAGGACGGCGAGCCCACCGAGAACTTCCAGCTCGGCATGGAGCTGCACGCCAAGTACACGCTGTTCTGCGAAGGCTGCCGCGGACACCTGGGCCGCCAGCTCAACGAGAAGTTCAAGCTGGGCAAGGATTCGGACCCGCAGGTCTACGGTATCGGCATCAAGGAACTGTGGGAAATCGATCCGGCGAAGCACCAGCCGGGTCTCGTGATCCACACGGCGGGCTGGCCGCTCGAATCCGATACGTATGGCGGCTCGTTCCTCTACCACACCGACAACAACCAGGTGATGGTGGGCTTCGTTGTCGGTCTCGCATACCAGAACCCGTACCTTTCGCCGTTTGAAGAGTTCCAGCGTTACAAGACGCATCCGGAAATCCGCAAGTACCTCGAAGGCGGCAAGCGCGTGTCGTATGGCGCACGCGCGATCACCGCAGGCGGCCTGATGTCGCTGCCCAAGCTCGTGTTCCCGGGCGGTGCGCTCGTGGGCGACGACGCGGGCTTCCTGAACGCCTCGCGCATCAAGGGCAGCCACGCGGCGATCAAGACCGGCATGCTGGCCGCCGATGCGGCGTTCGAAGCCGTGCAGGCCGGCCGCCAGAGCGATGAACTCGCGGCCTACCCCGAAGCGTTCAAGCAGTCGTGGCTCTACACGGAGCTGTACAAGGCGCGCAACTTCAAGCAGTGGATGAGCAAGGGCCTGTATCTCGGCACGCTGATGGTGGGCATCGAGCAGAAGCTGCTGGGCGGCAACGTGCCGTGGACGCTGCATCACCAGCACCGCGATCACGAGATGCTGAAACCGGCTTCGCAATGCAAGCCGATCGAGTATCCGAAACCTGATGGCAAGCTCACGTTCGACCGGCTCTCCTCGGTGTTCATCTCGAACACGAACCACGAAGAGAATCAGCCCGCGCACTTGACGCTCAAGGATGCGAGCGTGCCCGTGAACGTGAACCTGCGCACCTACGCGGGCCCCGAAGCGCGCTTCTGCCCGGCCGCGGTGTACGAGTTCATGAAGAACGACGACGGCAGCGACCGTCTGCAGATCAACGCGCAGAACTGCGTGCACTGCAAGACCTGCGACATCAAGGACCCGACGCAGAACATCGTGTGGGTCACGCCGGAAGGCGGCGGCGGTCCGAACTATCCGAACATGTAAGTTCGGCAAGCGAAAAAAAGCCGCTTCAGGTGTCAGCCTGAAGCGGCTTTTTTGTTGCCCGCGCAACGAGTGCGGCTCGCGCCGCACCGGCGAACATCACTCGTCGCTGGCCGCGATCTTCGGCGTCGTCACGACGACGTCGGCATTCTGCGCGCGGTGGCGCAGCGCGTGATCGATCAGCACGAGCGCGAGCATGGCCTCGGCGATCGGCGTCGCGCGAATGCCCACGCACGGGTCGTGGCGGCCAAAGGTCTCGACCGTCGCGGGGTCGCCCGCCTTGTCGATCGAGCGGCGCGGCGTGCGAATGCTCGAGGTCGGCTTGATGGCGATCGACACGGTGATGTCCTGCCCCGTCGAAATGCCGCCGAGCACGCCGCCAGCGTGGTTGCCGTGAAAGCCGTTCGGCGTGAGCTCGTCGCCGTGCACCGAGCCGCGCTGCGCGACGCTCGCGAAGCCCGCGCCGATCTCCACGCCCTTCACCGCGTTGATGCCCATCATGGCGTGCGCGATGTCGGCGTCGAGCCGGTCGAACAGCGGTTCGCCCCAACCCACCGGCACGCCGCTCGCCACCACGTTCACGCGCGCACCGATCGAGTCGCCGTCCTTGCGCAGCGCGTCCATGTAGTCCTCGAGCTGCGGCACGACGTCGGCGTTCGGCACGAAGAACGGGTTCTCGTGCACGTGCTCCCAGCTCACGAACGGCACGTCGATCTCGCCGAGCGCGCGCATGTAGCCGCGCACTTCCACGCCAAAGCGCTCGCGCAGCCACTTCTTCGCCACGGCGCCCGCCGCGACCGTGGGCGCGGTGAGGCGTGCCGACGAACGGCCGCCGCCGCGATAGTCGCGAATGCCGTACTTCTGCCAATAGGTGTAGTCGGCGTGACCGGGACGGAAGGTCTCGACGATGTTGCCGTAGTCCTTGCTGCGCTGGTCGGTATTGCGGATAAGCAGAGCGATGGGCGTGCCCGTGGTGCGCCCTTCGAACACGCCCGAGAGAATCTCGACCTTGTCCTCTTCCTGGCGCTGCGTCACGTGACGCGACGTGCCAGGGCGGCGGCGGTCCAGGTCGATCTGGATATCGGCTTCGGTGAGCGCCAGGCCGGGCGGGCAGCCGTCGATGACGCAGCCAATGGCCGGACCGTGGGATTCGCCGAAGGTGGTGACGGTGAAAAGCGTACCGAGCGTGTTGCCGGACATGGCGGTCGTCCAAAGTGAATCGGGGAATCCAGCATTATGCCAGCCCGCGCGCGGCGACGCCCGACCGCTCGGTTGGGCGAAAAGGCGGCGCGACGCCGGTTTGGGCGGCACAGCCTGCCGCCCCGCGTGCCCCGCATGCCGCTTGCGTCAGCGCCGCGCGCCGCGCAGCTCCGCCACCGTCTCCTGCAAGCGCTCGAGCGTGGCGTCCGCCGCCGCGATCGGCTCGCCCACCGCGAGCGTCAAACGGCTCGTCAAACCCCGTCGTAGCGGCCGGTCCTGCCCGGATGCCGGAAAGCGCGAGAACGCGCTGCCCCACAGCCCGCGCAACGCCAACGGCACGACGGGCACCGGCGTGCGCCGCAAGATCTCGGTCACGCCGTGGCGGAACGGGTTCATGTCGCCCGTGCGCGTGAGCTTGCCTTCCGGAAAAATGCAGACAAGATCGCCCTCGGCCAGCGCAGCCGCGCACGCGTCATAGGCAGCGGCAAGCGCAGCCGGATCTTCGTGAGCGGGCGCAATCGGAATGGCCTTGGCGTGACGGAACACCCAGCCGAAGAACGGCGAACGGAAGATCTGCTGATCCATGACGAAGCGGATCGGCCGCGGGCTCTCGGCCATGATCACGATCGCATCGACATAACTCACGTGATTGCAGACGAGCACCGCCGCGCCCTCTGCCGGTATGCGCTCGGTGTGCACGAGCCGCACGCGGTAGACCGTGTGCACGAGCACCCACGCCACGAAACGCAGCAGGAACTCGGGCACGAGCGTGTAGATATACGCCGCCACGACGATATTGAGCAGCGCCGTGGTGAGGAAAATGCCCGGAATACCGACGCCTGCGGACGTGAGCGCCATCGCCATGAGCGCCGAGACGATCATGAAGAGCGAATTGAGGATGTTGTTCGCGGCGATGATGCGGGCGCGGTGGCTGGGCGCGCTGCGGCTCTGGATCAGCGCGTAGAGCGGCACGCTGTAGAAGCCGCCGAACATGGCGAGCAGAAACAGGTCGGCGAGCACGCGCCAGTGCGCGGCGGTACGCAGGAATTCACCCACCGAAAGCAGATGCGAAGCGGCCGGCAACGCATGGCTCGCAAAGAAGAGATCGATGCCGAACACGCTGATCCCGATCGAGCCAAGCGGCACGAGGCCCACCTCGATGCGCCGCCGCGAGAGCCGCTCACACAGCAGCGACCCCGAGCCGATGCCAAGCGAGAACATCGCGAGCAGCACGGTCACGACGTCGGGATCGGCCGACATCACATCTTTGGCGAAATTGAAGAAGGACGCCAGAAACGTCGCGCCGACGAACCAGAGCCACGAGATGCCGAGCAGGCTCAGAAACACGGTGCGGTTGCCGTGGGCGAGGCGCAGGTTGCGCCAGGTTTCGGAAAACGGGTTCCAGTTGATGCGCAGATCCGGCTGCGACGGCTCGCACGGCGGCACGAAAGCCGAGGCCACACGCCCCACGAGCGCGATGACGATGCACATGCCGCCGAGCCACCATGCGCCAAGCGGCGGCCCAGCGTCGGCATGCGCGGACGCGGGATCCATCGCCCCGATACCCGCCGCCACGCCGCCCACGATCGTGCCAAGCAGAATCGCGACGAACGTGCCCATCTCGACGAGCCCGTTGCCGCCAACCAGTTCTTCGGGCGTGAGCCGCTGCGGGAGGTACGCGTACTTGACCGGCCCGAACACCGTGGAATGCACGCCCATCAGGAACGTGCACGCATACAGCAGCGGCGCGCTGTGCATCCAGAAACCGGCCGCGCCGATCAGCATGACCGCGATCTCGAAGGTCTTGACCCAGCGCGTGAGCATCGCCTTGTCGTACTTGTCGGCGACCTGGCCCGAGGTCGCGGAAAACAGCACGAACGGCAAAATGAAAATGGCCGAGATCAGAAACGCGACCGTCTTCGGATCGACGCCGGAAAACCGCGCAGCCTGATACGTGACGAGCGACGTAAAGCCGATCTTGAACACGTTGTCGTTCATCGCCCCAAGGAACTGTGTCCAGAAAAACGGCGCGAAACGGCGCTGGCGCAGCAGCGTGAATTGCGATGCGTGATCACCCTCATGGTGCGCTTTGCGCTTGTCGCGCTGCGCCGCGGGCATCGGTCTATCGTTCATCGAGTAGGAGTCGCACTGACGGAATTCGTGAGGCCCAGACGCGAAAAAGCGCGCCTGACGCGCGCTTTTTCATGCTGACCAACCCAGGCGTTGGACGGAAGGACGGCTGCGCTCAGCGCGCCGGCTGGCGTTCCTCTTCCGGCCAGTCGCGAATATAGGCCTTGAGCAGCTTGTTTTCGAAGCCCTGCGCTTCCACCACGGCCTTCGCCACGTCGTAGAACGAGATCACGCCCATGAGCGAGCGGCTTTCCATGACCGGCAGATAGCGCACGTGATGCTCGAGCATCATGCGGCGCACTTCGTCGACCTCGGTTTCCGGCGTGCAGGTGATCGGATGATCGTCCATGACCTTGCGGATCGTCGTGGTGCCGACGCTGCCGCCGTTCGCGCGCAGCGTAAGGATGATCTCGCGGAACGTGAGCATGCCGACCAGATCGCCGTACTCCATGACGACGAGCGAGCCGATATCGTGCTCGGCCATGGTGTTGACTGCCTCGTGCAGCGCAGTATCGGGCGTGACGGTGAAGAGCGTATTGCCCTTCACCTTGAGGATGTCGCTGACACGCATGATGTGTCTCCAGGAATGCCGCTAGTAATGGGGGAAATGCTGAAAAGATGCCTACCTCATTCGATCCTAGCGGAAAGATTGTTAAAAGGAAAGCCGCGCGGCGGGCGGTCCACGGCGCTCCGAAACGTCTGCCGAAACCCGTGGCGAAAGGTTTTCCGGCGCAAGACTGGCCGCCCGCGCGGCCTCGCGGGCAGACACGCGGGCGGCCCTCCATCGGGCCCGAAAAACGCCTGGCCGGGCGTCCCTGCGCCCCGCCGCCGGTGTTACGATGCCCTTCACCTTCGACACCAGGCCGGTTCGCGCCGGCCGCGCCGCCACGATGTCATCGAATCCCGATAGCCGTTTCGACACGCTCGCGCTGCATGCCGGCGCGGCGCCCGACCCCGCCACCGGCGCCCGCGCGACGCCGATCTACCTCACCACCTCGTTCTCGTTTCGCGACACCGACCACGCCGCCGCGCTCTTCAACATGGAGCGGGCGGGCCACGTGTATTCGCGCATCTCGAACCCGACCGTCGCTGTGTTCGAAGAGCGCGTGGCCGCGCTCGAAGGCGGCGCGGGCGCGATCGGCACCGCGAGCGGCCAGGCGGCGCTGCATCTCGCGATCGCCACGCTGATGGGCGCGGGCTCGCACATCGTCGCCTCGGCGGCGCTTTACGGCGGCTCGCACAACCTGCTGCACTACACGCTCAAGCGCTTCGGCATCGAGACGACCTTCGTGAAGCCCGGCGACCTCGACGCCTGGCGCGCGGCGCTGCGGCCCAACACGCGCCTGCTGTTCGGCGAAACGCTCGGCAATCCGGGCCTGGACGTACTCGACATCGAAGCCGTCGCGCACATCGCGCACGAGCACGGCGTGCCGCTCCTCGTCGATTCGACGTTCACCACGCCTTACCTGCTGCGCCCCTTCGAGCATGGCGCGGATTTCGTCTATCACTCGGCCACCAAGTTCCTTGGGGGCCATGGCACGACGATCGGCGGCGTGCTCGTGGATGGCGGCACGTTCGACTTTGAAGCGTCGGGCCGCTTTCCCGAACTCACCGAGCCCTACGCGGGCTTTCACGACATGGTGTTCAGCGAGGAAAGCACGGTCGCGCCGTTCCTGCTGCGCGCGCGCCGCGAGGGCCTGCGCGACTTCGGCGCGTGCCTGCATCCGCAGGCCGCCTGGCAGTTGTTGCAAGGCATCGAAACGCTGCCGCTGCGCATGGAACGGCATGTGGCGAACGCGCGGCGCATCGTCGAATTTCTCGCTGCGCACGAGGCGGTCGAATCGGTTGCGTGGCCCGAACTGCCGAGCCATCCCGATTACACGCTGGCCAAACGTCTGCTGCCGCGCGGCGCGGGCGCCGTGTTCAGCTTCAACTTGCGCGGGGCACGCGAGGCAGGCAAGCGCTTCATCGAATCGCTCACGCTGTTCTCGCATCTGGCCAACGTCGGCGACGCGCGCTCGCTCGTGATCCACCCTGCCTCGACCACGCATTTCCGCATGGACGCCGCGGCGCTGGCCGCCGCCGGCATCGCAGAAGGCACGATCCGGCTCTCGATCGGACTCGAAGACCCCGCCGACCTGGTCGACGACCTCAAGCGCGCGCTGAAGGCGTCGCAGAAAGCGGACGCGTCGAAGGCCAAGGCCGCCGGCAGGGAGGCGTCATGATCGTCGATGTCGCCGGCAAGCCGGTCTATGCCTACACGGCCTCGCGCGCGATCGACCCCGCGCTGCCGTTCGCGGTATTCGTCCACGGCGCGCAGCACGACCATAGCGTCTGGGGGCTGCAGTCGCGCTATTTCGCGAACCACGGCTTCAATGCGCTGGCCGTCGATCTGCCCGGCCACCTGCGCAGCGCGGGCCCGGCGCTCACGAGCATCGGCGCGCTCGCCGACTGGGTGGCTGCGCTGCTCGACGCGGTGAACGCGCCGCAGGCCTTCGTCGCCGGCCACAGCATGGGCTCGCTCATCGCGCTCGAATTCGCGGCCCGCCATCCTGAGCGCGCGCAGCGCATCGCCCTGCTCGCCACCGCGTTTCCGATGACGGTCGCGCCCAGCTTGCTCGAAGCCGCGCGAGAGCGCGAACCGGAGGCGATCGCGCTCGTCAACGCGTGGTCGCACTCGACGCTCGCCGCCAAGCCGTCGAGCCCCGGGCCCGGTTTCTGGCTGCGCGGCATGAACCAGCGGCTGATGGAGCGTGTCGCCGCACGCGGCGAGCCGCAGCTTTTCCATACGGATTTCGCGGCGTGCAACGCTTACGTGGATGGCCTCGCTAGTGCAGCGAAGGTGCGCTGCCCGGTGCGCCTGATCGTCGGCAAACGCGACGCGATGACGCCCCCACGCGCGGCGCGCGCCCTCGCCGACGCCTTCGCGCAAGCCGGCACGCCGGTGGACACCGTCACGCTGGACGCGGGCCACGCGCTGATGACCGAGCAGCCCGATGCAACGCTCGACGCGCTCTACGCTTTTGCAACGCAGCAGGTGCCGCGCGTGGGCAACGGCTGAGATTTAGACGCCTGCCCTGGTTGCACGGTCGTTCGGAACGCCGGAAACTGGCCGAATCAACCATCCCCTGCGGCCCACGCAGAAAGGAGGAGACAATGCAACCCACCACGCATACCGAGCATTTTTCGAGCTTCGCGGAGTTCTATCCGTTCTACCTGAGCGAGCATAGCCATCCCGTTTCGCGGCGGCTGCATTTCATCGGGTCGCTCGGCGTGATCGGCTTCGTCTGCATGGCGATCGCCACGGGCAACTGGCTCTGGCTGCCGCTTGCCATCGTGTGCGGCTACGGCTTCGCGTGGGTCGGACATTTCAAGTTCGAGAAGAACCGCCCGGCCACCTTCCGTCACCCCATCTACAGCCTGATGGGCGACTGGGTCATGTTCGCGGATATCTGCCGCGGCAAGATCTCTCTCTGATCGCGATCGGACGCGGTGGCGCGCCTCTCGCAGGCGCGCCGTACCGTCACGCCGCCGGGTGCGGGAGCACCGGCGCGTGCTCTTCCGTTAGCGCCGGGAAACGCCGCGTCGCAATCAGCGACGCGAGTGAAATTGACAGCCTGTCGTTGTCGAGCGCGCCTAGCAGCATGGGCGCGTCGATGCTGCTCGACTTGAGCTGATACGCCAGTTCCTCGCGATCGATCGCGAAGCGGTCGAAGATGCGCGCCACCGTGATGCGCGCGGGATTGCCGATCAGCAGGAACAGCGTTTTCGCGCGGTCGTCCTGTTCGAGACGCCCCACGAGTTCATCTTCTTCGAGACCGTTGATCAGGCGTGTGACCGTGGCCAGGTCGCGCCGCAGCAGTTGCGCGAGTTGCTCGGTCGTGCGGCCCGGCTCGCCCGCTTCCCGCGCTTCGGCGAGGCCCGCCAGCAGTTCGAGCGCATCGAGCAGATCGCTGCCCGGAAAGCGCGGCCGGTCGAAGCGCCCGGTGCGGATTTCGGGCAACGCCGAGGTGATCATCGCGCCCACGAGCGTGATGAACCAGCTCAGGTACATCCACAGCAGGAACATCGGCGCGGCCGCGAACGCGCCGTAAACGGCCGTATAGGTCGGAATGCGCCGCACGTAGTAGCCAAAGCCGCGCTTGGCCGCCTCGAACGCAATTGCGGCGGCAATGCCGCCCACCAGCGCGTCGCGCCACTGCACGCGGCAGTTCGGCAGGTACACGTAGAGCATCGCGAACGCGAGCGCCGTGAGCGGCAGCGAAGCGCCGAAAAGCATCCAGTCGAGAATGACCGAAACGTGCTGCTCGGTCGCGATCACAGCGGAACGCGTGAACACGTAGGAAGAGATCGACAGGCTCACGCCGATCAGGATCGGCCCGAGCGTGAGGATGGCCCAGTAGACGAGCACGCGCTGCGCGAACGGCCGCGCCTTGCGCACACGCCAGATCAGGTTGAAGGCCGACTCCACGGTCATCATGGTCATGACCGACGTGACGAACAGCACGATCATGCCCATTGTCGTGAGGCCCTTGGCCTTCGAGGCGAACTGGTTCAGGTACTTGAAGATCTGGCTGTTGATCTGCGCCGGCATGAGGTGATCGGCGAGAAAAGCCTGCAGCGAGTTCTGGAACGACGCGAAGATCGGGAATGCAGTGAAGAGCGCGAACGCAACCGTGGCGAGCGGCACGAGCGAGAGCAGCGTGGTGAACGTGAGGCTGCCCGCGACCTGCGGAATGCGATCTTCGCGGCTGCGCCGCGCCGCGAAGCGAGCGAGCCGCTTCACGATGTCCAGATCGATCCTCACTGTCGACAGCACATCCATTGGCCCGTCTTCCTCGCCACCGTGAACACTTTGACTGCCGCGCGGCGGCGGCAAACCCAACCCCTATAATATCCCGTCCACCGACGAGGCCCGATGAAACCGATTCTTGTGCTCTACTACAGTCGACATGGCGCAACCCGCGAGCTCGCGCGCGCAATTGCCCAGGGTATCGACAGTGTTCCCGGCGCCGAGGCGCGCGTGCGCACGGTGCCACCCGTCTCGACGGTCTGCGAGGCCACCGCGCCCGATATCCCCTCCGACGGGCCGCCCTACGTCGAACTGCGCGACCTCGAAGAATGCGCGGGCCTCGCACTCGGCTCGCCCACGCGCTTTGGCAATATGGCCGCGCCGCTCAAGTACTTTCTCGACGGCACGACGCCCCAGTGGCTTTCGGGCGCGCTCGCGGGCAAGCCCGCGTGCGTGTTCACGTCGACGGGCAGCCTGCACGGCGGCCAGGAAAGCACGCTGCTCTCGATGATGTTGCCGCTGCTCCATCACGGCATGCTGCTCGTGGGCATCCCTTACACCGAAAGCGCGCTCACGACTACGCAGGGCGGCGGCACGCCCTACGGCGCCTCGCATCACGCGCGCCACGACGCGCGCGGCCACGGCTTGAGCCCCGAAGAGAAGACGCTCGCGAGCGCGCTGGGCGTACGGTTGGCGCGCGCGGCGCTCGCGCTCGCGCCCAGCGAGCGAGGCCAGCGGCTGTGAATGCCAGCGTGGAGAGCGTCACCGAGCCCATCGCCCAGCGTCGCGGCGCCGCGCTCGGCGCCTTTGCGATGCTCGCCGCGCTCACGCTGCTGTGCATCGCGTGGGAATGGCGGCTCGCGCCACTGCGCCCGGGTGGCAGCGCGCTCGTGCTCAAAGCGGTGCCGCTCGCCATTGCGCTGCCCGGCGTGCTGCGACGCAGGCTCTACACGCTGCAATGGGCGGCGATGCTCGTGCTGCTCTACTTCGCGGAGGGCATCGTGCGCGGCATGACCGATCCCGCGCCCGGCAACCGGCTCGGCTGGGTGGAAGTCGCACTTTCGCTCGGCTTCTTCGCGTGCGCGCTTGCCTATGTCGCGCCGTACAAGCGTGCCGCGAAACGTGCTGCAAAACCTGCCGCAAAGTCCGCGAAGCGCGAGTCGGCCTGAGCGGCTCTCTCCACCGCGCACGCTGCGTGAAGGCTATCGCCGTGTCACACTAGGCGTTTGAGCTTCACGACAATCGTGCCGCGCGCCAGCCCAGCGCAGGCGCGACACTCCGAGACACCATGACCGACTCCACCCCGACCGCCAGCCCAGCCTTTCTCGACGCCTGCGCCGCCGCCATCGGCGCGCAAAACGTGCTGACCGACGCGCACGACACCGCGCCCTACCTCGCCGACTGGCGCCGCCGCTACCAGGGCGCGGCCTTCGCCGTGCTGTGCCCGGCCAACGCGCAGGAAGTGGCCGCTGTCGTGAAGCTCGCGCACGCGCATCGCGTCGCGCTCGTGCCGCAAGGCGGCAACACGGGCCTCGCGGGCGGCGCAACGCCCGACGCGAGCGGCAGCCAGGCCGTGCTGAGCCTGCGCCGTCTGAACCGCGTGCGGGAAATCGATGCGCACAACAACACGATCACCGTCGAAGCCGGCGTGATCCTCGCCGAAGTCCAGGCGCGCGCCAAGGATGCGGGCCGCCTCTTCCCGCTGTCGCTCGCTGCCGAAGGCAGCTGCACGATCGGCGGCAATCTGTCGACCAACGCCGGCGGCACCGGCGTGCTGCGCTATGGCAACACGCGCGAGCTGTGTCTCGGCCTCGAAGTCGTCACGCCACAAGGCGAGATCTGGGACGGCCTGCGCGGGCTGCGCAAGGACAACACCGGCTACGATCTGCGCGATCTCTTCATTGGCGCGGAGGGCACGCTCGGCATCATCACCGCCGCCGTGATGAAGCTGCATCCGCTGCCGGCCGCGCGCGTCACCGCGCTCGCCGCGCTCGGCTCGGCGCACGCGGCGCTCGACTTCCTCGCGCTCGCGCAGCGCTACGCCGGACCGCTGCTCACGGGCTTCGAGCTGATGTCGGACTTCTGCATGCAGCTCGTCGGCCGTCATTTCCCGCAAATGCGTTATCCGTTCGCGGAGCATCACGCACAGGTCGTGCTGCTCGAACTCTCGGATAACGAAAGCGAAGAACACGCACGCGCACTCTTCGAGCGGCTCATGGAAGACGCGCTCGAACAAGGTCTCGTGGAAGACGCCGTAGTCGCCGAAAGCCTCGCGCAATCGCAGGCGTTCTGGAATATCCGCGAGCACATTCCGCTCGCGCAGGCGCAGGAAGGGTTGAACATCAAGCACGATATCGGCGTGCCGATCTCGCGTATCGGCCATTTCATCGAGGAAACCGACGCCGAGATCGCCCGCACGGTGCCCGGCGCGCGCATGGTCACGTTCGGCCATCTCGGCGACGGCAATCTGCATTACAACGTGCAGGCGCCCGAAGGCGGCGACCCGAAGCGTTTCCTCGCCGAAAACGAAAAGACGCTGAACCGTATCGTCTACGACAGCGTGGACCGCCATCGCGGCACGATCAGCGCCGAACACGGGCTCGGGCAGTTGAAGATCGACGAGAACATGCACTACAAGAGCGAGGTCGAAATTGCGCTCATGCGTGCGATCAAGACCGCGCTCGATCCGTTGAACCTGATGAATCCGGGGAAAGTGCTGCCCTGATCGAAGGAGCGAGAATCGTGGAAGACCCGGTGAAAGACTCGGTGAAAGACCCGGTGAAAACCCCGCTGAAGATCCGCGTGCTGTCCGACCTGCATCTCGAGCAGGACGAGCCCGTCACGATCCCGCATGCGCAGGCCGATCTCGTCGTGCTTGCGGGCGACATCCACAATCACGGACTCGGTTTGCGTTGGGCGGCGGAGACGTTCGATCCGCAGGTGCCGGTGGTGTACGTGCCCGGCAATCACGAGTACTACGACGGCGATCTCGGCGCCCTGGAAACGGCGATGCGCGACGCCGCCGCCACGCTCGACAACGTGCATTTCCTCAACGACGGCGTGTATGTCGATCCGGCGGGCCGCTTCCGCGTGCTCGGCACGACGCTGTGGGCGGACTTCGCGCTCTTTGGCGCCGACGACGCCGCGCGCGAAGCCGCCATTGCGGCCGCGATGCGCGTGATGCTCGACTTTCGCGGATTGATCCAGGTGTCCTGGCCCGATAGCCCGCAAGCGCTGGCGCGCGACTTCACCCCAGCCGACTCGCTCGCGCTCCATGCGCGTTCGCGCGCGTGGCTCGAAGCGGAACTCGCGAAGCCCTTCGCGGGCGAGACGATCGTGGTGACGCACCACGCGCCGCACAGGCAAAGCCTTGCGCCGCGCTATGCGGAAGATCAGGTGTCGGCGGGATTCGTGAGCGATCTCGACGCGCTCGTGCGCGCGCCTGTCGCGCTATGGATACATGGCCATACGCATACGTGCTTCGACTACACGGTCAACGGCACGCGCGTGGTGTGCAATCCGCGCGGCTATCGCGACCGCCGCACGGGGCAGCCGGAGAATCCGGCCTTTGCATGGGACAAGGTGGTGGACATCTAGCGAGGCGAATGCGCCTGCGGGTTTAGTGCATGCGCGCGTCGTCGCGGCGCACGCGCAGCGTCACGGGCTGCAGCTGCGCGCGGCGCATGCGCAGCAGATCGCGCGATGCCGCGATGCCGATCAGGCCCATCATCACGGCGATGCCGATCATCAGATGCGTATCCATGTCAATTCCCGGTGTTGGCAGAAAGTAGGTTGCGTGAAACAGTCCCGCTACCTTACCAAGCCGCCGCGCCGCCGGGCGTAAGCAAGTGTTGCCATCTGCGCAAGCTGTAACAGGCTGTCACAGCCCGCGCACGCCTCTTGATCAAGCGCAGGCGCAGCCGCCTCAGGTGCGCGCGAACTGGCGCAACTCGTTCTGATCGCGTGCGAGCGTCGACGGCATGCTCTCGCGCAGCAGTTCGACCCATGTGCGGATCTTCGCGTCGAGATACTGGCGCGACGGGTACACCGCAAAGACGTTCATCTCCTGCGACTTGTACTCCGGCAGGATCCACTGCAGCTCGCCGCTGCGCAGACCGCTGATCGCCGAATAGATCGGCAGCAGGCCCACGCCCATGCCCTCGCGCACGGCCACCGCCATCGCCTCCGCCACGTTCACCTGGAAAGTCGCCGCGCCGAGGTCGACCGTGGCCTCGCCTTCGGGGCCCGTAAAGTGCCACTGGGCGGTCGGGAACACGGGCGTCACCATCTGCAGGCAGGTGTGCTGCGCGAGATCGGCGGGTTTTTGCGGCACGCCGCGCTTCTCCAGATACGCCGGCGACGCCACCGCGATGCTGAACGCGCTCGCGAGCCGCTGCGACACGAAACCCGAATCCGGCAGATCGGTCGCGACCACGAGGGCCACGTCATATCCCTCGTCGAGCAGGTCCGGCATGCGCTGCGCAAGCGTCAGCTCCACGTGCACGTCGGGATAGCGCTGCTGATACTGCCCCACCGCCGGCACCACATAGTGCTGGCCGAAGCTCGTCATGGCATGGACCTTGAGCTTGCCCGAGGGGCGCGCATGCGCGTCGCCGGCTTCCGCTTCCGCCTGATCGACGTAGGCGAGGATCTGCTCGCAGCGCTGCAGGTAGCGCTCGCCCGCCTCGGTGAGCGCGATGCGGCGCGTCGTGCGGTTCAAGAGGCGCGTGCGCAGATGCGCCTCCAGATCGGACACCGCGCGCGAGGCGTAAGCCGTGGTCGTGTTCAGGTATTGCGCCGCGCCCGTGAAGCTGCCCGCCTCCACCACCCGGACGAATACACGCATGTTTTGAAGCGTATCCATACCAATCCTCTATCTGACTCACGAATTGTTTCATATTTCGTAAGATCGATTGTCTCATGTTTCGTAAAAATGCCTTGCATCCTTACCGGTTATTCACCAATCGCGCAAAAAATATAATGACGCACAGTGATTCATAGTCAAGATAAGGAGTAAATCGTGCAGTCTCCGGTACCGAAAGGACTAGCCGCACTCACGGTTCTTACGTTCTCGTTGATAATCGCGGGCTGCGCCAGTACCGGGGGCATCGCACCGCAAGCGAAGCAGGCCGAAGCCGCGCAACTCGACGCCGGATCGGCGATCCGCGCGGCCAACACCGACGCGAGCTGGCCCGCCAGCGACTGGTGGCGCGGCTATAACGACCCTCAACTGAACGCCTGGATCGAGGCCTCCGTGGCCGGCAACCCCTCGCTTGCCGCCGCCCAGGCGCGCGTGCGCGAAGCCCGCTCGATGGTGGGCGTGGCCCAGGCCGGGCTCCTGCCGCAAATCAACGGCAGCATGTCCATCCAGCGCCAGCAATGGTCCGACAACATCTACTACGGACCGGGGTCGCTCGCGGGCTCGAACACGTGGAACAACACGGCCACGCTCGGCCTCTCGTATCACCTCGACCTCTGGGGCCAGGACAAGAACAACGCCGAGCGCGCGCTCGACGTGGCGCACGCCACCGCTGCGGACGCGCGCGCGGCGCAGCTCGAACTCGAAGTCAATGTCACGCGCACCTACATCGAGATGTCGATGAACTACGCGCTGCTCGACATTGCGAAGCAAACGCTCGGCCAGCAGCAGCGCATTCTCGCGCTCGCGCAAAAGCGTCTCGCGGGCGGCATCGGCACCCAGCTCGAAGTGAGCCAGGCGCAAACGCCGCTGCCCGAGTACGAGCGCCAGATCGACGCGCTCGAAGAATCCATCGCGCTCGGCAAGAACCAGCTCGCGGCGCTCGCGGGCAAGGGCCCGGGCGCCGGCGAATCGATTGAGCGCCCGGCGCTCTCGCTCGCCGCACCCGCAGGCCTGCCGTCGGCGCTACCCGCGCAGTTGATCGGCTATCGCCCCGACGTGGTCGCGGCGCGCTGGCTCGTCGCCGCGCAAGCGCGCGGCATCGACGTCGCGAAGGCCGACTTCTATCCGAACGTGAACCTGCTCGTTTCGATGGGCGGCTACGCGGCGGCCGGCCCGCTGTTCCAGTTCCTCAAGTCGATGAGCGGCAGTTACGCGGCTGGCCCCGCGTTCTCGCTGCCGATCTTCGACGGCGGACGCCTGCGCGCGCAGCTCGGCGCGCAGTCCGCCGCGTACGACATCGCCGTCGATCAGTACAACCAGACGATCGTCACCGCGCTCAAGGAAATCGCCGATCAGGTCGTGCGCATGCGCTCGCTCGCGACGCAGGAAGACGATGCGCACCGCTCGGTCTCAGCCGCGCAGCGCAACTACGATCTCGCGCAGGAAGGCTTCCGCCGTGGCCTGACCGACTATGTGAACGTGCTGATTGCGCAAACGCAGCTGCTGCGCGCGCAGGAAGGCGTGGCGCACATCCAGGCCGAGCGCCTCGCCGCACACGCCACGCTCGTCGCGGCGCTGGGCGGCGGCATGATCGACGCATCGAGCGATGCCGCCGCGAAAGGCCCGACCGACGCCGAGCAACTGCCCGCGCACGGCAAGAAGACGCGCGACGTGCCGCTGATGCCCGCGGCGCTGCTCGCGCCGCACGGCTCGCATGCTTCGTCCGGTCCCGACGCCGCCGATGCCAGCGCATCGGGCGCGGCGCACTAAGGCAGCCGAAGATGCAGGCGTCCACCTCCTCACCTTCGCAGCCGGGCGGCCAAAGCCTCTATGCGGCGCTCGCCGACTGGGCGCGCACCGACGGCCTCGTCTGGATCTATCTCTTCAAGGCGATCGCAGCCGCCCTGCTCGCGCTCGGCATCGCCATGAAGCTCGACCTGCCGCAGCCGCGCACGGCCATGACGACCGTGTTCATCGTGATGCAGCCGCAAAGCGGCCCGGTGTTCGCAAAGAGCTTCTACCGGCTGTGCGGCACGCTCGTGGGCCTCGTCGTGATGCTCGCGCTGATCGGCCTCTTCGCGCAACAGCCGGAACTCTTCATCGTCTCGACGGCGCTGTGGGTCGGGCTGTGCACCGCGGGCGCGGCGCGCAACCGCAACTTCCGCTCGTACGGCTTCGTGCTCGCGGGCTATACGGCGGCGCTCATCGGCATTCCGGCCTCGCAGCATCCCGACGGCGCGTTCATGTCGGCCATGACGCGCGTGGGCGAGATCTCGATCGGCATTCTCTGCTCGGGCTTCGTCAGCGCCGTGGTGTTTCCGCAGTTTACGGGCGAGCTGCTGCGCTCGAACGTGCGGCGCCGTTTCTCGTCGTTCGTCGACTACGTGTCCGCAGCGCTCGCCGGCCGTATCGATCGTTCGCATATCGAAGCGAGCAATGCACGCTTCGTCGCCGACGTCGTGGGCCTCGAAGCGAACCGCAGCATGGCCGTGTTCGAGTCCCCCGACGCGCGCATGCGCTCGGGGCGCCTCGCGCGTCTGAACACCGAGTTCATGACGGTCTCCACGCGCTTTCACGCGCTGCATCAGTTGATGAACCGTCTGCGCGCGGACGGCTCCGTGGTCACCGTCGATGCGCTCGAACCGTACTTCCGCGAGATCGCGCCGCTGTTCGCGAAAGCGGGCGAGCCGGTGCTCACAGCCGCGGATGCAACGCACGTCTCGAAGCAACTCGAAGACTACCGCTCGGCGCTGCCGAAGCGCGTGCGCGCCACGCGCGCCGAACTCGAAGCGCAAGGCAATGCGCGCCTGCTCGACTTCGACACCGCCACGGAACTGTTCTACCGCTTCGTACACGAGATGACCGAGTACACGGCCACCTACGCCTCGCTCGCCGTCGACACGCACTCGCGCGAAAAATGGATTGCGCGTTACGTGCCGAAGACGAACCTGATCGCAGCAGGCGTCTCGGGCGTGCGCGCCGCGATCGTGATGACGCTGCTCGGCGCGTTCTGGATCGCCACCGCATGGCCGAGCGGCTCGACCCTCGTGCTCAATGCCGCCGCGACCTGCGCGCTTGCCTCGGCGGCACCGCAGCCCTCGCGCATGGCGACGCAGATGGCGCTCGGCACCGTGCTCGCGTCGCTCGTCGGCATGGTTCTCACGTTCGGCGTATTTCCGCATATCGACGGCTTCGCCATGCTGTGCGTCGCGCTCACGCCCGCGCTTGCGCTCGGCGTGTTCCTCACGACGCGCCCGAAGTACGCGGGCTACGGCGTGGGCTACTGCATCTTCCTGTGCTTTCTCGCGGGCCCGGACAACGTCGTGCAGTACAACCCGAGCAGCTATATGAACGATGCGCTCGCGCTGATCGCGTCGATGGCTGTCTCGGCGCTCGCGTTCGCCGTGCTGCTGCCGCCTTCCACGCCGTGGCTGCGTCGGCGACTGCTCGCCGACCTGCGCGGCGGCGCCGTGCAGGCCTGCCGCGCGCGCCTGAAGGGACTGCGCAACCGCTTCGAGAGCGGCGCGCGCGACCTGATGTTCCAGCTCTCGGCGATCGCCGGCAACGACGACGCGCAACGCCGCGACACGCTGCGCTGGCTCTTTTCGACGCTCGAAGTGGGCAACGCCGCGCTCGATCTGCGCCACGAACTGGCCACGCTGCCCGCGCATCCGCAGTACGCACGGGGAACGGCTTGGCGCGTGGCGATCGACGCGACGCTCAAGGCCGTGGGCGCGCTCTTCGAGCGCCCAAGCGAGGCACGTTATCGCGCCGCGCTTGCGGCAACCGTGCACGCCATCGACGCAAGCCAGAGCGTGCTGCAAGGCATGTGGAAGCCCGATGCAGCGAGCGCGGCCGAGCGTGGCGACACGCCGCCGCGCGAAGAGCGCCACCAGCTGCAGCGCATCCAGAGCCATCTGCATTTCATCCGCACCGCGCTCATCGACCCGCAATCGCCGCTCGCGGCCTATGCGGGCAGCGAGGGCGAGAGTGCCCGTCAACCTCATGAAGACAATCGGGGAGCCAATCATGCCTCGTGACGTCGCGTTTCTCGACGCCTATATCCCGGCGATCGTGCTGCTCTTCATTCTGGGCGCGGCGGTCACCTGGGTGCTCGATTCCGTGCTGGCCAGAACCGGCCTGTATCGGGTCGTGTGGCACCCATCCCTCTTTCGCGTGAGCCTGCTCGTGGTCGTGTGCTGCGTGCTCGGCCTCGCGGTTTATCACTAATTGCGCCGCTGAATGCATCGCTGAACGAATCAACCGAATCATGACAATCCGCAACCTCATTGGCTTTATCGCGACGGCCATCATCTTCGTCGTCGCCATTCTGGTCGGGCGCGTCCTGTGGGTTCACTACATGGACGAACCGTGGACCCGCGACGGCCGCGTGCGCGCCGAAGTGGTGAATATCGCCCCCGACGTCTCGGGCGCCGTGGTCGAGCTGCCCGTGAAGGACAACCAGTTCGTGCACAAGGGCGACTTGCTCATGCAGATCGACCCGTCGCACTATCAGATCGCCGTCGAGCAGGCCGAAGCCGCCGTGGCCGCGCGCAAGGCCGAGCTGACCATGCGCCAGGACGACGCGCGCCGCCGCGCTGACATGGACAGCGAAGTGGTCTCGGCGGAAAACCGCGAGAACGCTTCGCACACGGCAAACTCGGCTCAGGCGCAATATCAGCAGGCCATCGCCGCGCTCGACGCCGCCAAGCTGAACCTCGAACGCACGCGCGTGGTCTCGCCGGTGGACGGCTACATCACGAACCTGCAAGTGTTCCAGGGCGACTACGCGATCTCGGGCCAGGCCAAGCTCGCCGTGGTGGACAGCCATTCGTTCTGGGTCTACGGCTACTTCGAGGAAACCAAGCTGCCTCACGTGAAGGTGGGCAACAAGGCCGATATCAAGCTGATGAGCGGTGGCACGCTCCAAGGTCACGTGGAAAGCATCTCGCGCGGCATCTACGACCGCGACAATCCGCAAAGCCGCGAACTGCTCGCCGATGTGAATCCGACCTTCAACTGGGTGCGGCTCGCGCAACGCGTGCCGGTGCGCATCCATATCGACAAGGTGCCGGACGACATGGTGCTCGCGGCCGGCACGACCTGCACGGTGGTGGTGAAGCCGGGGACGTGATGGAACGGCGACGGAACCGGCTGACCGCGCACGCGCCGCCAGCCGGACGACGCAAAAGCGCACGCAAAAGGGGAACGCCAGTTTGGCGTTCCCCTTTTTTGTTGCTGCGCGCAGACGGAGTGTTAGCGGCTGCCGCACGTTGTTCTGACGGCCAATCGATGAGTATTGCAAAACATTGTCCTTATCACGATAAAACCTATCTCGATTGATACGCATCAACAGAGATTTCCCGAATTACTCGGATTATTCCTATTCGCAAACTCTCCCTACCCACCCTCAACGTGATCCCTCGCCTACATCGCCCCCCAGAGATCGGCAACATCCCGCAGGCAACGCGCGAGCCTGGCGCGGTGCGCGCCTTCGCGCACCGCGCGCTGGCCGGGCTCGCGAACCGCCGGGCCAGCGCGCCGCAGCGCGTGGTCGTGCTCGGCCTCGGCAACGTTCAATGGGGCGATGCTGGCGTGGGCGTTCTGGCGCTAGAGCAGTTGAAGACGAATTGGCAATGCCCCGCCCAGGTCGAACTCGTGGAAGGCGGCACGCGCGGCCGTGCGCTCTTGCCCGTCGTCGAATCCACGCAGCGTTTGATCGTGCTCACGGCAATCGATTTCGGGCTCGCGCCGGGCGCGCTTCGCGTGCTCACCGGCGACGCGGCGGCTGAACGTCTCTACATGTGTCGTCCGAGCCGCCCAGGCATGGGTTTCGCCGATGCGCTCGCCTGCGCGCAGTTGAGCGGCCGCTCGCCGCGCGAGTTCGTGCTGATCGGCGTGCAGCCGCAGGCCAGCGACTGTTACGGCGCGAGCTTGTCGAGCCTGGTGCGCGCGCAACTCGATGCCACGGTCGAAGCCGCGCGCGGCTGGCTGCACCGCTGGCGCGCCGCACCACTGCCGCGTCTCGCGCATCCGGACCTGCGCGGCTGAAGGCCGCGTACAGCCGTCATTGAGAATCTGCGGCAGAACCCGCGGGAGAACCCGCGTTGCCCGCACGCATTGCACTGCACTATCCTGAAAAACTGCGCCAGATCCGGACGACTGCGCCGGACCACTGCGCCGGACCACTGTGCCGGGTCCCCGCGCCGGCCGCCTGCACCATCAGCACGGGAGGAAGGTAGTCATGCGTTACCGCGATTTTCACCGCGAGTCGATCGCGAACCCCGACGACTTCTGGCGCCGCGAAGCCGCGCGCATCCATTGGGAGACGCCCTTCGACCAGGTGCTCGACCGCTCGAACCCGCCGTTTGCGCGCTGGTTCTGCGGCGGCCGCACGAACCTGTGCTTCAACGCCGTGGACCGCCACCTCACGTCGCGCGCGCACCAGAACGCGCTCGTCTATGTCTCGACCGAAACCGGCATCGAGCGCCGCTACACCTACGCCGACCTGCACGCCGAGGTGAACCGCATGGCCGCCGTGATGCGCTCGCTCGGCGTGACGCGCGGCGAGCGCGTGTTGATCTATCTGCCGATGATTCCCGAGGCCGTGTTCGCCGTGCTCGCCTGCGCGCGCCTCGGCGCGATCCACTCGGTGGTGTTCGGCGGCTTCGCCGCGCCGAGCCTTGCCGCGCGCATCGACGATGCGAAGCCTGTGCTGCTCGTCGCCGCCGACGCCGGCGCGCGCGGCGGCAAGGTGATCGACTACACGCCGCTCGTGGACGAAGCGATGGCGCGCGCCGAATTCGCGCCGCCCAAGGTGCTGCTGATCGATCGCCAGCTCGCGCCCGAGCGGCTGAACGCGCCGTATCTCGTCGATTACGAGCCGCTGCGCGAGCAACACTACGACGTCCAGATTCCGTGCGAATGGCTCGAATCGAACGAGCCTTCGTACATCCTCTACACCTCGGGCACGACGGGCAAACCCAAGGGCGTGCAGCGCGACGTGGGCGGCTACGCCGTGGCGCTCGCCGCTTCGATGGAATACATCTTCGAGGGGCGCGCGGGCGACACGATGTTCACGGCGTCGGACATCGGCTGGGTGGTGGGTCATAGCTACATCATCTACGCGCCGCTGCTCGCGGGCATGACGACCGTGATGTACGAAGGCACGCCGATCCGCCCCGACGGCGGCATCTGGTGGCGGCTCGTCGAGCAGCACCGCATCAACCTGATGTTCACTGCGCCCACGGCCATTCGCGTACTCAAGAAGCAGGACCCGGCGCTCCTGCACTGCGCCGATCTTTCGAGCCTACGCACGCTCTTTCTCGCGGGCGAACCGCTCGACGAGCCCACGGCGCAATGGATCTCGGACGCGCTCGGCAAGCCCGTCGTCGACAACTACTGGCAAACGGAAACCGGCTGGCCGATGCTCGCGATCCAGCGCGGCGTCGACCCCATGCCGCAAAAGCTCGGCTCGCCGGGCGTGCCCTGCTACGGCTACGACCTCGTGCTGCGCAACGAGCACACGGGCGAGCCCTGCGCGCAAGGCGAGAAAGGCGTGATCACGCTCGGCTACCCGCTGCCGCCCGGCTGCATGCAAACGGTGTGGGGCGACGACGCGCGCTTCGTGAAGACGTACTGGGAAAGCGTGCCCGGCCAGCCGGTGTATTCGACCTTCGACTGGGGTGTGCAGGATAGCGACGGCTACGTGACGATCCTCGGCCGCACCGACGACGTGATCAACGTGGCGGGCCACCGTCTCGGCACGCGCGAGATCGAAGAGGCGATCTCGTCGCACGCGGCGGTCGCGGAAGTGGCCGTGGTGGGTGTGAACGACGCGGTGAAGGGTCAGGCCGCGCTGGCGTTCGTCGTGCTGCGTGACGCGAACGCGGCCGCCCATCCCGCCGATGCGGAAAAGCTCGCGCACGCGCTAGCCGTGACGGTGGACCGCCAGCTCGGCGCGATCGGCCGCCCCGCGCGCGTGCACTTCGTGCCGATGCTGCCGAAAACCCGCTCCGGCAAGCTGCTGCGCCGCGCGATTGCGGCGCTCGCCGAAGGCCGCGATCCGGGCGAGCTGCCGACCATCGAGGACGCCTCCGCGCTGCAGTCGATTCGCGAGGCGGTCAGCGCGGGCAACAACGGTTGATCGCTTAACGCGCGAGCGGGCGGTACCCGGCGAGAAAACGCTTGAGTATGCCTGTCGAATACGTGCCCGCGATATCGGTGAGGAAGCTCGAGAACGAGGTGCTCGCGTGTTCGTCGGCGGTATCGGAGATCGTGCGCACGACCGCGCAGGGCACGTCGTACTCGTGACAGACCTGAGCGATCGCCGCGCCTTCCATCTCGACGGCGAGCGCGTCGGGCAACTGCGCGCGCAGCGCGCCCACGGCGGCCGCGCTCGCCACGAACTGATCGCCGCTGATCACGAGCCCGCGGTGCACCTGCGGCGCGACACTCGCGAGACGCGGCAACGCTGCGCCGAAATGCGCGGCGAGCGACGCGCCTTCCTCCGCGATGAAGCGCTCGCAGGCAGCGGCAAGCGCGTCGGCGAGCGCGCGGTCGGCGTCGAAGCGCGAACGCGCGAGCAGCGGAATCTCGTGGCGCGGAAAGAGCGGCTCGGCGTTCATGTCATGCTGGAGCAGCGTTTCGCCCACGACCACGTCGCCCACGTGGACGTTCTCGCCCACGCCGCCGGCCACGCCCGTAAAGACGATCGCTTCCACATCGAACGCATGGATCAGCGCGCTCGCCGTCGCGGCGGCGGCCACCTTGCCCACGCGTGCGAGCGTCACGACGCAGGGCGCGCCATGCACGGTGCCGAGGTGATAGTCGCGCCGGCCGAACGTGCGGGTCACGACACCCGATTCAGCCTGCATCGCCGCGATCAGATCGCCGAGTTCCTGGGGCAGCGCGGCGAGCACGCCGAGCGGACGGGCGGCCGTGCCGCCCGCCTGGGTCGAAGAGTTCATCGTTGAATGGTGTCCGTCTGGTTCGTCAAATACTGAGCGCACTCACTCCACCGGCTGCAGCTTCGCCACCGCCAGCGCGAGCCACTTCTCGCCGTGACGCTTGAAGCGCACCTGCGCCTTGGCGTCGGTGCCGCTGCCTTCGAGCGCGGTGATCGTGCCTTCGCCGAACTTCGTGTGGAACACGCCCTGGCCCACCCGGAAACCCGTTTCGGCGGCGCGCTGCTCGTTCGCGAATGCGGGCGCCGGGCTCTTGTCCGCGATATACGCGTCGCGCTCGCGGCGGCCACCGCCGCTCTCACCATTGCCACCACCGCCCGGCTTCGAGAACCAGTCGCGGCCCCAGCCTGCGTTGTCGGAACGCCCGCCCCAGCGCGCGCCCGCCTCGACCTTGGGCGTGAGCCACTTGAGCGACTCCTGCGGCAGTTCGTCGAAAAAGCGCGAGCGCACGTTGTAGCGCGTCTGGCCATGCAGCAAGCGGCTCTGCGCGAACGAGATGTAAAGCCGCTCTTTCGCGCGCGTGATCGCCACGTACATCAGGCGGCGCTCTTCCTCAAGGCCGTCGGCTTCCATCGCGCTGTTCTCGTGCGGGAACAAGCCTTCCTCGAGACCGGTGATGAAGACCGCCGTAAATTCGAGGCCCTTCGCGGCGTGCACCGTCATCAGCTGCACGGCGTCCTGGCCCGCCTGCGCCTGGTTGTCGCCGGCTTCGAGCGAGGCGTGCGAGAGAAAGCCCGCGAGCGGCGTCATGACGTCGGGGTTCTGCGCGGGGTCGGTGATCGTGGGCGCGTCGAGCACTTCGATTTCGCCGTCCTGCGAGATGAGCTCGGGCACCGCGCTCGCACCGGGACGCAGCGGAATCGAGCGCGCGGGCGTGTCGAGGCCATAGCCCGCTTCGCTCACGAACGCCGTGGCCGCGGTCACGAGTTCCTGCAAGTTCTCCAGCCGATCCTGACCTTCGCGCTCGGTCTGATAGAACTCGGCGAGGCCGCTCATGCGCACCGTGTATTCAACGGTTTCCGGCAGGCTCATCTGCGCCGTCTCGGCGCGCATCTTCGCGACCAGATTGGCGAACGAACCGAGGCTCGTGCCCGCCTTGCCCGTGACATACGGAATGGCCGCCGCCATCGAGCAGTTGTAGAGGCGCGCGGCATCCGCCAGCTGCTCGATCGAGCGCGCGCCAATGCCGCGCGTGGGGAAGTTCACGACACGCGCGAACGCCGTGTCGTCGTTCGGATTGTCGATCAGGCGCAGATATGCGAGCGCATCCTTCACTTCCTTGCGCTCGAAGAAGCGCTGGCCGCCGTACACCTTGTACGGCACGCCCGCGTTCACGAGCGTGTGCTCGATCGTGCGCGACTGCGCGTTGCTGCGGTAGAGAATGGCGATTTCGTGGCGCGCGAGCCCCTGATTGATGAGCGCGCGAATCTCCTCGACGATCCAGCCCGCTTCCTGCGAGTCGGTCGCCGCCTCGTACACGCGCACCGGCTCGCCGTGGCCCGCATCGGTGCGCAGGTTCTTGCCCAGACGCCGCGAGTTATGCGCGATCAGGTAGTTGGCCGCATCGAGAATATGGCCGTGCGAACGGTAGTTCTGCTCCAGCTTGATCATGTGCTTCACGCGGAACTCGTTCTCGAAGTCGCGCATGTTGCCGACGTTCGCGCCGCGGAACGCGTAGATCGACTGGTCGTCGTCGCCCACCGCGAAGATCGCGTTGCCCGGCCCGGCGAGCAGCTTGAGCCACGCATACTGGAGCTTGTTGGTGTCCTGGAACTCGTCCACCAGAATGTCGCGAAAGCGCCCCTGATAGTGCGCGCGCAGCGGCGGGTTGTAGGCAAGCAGTTCGTAACAGCGCAGCAGCAGCTCGGCGAAGTCGACCACGCCTTCGCGCTGGCACTGCTGGTCGTAGGCTTCGTAGAGTTCGACGAACTTGCGGTTGAAGTCGTCGCTCACGTCCACGTCCTTCGGACGCAGGCCCTGCTCCTTCGCGTTGTTGATGAAGTACTGCAGGTTCTTCGGCGGGTACTTCTCGTCGTCGACGTTCAGGCCCTTCATCAACCGCTTGATGGCCGAGAGCTGGTCGGCGGTGTCGAGAATCTGGAAGGTCTGCGGCAGGCCGGCGTCGCGGAAATGCGCGCGCAGCATGCGGTTGCACAGACCGTGGAACGTGCCGATCCACATGCCGCGCGTGTCGATGGGCATCATCGCCTGAAGGCGGCTCATCATTTCGCGCGCGGCCTTGTTCGTGAAGGTCACGGCCAGAATGGTGGACGGCGAAGCCATGCCCTGCTGGATCAGCCACGCAATGCGCGTGATCAGCACGCGCGTCTTGCCGCTGCCGGCCCCGGCCAGAATGAGCGCCGGTTCGTTGGGCAACGTGACGGCGGCGAGTTGTTCGGGGTTCAGGTTCGCGAGCAGTTCGGGCATGGGCTGAAAAGGAGCATGCCCCTGGGGACATAACCGCAGGGGCGTGGCGCGCGGCAAAGGCGCGCCGTTGAATGGCAGAGCGCCATTATAAGTGCGCGCGCACGCGGCGGCTTGGGCAACCCGGGCGCGTCGCGCGCCGGCCTGCGCCTGGTCCACGCTCGGACCCAAGCTTGGCCCGGCCTCGGCTGGCACGTCGGCTCCGGCGGGACTTCCCCTTATAATCGAACGTTTCCGCATCCTTTTTTCGGCAGATTCCACCCATGAGCGACAGCACGCTAGCGAAAAGCTTCGAGCCCCAGACCATCGAGGCCCATTGGGGCCCCGAATGGGAGCGTCGAGGCTACGCCGCCGCGACCTTCGAGCCCGGCCACAAGAACTTCTCGATCCAGTTGCCGCCGCCCAACGTCACCGGCACGCTGCACATGGGGCACGCGTTCAACCAGACGATCATGGACGGCCTCGCGCGCTACCACCGCATGCTCGGCGAGAACACGCTGTGGGTGCCGGGCACGGACCACGCGGGCATCGCCACGCAAATCGTGGTCGAGCGCCAGCTCGACGCGCAGAAGATCTCGCGTCACGACCTGGGCCGCGAGAAGTTTGTCGAGCGCGTGTGGGAATGGAAGCAGCAGTCGGGCTCGACCATTACGGGCCAGGTGCGGCGTCTGGGCGCCTCGATCGACTGGTCGCGCGAATACTTCACGATGGACGACAAGATGTCGGCCGCCGTGCGCGACGTGTTCGTGCGCCTTTATGAACAGGGCCTGATCTACCGCGGCAAGCGCCTCGTGAACTGGGACCCGGTGCTGCTCACCGCCGTCTCGGACCTCGAAGTGGCGAGCGAAGAGGAAAACGGCAACCTGTGGCACCTGCGCTACCCGCTCGCGGACGGCTCGGCCACGCTGACCGTCGCTACGACGCGCCCCGAAACCATGCTCGGCGACACGGCCGTGATGGTGCACCCGGAAGACGAGCGCTATGCGCACCTGATCGGCAAAATGGTCAAGCTGCCGCTCACCGACCGCGAAATCCCGGTGATCGCCGACGAATACGTGGACCGCGAGTTCGGCACGGGCGTCGTGAAGGTCACGCCCGCGCACGACTTCAACGACTACCAGGTGGGTCTGCGCCACGGCCTGCCGATGATCGAGATCCTGACGCTCGACGCGAAGATCAACGACAACGCCCCTGAAAAATACCGCGGCCTCGACCGCTTCGAGGCGCGCAAGCAGGTGGTGGCCGACTTCGAGGCGCTGGGCCTGCTCGACTCGGTCCAGCCGCACAAGCTCATGGTGCCGCGCGGCGACCGCACGGGCGTGGTGATCGAGCCGATGCTCACGGACCAGTGGTTCGTGGCGATGACGAAGCCGGCGCCCGAGGGCACCTTCAACCCCGGCAAGTCGATCACCGAGACTTCGCTCGACGTGGTGCGCAGCGGCCAGATCAAGTTCGTGCCGGAAAACTGGACGACCACCTACTACCAGTGGCTCGAGAACATCCAGGACTGGTGCATCTCGCGCCAGCTCTGGTGGGGCCACCAGATCCCGGCGTGGTACGGCGAGAACGGCGAGATCTTCGTCGCGAAGAACGAGGAAGAAGCGCGCGCGCAGGCCGACGCCAAGGGCTACAAGGGCGCATTGAAGCGCGACGAAGACGTGCTCGACACGTGGTTCTCGTCGGCGCTCGTGCCGTTCTCGTCGCTCGGCTGGCCGCAAGAAACGCCCGAACTGAAGGCCTTCCTGCCCTCTTCCGTGCTCGTCACGGGCTTCGACATCATCTTCTTCTGGGTGGCGCGCATGGTCATGATGACCACGCACTTCACCGGCAAGGTGCCGTTCGACACGGTGTACGTGCACGGCCTCGTGCGCGACGCCGAAGGCCAGAAGATGTCCAAGAGCAAGGGCAACACGCTCGACCCGATCGATATCGTCGACGGCATCGACCTCGAAGCGCTGGTCGCCAAGCGCACGACCGGCCTCATGAATCCCAAGCAGGCCGCGACCATCGAGAAGAAGACGCGCAAGGAGTTCCCGGACGGCATTGCCGCGTTCGGCACCGACGCGCTGCGCTTCACGATGGCTTCCATGGCCACGCTCGGCCGCAACGTGAACTTCGACCTCGCGCGCTGCGAGGGCTATCGCAACTTCTGCAACAAGCTCTGGAACGCCACGCGCTTCGTGCTGATGAACTGCGAAGGCCACGACTGCGGTTTCAGCAAGCCGGGCGATTGCCAGCCCGGCGATTGCGGCCCCGGCGGCTACACGGACTTCTCGCAGGCCGACCGCTGGATCGTCTCGCTGCTGCAGCGCGTGGAAGCCGAAGTCGCGAAGGGCTTCGCGGACTATCGCTTCGACAACGTGGCCAACGCCATATACAAGTTCGTCTGGGACGAATACTGTGACTGGTATCTGGAACTGGCGAAAGTGCAGATCCAGACGGGTACGCCCGAGCAGCAGCGCGCCACGCGCCGCACGCTGCTGCGCGTGCTGGAAACGGTGCTGCGCCTGGCTCACCCGGTGATTCCGTTCATCACCGAAGCGCTGTGGCAGAAGGTGGCGCCGCTCACCGACGCGTACCCGCAAGGCGCGGCCGAAGGCGAAGCATCGATCATGATGCAGCGTTACCCGGTGGCCGAAGCGAAGAAGATCGACGAAGCCGCTGAACAGTGGGCCGCCGACCTGAAGGCCGTGATTGACGCATGCCGCAACCTGCGTGGCGAGATGGGCCTCTCGCCCGCCACCAAGGTGCCGCTGCTCGCCACGGGCAACGCCGGGCGCCTCGCGACGTTCGCGCCTTATGCGCAGGCGCTGGCGAAGCTTTCGGAGGTTCAGATCATCGCCGACGAAGCCGCGCTCGACGCCGCCTCGGCAGGCGCGCCAGTTGCTATCGTAGGAACGGACAAGCTCGTGCTGAAGGTGGAGATCGATGTCGCCGCCGAACGCGAACGCCTGTCGAAGGAAATCGCCCGCCTCGGCAATGAGGTGACGAAGTGCAAGGCCAAGCTAGGAAATGACAGTTTTGTAGCAAAAGCACCGCCCGCAGTCGTTGAGCAGGAGCAGAAAAGACTGGCAGAATACCAGGCAACGCTGGACAAGCTGACCGCGCAACTCACGCGGTTGCCGGCCTGAGCGCCATACCGGCCAAAGGCTGTACCGTGTGACGTCGCACCCGCGGCGTCACACGAGCACCAGGACAGGGACTAAAGACATGCTGAAAGTGACAAAAGCGGTATTCCCGGTAGCGGGCCTAGGCACGCGCTTCCTTCCGGCCACGAAAGCCAGCCCGAAGGAAATGCTGCCCGTGGTCGACAAGCCGCTCATTCAGTACGCGGTCGAAGAAGCCGTGGCTGCGGGCATCACCGAAATGATCTTCGTGACTGGGCGCAGCAAGCGCGCGATCGAGGACCATTTCGACAAGTCGTATGAGATCGAGGCCGAACTCGAAGCGCGCGGCAAGGCCAAGCTGCTCGAACTGGTGCGCAACATCAAGCCGAACAACGTCGACTGCTTCTACGTGCGTCAGCCGGAGGCGCTCGGCCTGGGCCACGCCGTGCTGTGCGCGGAAAAGCTCGTGGGCGACAACCCGTTCGCCGTGATTCTCGCCGACGACTTGCTCTACGGCACGCCGCCTGTCATGCAGCAGATGGTCGAGGTGTTCGACCACTACCATAGCTCGGTGCTCGGCGTGGAAGAGATCCCGCCCTCGGAAACGCGCTCGTACGGCATTGTCGACGGCAAGGAGTGGGAAGACTCGATCGTCAAGCTTTCGGGCATCGTCGAGAAGCCGGCGCCTGAAGTCGCGCCGTCGAACCTCGGCGTGGTGGGCCGCTACGTACTCAAGCCGCGCATTTTCGAGCATCTGAAGTCGATCAAGCCCGGCGCGGGCGGCGAACTGCAGCTCACCGACGCGATCCAGTCGCTGCTCGCCGACGAACAAGTGCTCGCGTACAAGTACCACGGCACGCGCTTCGACTGCGGCAGCAAGCTCGGCTATCTGAAGGCGACGGTGGAGTTCGCGCTGCGCCACCCGGAAGTCGGCGCCGATTTCGACGAGTATCTGCGTACGCGCAAGCCGGTGCTGGAAGGCTAGGCGCCCCCGGACAGACGCCCCCGGCTAGGCGCCCGTCCCGTCCGGCGCGAAGAAAAATGGCCCGCATTCTCATGCGGGCCATTTTTTTATCTGCTTCGGCGTTCGGTGTTTAGCGCCGGCGCATCAGAAACACGAAGGTGTCTTCCTGCTTCGAGCTTTCCACGATCTCGTTGCCGGTTTGCTTCGCAAACGCGGCGAAATCGCGCTGCGAGCCGGGGTCAGTCGCGAGGACCTTGAGGATCTGGCCGCTCTCCATGTCGGCGAGCGCCTTCTTGGCGCGCAGGATCGGCAGCGGGCAGTTCAGCCCGCGTGCATCCACTTCCTTGTGAACCTGAATCTGCATCGGGGTTGGATCCTTCGGTGGCGCACCGTCGCGGCGTGAGACGGTGCTGGCAATAGCGTCGATTTTACCGCAGCCACGCCAGCCGCCGCTTGCCCCGATCGCGGCACGGCTTACAGCGTGACCGCCGCCCCCGTATGCAGCGATTCGCGCAGCGCCTGGCCGATGCGCGTGGCCTCCAGCGCGTCTTCGAGCGTCGCGCCAAGGCTGTCGTGCTCCGCCCCACCCGCCTTGCGCGCCGCGACCTCCGCGACGAACGCCTGCGCTTCGATCAGGAACGCCTCTTCGAAGCGGTCGAAGAACGTGGGCGTGCAAACACTGCGCACGCCCGTCGCGTCGTAGACATCCACGCGATTCGCGCGCGGAATACGCCCGATCGCAAGCGCCCCCGCCGTGCCGATCACCTCGCTCGACGTGTCGTTGCCGTGCGCCATCGTGCGCGAGGCATAGAACATCGCGAGACGCCCGTCCTCGAACTCGCAGATCGCCACGCCGTTGTCGACGTCGCCCGTTTCGCGCAGGCCCTCGTGCAGCGCAATCGCACCAGCGGCATAGACACGCGTGGCGCGCGGCTTGCCGAGCAGCCAGCGCGCGACGTCGATGTCGTGCACCGTGCAGTCGAGGAAAATTCCACCGGAGGTCGGAGCGAAGCGCACGAAGAAGCCTTCGGGATCGTTGAGATCGCAGGTTTGCGAGCGCACGAGAAACGGCCTGCCGATCGCACCCGCCTGCAATTTTGCGTAGGCATCCTGATAACTTGGATCGAAGCGGCGCATGAAGCCGATCGTGACCTGCCGGTCAGCATGGCGGCGCGACACGTTCACCACCCGCTCGCATTCGGCCACATCGAGCGAAAGCGGTTTCTCGCAGAACACATGCTTGCCTGCTTCGAGCGCCTGCACGATCTGCTCGGCGTGCAAAGCCGAAGGCGTGACGAGCCACACCGCATCGACCGATTGATCCGCCAGCAGGTCTGCGTATTCGCCATACAGCCGCGCGGCGGGCAACGCCTCGCGCGCCCACGCCAGATCCGCTTCGAGCGGACTGCACGCGGCCGCAAGCGTCGCGCCCGGCACGCGATATGCCAGGTTCTGCGCATGCCACCGCCCCAACCTCCCCAGTCCCGCCACACCCACGCGCAACGGCTGGGCACGATCGATTGCCTGCATTCCTCGTCTCCTCGCTTGATCCACGTTAGATCGGTTTCAGTCGCCCAGCGTCACCACACGGCCCTCGCGCCACGACAGCGAGGCCGCTTCGGCCAGCTCCAGTGCCTTCAGGCCGTCGGCAACCGACGTGCGCACCGGCACACCCTGCGTCACCGCTTCGTGAAAATGCGCCATTTCGCGCGCGTAGGCCGCTCGATAGCGTTCGAGGAAGAAGGCTTCGGGCACGTCCTGCGCCACGGCGGTCTTCGACCACGCCACCACTTCGGTCGGCTTCATGTTGCCGGCTTGCAGCATGCCCTCGCTGCCGAGCACCTCGAAGCGCTGGTCGTAGCCGTAAGCCGCGCGCCGCGCCGTGTTGATCTGGCAAAGGCGCCCGCGCTTCGTGCGGATCGTCACCGCCGTCGAGTCGATGTCGCCCGCATCGGCAATCGCCGGATCGGACAGGCAGCTGCCCGTGGCATGCACGCTCAGCGCTTCGTCGTCGAGAATCCAGCGGAAGATGTCGAAGTCGTGGATCAGCATGTCCTTGAAGATGCCGCCCGAATGCTTGATGTATTCCACCGGCGGCGCACCCGGATCGCGGCTCGTGACGATCAGCATTTCCGGCGTGCCGATCTCGCCTGCGTCGAGGCGCGTCTTGAGCGCGGCGAACGTGGGATCGTAGCGGCGCTGGAAGCCGATCATGGCCACGACGCCCGCACGCTGAACCGCTTCCGCACAGGCGCGGGCGCGCTCGATGGTCAGATCGACGGGTTTTTCGCAGAAGATATGCTTGCCCGCCGCTGCCGACTTCAGGATCAGTTCGGAGTGCGTATCGGTGCTCGAGCAGATCACCGCGGCGCCGATCGAGGCGTCGCCGAACGCGGCGTCCACGTCGACCACCTGTGCGCCGTGCTGCGCGGCGAGCGCGGCGGCGGCTTCGCGGTTCACGTCGATCACGTATTTCAGACGCACCCCGGGCTGGCGCGCGAGATTGCCCGCGTGAATGCGGCCAATGCGCCCCGCGCCGAATACCGCCACATCCAACGTTTTCGCGGCTCCGCTTGCTGCACTAGTCATCGTATCCTCCGGTGTCGGTCGATTCTTCCACGTTGAGTTCGAGCCGGTACGCAAGCGCAATGAAGAGCGCCTGGCACAGGCAGAAGGTGCTGGTGAGCGAGCGGAACGCGAACGCGCTCCCCTCCTTCACATAGAGTTGCGCGTTCGCGTGGCGCGCGAGCGGCGAAAGCTGGCTGTCGGTGATGACGAGCGTTTTGGCGTGATGCTGCTGCGCCACGCGCAGGCAGTACTGTGTCTCTTTGCCATAAGGCGCGAAGCTGATCGCGATCACCACGTCGCCCTTCTTCACGCTGCGGATCTGCTCGTGATACATGCCGCCGAGCCCCGAGACCAGGTGCACGCGCTTGCGCGTGTGCTGCAAGGCATAAACGATATAGCTCGCCACCGGAAACGAGCGGCGCACGCCGATCACGTAGATGTTGTCCGCCTGCTCGAGCATCTTCACGGCTTCGTCGAACTGTGCGCCGTCGAGGCCCGCTTCGAGTTCGTCGAGCCCGCTGCGGCATGCGCCGATGAATTCGCGCGCCACGGCGCCGCCCATGTCGGGGCTCGTCTCGCCCTCCTTGGCGTCGATCAGCTGGCGTATGCGCTGCTGATAGCTCGTGGCCGAGGCACCCTGCCCCGCATACGCCTGGCGGAACACCGCCTGCAGATCGGAGAAGCCCGAGAATCCGAAGCGCTGCGCGAAGCGCACCACCGCCGAGGGATGCACGCCGCAGCTCGCCGCAATGTCGCTCGTGCGGTCCATCATCACGCTCGCGCGGTGCTGTTCGATGTAGGTCGCGATGCTTTTCAGCTGACGCGGCAGCGCCTCGTAATCCTGCGCGATGCGCTGCATCAATTCGTCTACGCCCGCTACGGCGTCGGTTGTGTCATCCGCCATGATCGTTTTCCTTCGCTGATTGCCGCATTGCCGCAAAGCCTTATCCGGCTTGCATTTCACGGCATGCCGACGGAGCCGATTATAGGCAGCGTGTCACACGAATGGAACAGATTTTCCATTTTTATTTGCAATGAAATTTTCGTTGCAAGTCGCGAGGCGATGTCCTAATCTTGTCGATGAGCGCGGCAGTTGGTCCATTCGGTCCATGTAGCAAGCGGCAGGTAAAAAGCGCGGCTGCGACGCTCACCCCAAGAACGAACGACAGACCGAGAAAGGTGGAGACAATGACTCAACGCAAGGGCAAGACCATGCTCCGAAAGTTGGCCGCAGTGCTCGCGCTGGCAGCGGGACTGACCGGTGCCAGCGTGCTCAGCGCGCAAACCGCACAAGCCGCCGACGCGCATTTCGTGCTGATCAGCCACGCGCCCGATTCCGACTCGTGGTGGAACACGATCAAGAACGCCATCAAGCAGGCCGACGACGACTGGAACGTCGAAACCGACTACCGCAATCCGCCGAACGGCGATATCGCTGACATGTCGCGCCTGATCGAACAGGCCGCCGCGCGCAACTACGACGGCGTGATCGTCACCATTGCCGACTACGACGTGCTCAAGAGTGCCATCGGCAAGGTCACGCAAAAGAAGATCCCGCTCGTGACGATCAACTCGGGCACCGAGGAACAGAGCGAGAAACTCGGCGCGATCATGCACGTGGGTCAGCCTGAATATGTGGCGGGGAAAGCCGCCGGCGAAAAAGCCAAGGCCGCGGGCGTGAAGTCGTTCCTGTGCGTGAACCACTTCGCCACCAACGCCGTGTCGTTCGAACGCTGCCGCGGCTTTGCCGATGCGCTCGGCGTGGACTACAAGACCTCGACGATCGACTCCGGCCAGGACCCGACCGAAATCCAGTCGAAGGTGAGCGCGTATCTGCGCAACCATCCGAACACGGGCGCGATCCTCACGCTCGGCCCGGTGCCGGCCGCCGCCACGCTCAAGGCCGTCGACCAGATGGGCCTCGCCGGCAAGATCTACTTCTGCACGTTCGACTTCTCGGATGACATTGCCAAAGCGATCCGCGCGGGCACCATCCAGTTCGCGATCGACCAGCAGCCGTACCTGCAGGGCTATATCCCGGTGGCCGTGCTCGCGATCGTGAAGAAGGAACACACCACCGACCCGCAGAAGATCCGCCAGATTCTCGAAGCGAATCCGAAGTTCAAGCAGCGCCTTGAAACCTATGGCCTGCAGCCCTCGTACGGCCCGAAGAATATCCGCTCGGGTCCGGGTTTCATCACCAAGGAGAATGTGGACAAGGTTGTGAAATACGCAGGTCAGTACCGCTAAGCTTTTTTCGTCAGCCACGCGCGGCGGCGGCTAGCATCTTCCGATGCCCATCGCCTCTCGCCAGCCTCGCCGCGCGCCATTCACCGTGTTGCTTCTTCTGCAAGGCTGTTGCTTGTGGGGAATGCGCTCGGGCATTTGAGCCAACGCAGGTGCGAATGCGCCTCACACGGCCGTAAGCCGTGCATAGGACCGGAGTCACGCGCTAAAGCGCCCACTCGGGTCGATACAGGAGACATCATGGGTGTAGCCGGCAAACACTTCCCCTCGCACGCTCCGGAAGGCGGTGCGCAAGACGCGCCCACGCCGCAGCCGGGCGCCGGCGACGAACGCGTGCGCCGCGAATCGTGGTTCGGCCATCTGCTCGGCCGCCCCGAATTCGCCGCGATTTCCGGCACCGTGCTGGTCTTCGCCGTCTTTGCGATCGGCGCGGGCGGCTCGGGCATGTTCGATCTCGACGGCGTGATGAACTGGTCGCAGGTCGCGGCTTACCTCGGTATCCTGAGCGTCGGCGCCTGCCTGCTCATGATCGCCGGCGAGTTCGACCTCTCGATCGGCTCGATGATCGGCTTCGCCGGCATGATGGTGGCGATCCCCACGATGTACTTCCACTGGCCCATCGCGCTTTCCATTCTGTTCGCGTTCGTGGGCTGCACCGCGCTCGGCGCGCTGAACGGCTACCTCGTGATGCGCACGCGGCTGCCCTCGTTCATCGTCACGCTCGCGTTTCTGTTCATCCTGCGCGGCCTGACCCTCGCGCTCTCGATCATGTTCGCCGACCGCACGATCGTCTCGGGCGTGGGCGACGTGGCCAAAGCCGACTTCATCACCAACCTGCTCTTTCACGGCACGGCGTTCAAGAGCCTGTTCGTCGCGCTCGCGCATATCGGCATCGGCAAGATGCTCGACAACGGCCAGCCGCTCGTGCCGGGCGTGCCCAAAGTGATTCTCTGGTGGTTCGCGCTCGTGGCCATCGGCGCATTCGTGCTCGCCAAGACGCGCTACGGCAACTGGATTCTCGCCGTGGGCGGCGACTCCAACGCCGCCAAGAACGTGGGCGTGCCCGTGAAGCGTGTGAAGATCTCGCTCTTCATGCTCACCGCGTTCTGCTCGTGCCTCTTCGCCGTGCTGCAAGTATGCGACATCGGTTCGGCCGCCGCCGACCGCGGTCTTCAGAAGGAGTTCGAAGCGATCATTGCCGCGGTGATCGGCGGCACGCTGCTCACGGGCGGCTATGGCTCGGTGATCGGTGCGGCGTTCGGCGCGCTCATCTTCGGCGTCGTGCAGATCGGCATCACTTACACGAACATCGATTCGGACTGGTTCCGCGTGTTCCTCGGCGTGATGCTGCTCATTGCCGTGCTCTTCAATCACTATGTGCGCCGCCGCGTCGCGCAATCGTAAGCCGGAGACTCAAATGTCCGATACCACCCATACCGCGAACGGCGACACGATTCTCGCGCTCGAGAACGTCAGCAAGTACTTCGGCAAGGTCATTGCGCTCAACGGCGTCACGCTGCGCCTCAAACGCGGCGAGGTGCACTGCCTGCTCGGCGACAACGGCGCAGGCAAGTCCACGCTCATCAAGACGCTCGCGGGCGTGCATCAGCCCACTTCCGGCCAGTATTTCGTCGACGGCAAGCCCGTGGCGTTCGATTCGCCCAAAGACGCACTCGATCTCGGCATCGCCACCGTCTACCAGGATCTCGCGCTCGTGCCGCTGCTCTCGGTCGCGCGCAACTTTTTCATGGGCCGCGAGCCGCAGAAGAAGCTGTTCGGCTTTATCAACGTGATGGATCTCGATGCGAGCGCAACGATCGCGAAGGAGCGTCTTGCCGGCATGGGCATCAACGTGCGCGACCCGCATCAGGCCATCGGCACGATGTCGGGCGGCGAGAAGCAGTGTCTGGCCATCGCGCGCGCCATTCACTTCGGTGCGCGCGTGCTGATTCTCGACGAGCCGACCGCCGCGCTCGGCGTGAAGCAGAGCTTCAATGTGCTCAAGCTCATTCATGCGGCGCGCGCGAAGGGCATTTCGGTGATCTTCATCACCCACAACGTGCACCACGCCTACCCGATCGGCGACTCGTTCACGCTGCTCAATCGCGGCCGCTCGCTCGGCACCTACACGAAGGACACGATCAGCAAGAACGAAGTGCTCGACATGATGGCAGGCGGCGCGGAGATGCAGAAGATGATCGCCGAACTCGACGGCGCGACCATCTGATCACGCGCGCACGGCACAGCACTCAACAGGAATACTCATGGCCCTGACTCAATCCACCCCGCCCCGTTCCACGCCAGGCCGCTTCGCCGCCGGGCGCAGCCGCGACATCGTCTGCCTTGGCCGCCTGGGTGTCGATCTCTACGCGCAGCAAGTGGGCGCGCGGCTCGAAGACGTTTCCACGTTCGCGAAGTATCTGGGCGGCTCCTCCGCGAACATCGCCTTCGGCTGCGCGCGTCTTGGCCTGAAGTCGGCCATGCTCACACGCGTGGGCGACGACCACATGGGGCGCTTTCTCGTCGAAACGCTCACGAAGGAAGGTTGCGATACGAGCCATGTGCGCGTGGACCACGAGCGCCTCACGGCGCTCGTGCTGCTCGGCCTGAAAGACCGCGACACGTTCCCGCTTATTTTCTATCGCGAGAACTGCGCCGACATGGCCGTCGATTCGAGCGACTTCGACGAAGCGTTCATCGCTTCATCGAAAGCGCTGCTGATCACCGGCACGCACTTCTCGACCGAGCAGGTGAACCGCGCGAGTCTCACCGCGCTCGACTACGCGCGCCGCAACAACGTGCGCACTGTGCTCGATATCGACTACCGGCCCGTGCTGTGGGGTCTCGCGGGCAAGGCCGACGGCGAGACGCGCTTCGTCGCGAGCGAAGGCGTGAGCGCGCATTTGCAGCGCATCTTGCCGCATTTCGATCTCGTGATCGGCACCGAAGAAGAGTTCCGCATCGCGGGCGGCAAGGACACGCTCGTCGACGCGCTCAAGCGCGTGCGCGAAGTGACGGGCGCAACGCTGCTCGTCAAGCGTGGGCCGCTCGGCTGCCAGATCGTGGAAGGCGCCGTGCCCGCCTCGATGGACGATTTGCCGATGCAGCGCGGCGTGGAAGTCGAAGTGCTCAACGTGCTCGGCGCGGGCGACGCGTTCGCCTCCGGCTTCCTCTCGGGCTGGCTGCGCGACGCCTCGCTCGAAGACTGCGCGCGCGCGGCCAACGCATGCGGCGCGCTCGTCGTCTCGCGACACGGCTGCGCGCCCGCCATGCCTACGCCGGTGGAACTCGATTACTTCTTGCGCGAAGCCGCCGCCGACCCCGTGCGCATGCGCCGCCCCGATCGCGACGCGACGCTCGCGCGCCTGCATCGCGTGACCCCCGCGCGCAAGCGGCACGACGAAGTGCTCGGCTTCGCGTTCGATCATCGCAACCAGTTCTTCGATCTGGCGCAGCAGACCGGCGTGAGCGAAGCGCGCATTGCGTATCTGAAGAATCTCTTCGTCGAGGCGGTGGCGCAGACCGAACGCACGCTCGGCCTGCAAGGACGCATCGGTGTCCTGATTGACGATCGCTACGGCCAGGACGCGCTCAACGCCGCGACCGGCCGCGGCTGGTGGATCGGCCGCCCGGTCGAGCTGCCGGGGTCCGTGCCGCTCGTGTTCGACCACGGCCGCTCGATCGGCACGACACTCGCCTCGTGGCCTATCGACCACACGGTGAAGTGCCTCGTGCAGTTCCATCCCGACGAGCCGATCGAACAACGTCTCGAACAGGAAGCGCAATTGCGCGCGCTTTACGACGCAACGCAGGCGAGCGGCCACGAACTGCTGCTCGAAGTGATTCCGCCAAAGCTCGGTGGCAAACCGAATGCGCCCGATACGGTCTATCGCGCGCTCAAGCGGCTCTACAACATCGGCCTCTATCCGGAGTGGTGGAAGCTCGAGCCGACGAGCGCGGCGCAATGGCGCGACATCGACGCGCTGATCGCCGAGCGCGACCCGTATTGCCGCGGCGTCGTGCTGCTCGGGCTCTCCGCGCCGATCGACCAGCTCGTGGAAGGCTTCCGCGCCGCGGCCGCCTCGAACACCTGCCGAGGCTTTACGGTGGGCCGCTCGATCTTCTACGAACCGAGCCTCGCCTGGCTCGCCGGCGAGATCGGCGACGACGAAGTGATCGCCCGCGCTCGCCGCGCCTTCGAAACGCTGATCGGCGCATGGCGCGCCGCGCGCGCCGAAGCAGACGGCACGCACGCCAACCATGAGGAGAAGGCGGCATGAACCAACGCATTGCTCCGGGCGACTACGCCTCGCAGGAAAGCGCGCCGCACGCATCGTCCGGCGCGCACGCGAGCACCGTGCGGCTCACCGCGGCGCAGGCGCTCGTGCGCTATCTCGCTGCCCAGCGCGTGGCAAGCGAGGACGGCTCGGGCCGCACCGAGCCGCTGTTCGGCGGCGTGTTCGCGATCTTCGGTCACGGCAATGTGGCTGGCATCGGCGAGGCGCTCTATCAGCATCGGCACGAGTTGCCCACGCTGCGCGCGCACAACGAACAGGCCATGGCGCATAGCGCGATCGCTTATGCCAAAGCGCACTTCCGGCGCCGCATGATGGCGGTCACGACCTCGATCGGCCCGGGCGCGACGAATCTCGTCACCGCGGCGGCGCTCGCGCATGTGAACCGCCTGCCCGTGCTGCTGCTGCCCGGTGATATCTTCGTGTCGCGCGAACCCGATCCGGTGCTGCAACAGATCGAGGACCTGCACGATGGCGGCCTTTCGGCCAATGACGCGCTCAAGCCCGTATCGCGCTACTTCGACCGCATCGTGCATCCCGCGCAGTTGCTCACGGCGCTGCCGCGCGCGCTGCGCGTGCTCACCGACGCTGCGCTCTGCGGCCCGGTCACGCTCGCGTTGCCGCAGGACGTACAGGCCATGGCATGGGACTATCCGGCGAGCTTCTTCACGCCGCGCCTCGTGACGTTCCACGCGCCCGCGCCCATTCAGACCGAGATCGACGCGGCGCTCACGCAACTGCATCGCGCGAAACGCCCGCTGATTGTGGCCGGGGGCGGCGTGCTCTATTCGCGCGCCTCGCACGCCTTGCAGACGCTCGCCGCCTCGCGCGGCATTCCCGTGGCGGAAACCCAGGCGGGCAAAGGCTCGCTCGCGTGGGACGATCCGCTCAACGTCGGCGCGCTCGGCGTGACGGGCTCGCCCGCCGCCAACGAACTGGCCCGCGACGCCGACTGCGTGCTCGCCGTGGGCACGCGCCTGCAGGACTTCACGACCGGCTCGAACTCGCTCTTCGCCAATGCGCATGTGATCGGCGTGAACGCCAATGCCTTCGACGCGCTCAAGCACGACGGCCTCGCCGTGCAGGCGGACGCACGCCAGGCGCTCGGCGCGCTCAACGACGAGCTGATCAACTGGCGCGCCGACGCGAACTGGACCGCCCATGCACAGCGCCTGGCCAACGAGTGGCGTGCAACCGTCGAGCGCCTGACGCATGCGCCACAGGAACGCAACTGCCTGCCCTACGATGCCGATGTGATCGGCGCGGTGCAGCGCTCGTCGAGCCGTTCGTACACCGAAGATATCGTCGTCTGCGCGGCCGGCACGCTGCCCGCCGAATTGCACAAATTGTGGCGCGCGGGCCAGCCCGGTGCGTATCACGTGGAGTACGGCTATTCGTGCATGGGCTACGAGATCGCGGGCGGCCTCGGCGCGAAGCTCGCGCGGCCCGATCGCGAAGTCATCGTCATGGTGGGCGACGGCAGCTATTTGATGATGAACAGCGAGATCGCCACCTCGGTCATGCTGGGCGCGAAGCTCATCATCGTCGTGCTCGACAACCGCGGCTATGGCTGTATCAACCGGTTGCAGCAGGCTTGCGGCGGCGCGCCGTTCAACAACCTGTTCGACGACTGCGCGCAAGGGCCGCTCGGCGCGCCGCGCATCGATTTCGCCTCGCACGCGCGCTCGCTCGGCGCACAGGCCGAACATGTGGCGAACGTCGCGGAACTCGAAGCGGCGCTGCAACGCGCGCGTGCTTCGACGCGCACTTACGTGGTTTGCATCGACACCGACCCCGCGCGCACGACCGAGGAAGGCGGCTGGTGGTGGGAAGTCGCCGTGCCCGAGGTATCCGCGCGCGCTGCCGTGCGCGAGGCGCGCGAGCGCTATGAAGAACATGTCGCCGAACGCGGCGGTCGCGCGCAACCGGCCGAATCCAGCGAAAACGAGCCCACCGGCGACGACGAACCCGGCCACGCATAACGCGTCTGACGACACAGACATCGAGGAGCGCATATGAGCGCATTTGAAGTACGCATCGGCATCAACCCGCTGTCGTGGATGAACGACGACCTGCCCTCGCTCGGCGGCGAGACGCCGCTCTCCCAGGCGCTGACCGAGGGCCGCGAGATCGGCTATGAGGGCTTCGAGTTAGGCAACAAGTTTCCGCGCGAGCCGCAGGCGCTCAAGGCGCTCCTCGCGCAATACGATCTTTCGCTCGTCTCCGGCTGGTACTCGGGCATGCTCGCGCGGCGCAGCGTCGAGGAAGAGATTGCCGCTGTCGACAAGCATCTGGACCTGCTCGCGCAGAACGGCGCAACGGTGATGGTCTACGGCGAGGTCGCCGATTCGATCCAGGGCGCGCCGCGCCCGCTTTATCAACGGCCGCGCTTTTTCAGCGACAAGCAGTGGGACGAATACGCCGCGCGCGTGGACGCCTTCGCGCGCCACACGCTCTCGCGCGGCGTGCGGCTCGCGTACCACCATCACATGGGCGCCTACGTCGAAACACCCGCCGACGTGGACAAGCTCATGGCGCGCACGAGCGACGCCGTGGGCCTGCTGTTCGACGCAGGCCACATGACGTTTGCCGGCGGCGACCCGGTTGCCGAACTCGACAAGCACATTGCGCGCGTATGCCATGTGCACTGCAAGGACGTGCGCCCCGCCGTCATGAAGCTGGCGCGCAACCGCAACTGGAGCTTTCTCGACGCCGTGCTGGCCGGCGCGTTCACCGTACCCGGCGACGGCGCCGTCGATTTCCCCGCGATCATCGCGCGCCTGAAACGCCACGGCTATCGCGGCTGGCTCGTCGTCGAAGCCGAGCAGGACCCGGTGATCGCTCCGTCCTACGAGTACGCGCAAAAGGGTTATCGTACGCTGCGCTCGCTCGTCGATGCTACGGACACCCAATCGAAGGAGGCAGCATGACACTGCTGGTCAAGGCCGCGCGCGAGGGCCAGACGATCGCGCGCGTCACGCCCGACACCGCGGGCTGGCGCTATGTCGGCTTCGCCGCCTATCGGCTCGAGGCGGATGAAGTGGTCTACGTATCCGAACCCGATCGCGAAAGCTGCATCGTCGTGCTTTCGGGCGCGGTCGATATCGAAGCTGGAGGCGAGCGCTGGTCGAGCCTCGGCTCGCGCGATAGCGTGTTCGAAGACGCCGCGCCATATGCGCTCTACGTGCCGCCCGGCGTCAAAGCGACCGTGCGCGCGAAACGCAATGCCGAAGTGGGCGTTGCGAGCGCGCCCGCGAAGGGCACGCTGCCCGTTCGCCTCATCGAGCCCGCGCAGATGAAGCGCTCCACGCGCGGCAAGGGCGCGAATACGCGCTACGTGTGCGATATCCTGCCGCAAGACGCGCCCGCGGAATCGCTGCTCGTGGTCGAGGTGCGCACGCCTTCGGGCCACTCGTCGAGCTACCCGCCGCACAAGCACGACGCCGACCGCTTGCCGCAGGAAAGCGCGCTCGAGGAAACCTACTATCACCGGCTCAATCCGCCGCAGGGTTTCGCGTTCCAGCGCGTGTACACCGACGCGCGCGATCTGGACGAAACGATGGCCGTGGAAAACCACGATGTCGTGATGGTGCCGCGCGGCTATCACCCGGTCGTCGTCCCGTATGGCTACGACTCGTATTACCTGAACGTGATGGCGGGCCCAACGCGCGAATGGCACTTCCACAACGACCCGGCGCACGAGTGGATCATCGAGCGCGACGCGAAATAGCGCGTCCATAAAAAACACCGCGTGTTGGACCACGCGGCGTTTTCCGTTGTACCCGCAACGACCTAAGGAGCCTCAAGCCAGCCGGAATTTCCCCACGAGACGCTTGAGCACCTTCGCCTGATCGTCGAGCGATTGCGCCGCTGCGGTCGCCTCTTCCACGAGCGCCGCATTCTGCTGCGTGCCGGCGTCCATCTGCGTGACCGCGCGGCTGATCTCCTCGATGCCCGAGCGCTGCTCGCGCGAAGCCGCCGAAATTTCGCCGATGATGTCGTTCACGCGCCTCACGGCCTTCACGACTTCATCCATCGTCGAGCCCGCGTCCTGCGCCAGCGTCGAGCCATTGGACACGCGCTCGACCGATGCGCCGATCAGCGCCTTGATCTCCTTGGCCGCCGCCGCGCTGCGCTGCGCGAGGCTGCGCACCTCGCCCGCCACCACGGCGAAGCCGCGCCCGTCCTCGCCCGCGCGCGCCGCTTCCACGGCCGCGTTGAGCGCGAGAATGTTGGTCTGGAACGCAATGCCCTCGATCACGCCGATGATGTCGGCGATGCTCTTCGCGCTGTCGTTGATCTCCTGCATGGTTGCGACCACGCGGCCCACCACCGAGCCGCCCTTCTCCGCGATTGCCGAGGCGTTGCCCGCGAGCGTGCTGGCCTGCTCCGCGTTCTCGGCGTTCAGGCGCACCGTGGACGTGAGCTGCTCCATGCTGCTCGCCGTGCGCTCGAGCGCCATGGCCTGCTCTTCGGTGCGGCGCGAGAGATCGAGATTGCCGGTCGAGATTTCGCCCGAGGCGGAGGCAATCGCCTCGGCGCTCGCGGCGATCTCCGCCACCGTGTTCGAGAGGCCTTTTTGCATGTCGCGCAGCGCGCCCAGCATGCTTGCCGCGTCGCGCGCATGAACCGAGACGGGCTGGGCGAGATCGCCAGCCGCGATACGAGCCGCGATGGCCTTGGCGTGCGCCGGTTCGCCGCCCAGTTGCCGCGCAATGCGGCGCACGACCCATTCGCTCACGAAGAACGCGAGCACGAACATGGCCACGGTCGCCACGGCCATCATCACGAACGACGACTTGAAGATGAACTCCGCCTTCTCGATCGTGGCTTTCGCAGCTGTGCCGCGCTGCGCGACGAGGTCGTTCACGAGCGTTTCGAGCTTGCCGGTCTCCACGAGCAGCGACACGTCCTGCGTGCCGACCTGCCAGCTCATCTGCGAGAGATCGAGCGGCTGCTGCTTCACGAGCGTCACGAAGTCGCGCAGATGGCCGCTCCACGTCGTGGTCGCGTCCGCGAGCTTCTTTTGCAATGCGAGCGCGTCGCCGCCCTGCTCTTGAGCGTACTGCTGCAGCTGGCTCATGCCGCGCTCCAGCGCGCCAAGATCCTTGTCGATGTCCTGACCCAGTTCTTCGCGCTCGCGCGCCGTGGTCGCCGTGAGCAGCATCTTCTGGGCGCGGCTCGCGCGCAGCACGTGACCGCGCGCTTCCTCGGCGGCGCGGCTCGCGACGTAGCCCTGTTCGTAGATCGATTGCGTCGAGCCGTTGAGACGGCTGATTTGCGCGAGCGAAACGGCACCGATCGCAAGCGTGCCGATCAGCACCAGCGCGAAGGCGAGGCGCAGTGTGGCCTTCACGGAAAGCCGGGAACTGCGCGTTGCAGCGCCGGTGCGTCCACCCTTGTGCAATTGCGCGTTCGCCGCGCTGCCTGCCGGATCCAGCGGCACGAAGCCCGCGTGCCTGCCGCCTTGCGGTACTGCTTTCATTTTGGTCTCCAGCATTGTTGTTCGGCCCAACGCCACCGTTCTTGATTTGCGTTACGCCTCAACTCCGGTCTACGGCACGCCGTCGCGCAATCTTTAACCCCGCCTTTTACCCCTGCGGCGCGCGGCGAGGCTCGTATTCCGGCCCCGTATTGCGCACCTCGTGGGCGCGCACATCGCCGGTTTATACATGGCCAAAATGAAACGCCAAAAATCCCGGCTCAATTTCGAGTATTGGCTCCATCCCATTGCGGCATTGCGCCGCAGGGCAACCGTGCACCGCCCGTGTCCGATTCTCGACAAATCTTGTCCGTACAGTTCGAGCAAGACACATTACACTGCGCTCATAACTCTTATACATGTCCTTTCATGCCGTCGCCGCTGCCCGCCTGGAGTGGTTCCCGCTGAAAACTCTCTGCTGCTACCGAAAACATGGAAACCAGTCTCGACAAGGGCGCTCTGCCGGGCGCCGCCGCGGGTTCGTCCGCGGCCGCTTCCGCCCCCGCCGCGGTGCAACGCACCGTCTATTCGGTGCTCGGTGCGATCAGTTTCTCGCACCTGCTCAACGACATGATCCAGTCGCTGATCCTCGCCATCTACCCGATGCTCAAGGACAACTTCTCGCTGTCGTTCACGCAGATCGGGCTCATCACGCTCACCTACCAGATCACGGCATCGATGCTGCAGCCGCTGGTGGGCGTGTATACCGACAAGCGGCCGCTGCCGTATTCGCTGCCCGTCGGCATGGGCTTCACGCTGTGCGGCCTGCTGCTGATGTCGGTCGCGCCAAGTTTCGGCGTGCTGCTCGTGGCAGCGGCGCTGGTGGGCTGCGGCTCGTCCGTGTTCCATCCGGAATCGTCGCGCGTCGCCCGCATGGCTTCGGGCGGCCAGCATGGTCTGGCGCAGTCGCTCTTCCAGGTGGGCGGCAACGCGGGCTCGTCGCTCGGGCCGCTGCTCGCCGCCGCGATCGTCATTCCGCACGGCCAGCGCAGCATCGCGTGGTTCTCGGCGGCCGCGCTCGTCGGCATGGTCGTGCTCACGCAAATCGGCCGCTGGTACAAGGCACATCCCGCGCTGAAGAAAAAGCGCGCCGAGGTGCCGCACGTGGCGCTCTCGCGCGCACGCGTGGCGGGCGCCATCGGCGTTCTCGTGCTGCTCGTGTTCTCGAAGTACTTCTACCTCGCGAGCATTAACAGCTACTTCACGTTCTATCTGATCGACCGTTTCCACCTTTCCGTGCAGGCCGCGCAGATCCATCTGTTCGTGTTCCTCGCCGCCGTTGCCGCAGGCACGATCATCGGCGGTCCGGTGGGTGACCGCATCGGCCGCAAGTACGTGATCTGGGTCTCGATTCTCGGCGTGGCGCCCTTCACGCTGCTCCTGCCCTACGCCAACCTGTTCTGGACCGGCGTGCTCACGGTCATCATCGGCGTGGTGCTGGCCTCGGCGTTCTCGGCCATCCTCGTGTATGCCCAGGAACTGATTCCGGGCAAGGTGGGCATGGTCGCGGGTCTGTTCTTCGGCTTCGCGTTCGGTCTCGGCGGTATCGGCGCAGCGGTGCTCGGCCAGTTGGCCGATGCCACCAGCATCGCCTTCGTCTACAAGGTCTGCTCGTTCCTGCCGCTCATCGGCATCCTCACCGTGCTGCTGCCCAACGTGGAAGGCAAGCGCGCGAAGAAGGCCGCATAAGCGCTGCAGCACGCCTCATTGCCCAACACAACGGCCGGACGCCCCTCGGGGCTCCGGCCGTTGTGCTTTGTGCGCCTGCACGCGCTTTGCCTCGCCGCGACTTCGTACTAGGCTTGTTGTTGGCCGCCGCCAGCCGCCAGGCGAGATGCGGCGCTTCCGAGACGCCCGCCCACGAGGTCCGTCATGCAACTGTCCACGGTAGAGATCGAAAAGCCCGAAGCCACCAACTTCATCCTTGGCCAGACCCACTTCATCAAATCCGTCGAGGACCTGCACGAGGCGCTCTACGGCACGGTGCCGGGCATCCAGTTCGGCCTCGCGTTCTGCGAGGCGTCGGGCAAGCGGCTCGTGCGGCGCTCGGGCACGCAGGACGCACTCATCGAGATGGCGACGCAAAACGCGCTGCGCATCGGCGCGGGTCACTGCTTCATCGTCTTTCTCGGCGACGGCTTTTTCCCCATCAACGTGCTCAACACGATCAAGGCCGTACCCGAGATCTGCCGCATCTTCTGCGCCACCGCGAACCCGACTCAGGTGCTGATCGCGGAAACCGATCAAGGGCGCGGCATCGTCGGCGTGGTGGACGGCATGCCGCCGCTCGGCGTCGAGGCCGAGGACGACGTGCGCTGGCGCAAGGACCTGTTGCGCGCGATCGGCTACAAGGCCTGAGCGCCCATGCCCATGGCGGCGCTGCGCGGGGCCATCGAGCGGCAGACGGCGCACGCGCTCGCGTGCGGCGCGCTCCACCCCATTGAGACCGCGCATACCTTCATCGACGATGGCGGTATGCGCTTCTATGTGCGCGTGGCCGGGAATCTTGCGCGCAAGGAAGCGGCGCGGCTCACGCCGCAGACTCCGGTTGCGTCCGGCCCGCAGCCGCCGCGCGATCCGTTCCTGCCTTACGAACCCGATCTGTTTGTCTGCGACCTGTCGCCCACGCACGTCGCGCTGCTCAACAAGTTCAATGTGATCGACCAGCACCTGCTGATCGTGACGCGCCGCTACGAGCCGCAGGAAGCGCTGCTTGACGCGGCCGATTTCACCGCACTGATCGCGGCGCTGCGCGAGATCGACGGTCTCGCGTTCTACAACGGCGGCGCGGCGGCAGGCGCGAGCCAGCCGCACAAGCATCTGCAGATGGTGCCGCTGCCGCTCGCAGGCGACGGGCCTCGCGCGACGCCCCTCGAAGCCCTGCTCGGCAGCGCGCAGGCGGTTCACGGCGCGCGTCCCATCGCGATCGTGCCAGGGCTCGCGTTTCGCCACGCCTTCGCGCGCCTCGACCTCGGCCCCGACAAGGCCACGCCGGACGCCGCCGCGCAGGTCGCACTCGACTGCTATCGCGCGCTGCTAGACGCGGCGGGCGTGAGCGCTATCGACGCGGGCGGCGTCGCGCATCAGAGTGCGCCGTACAACCTGCTCGTCACGCGCAAGTGGATGCTGGTCGTGCCGCGCACGGCGGAATGCGTCGAGGGAATCTCGGTGAACTCGCTCGGCTTTGCCGGTTCGTTCTTCGTGCGCAACGCAGCGCAGTTGCAGACGCTCACGCAACTCGGCCCGATGACGGCGCTAGAACGCGTGAGTGTGGCGCGCTGAGGTGCGCTGAGGTGCGCTGAGGTGCGCTGAGGTGCGCTGACGTGCGCTGACGTGCGCTGCGGTGCGTTCAGCGCTCGACAACGAGCGGCTCGAGCGCCGCGCGAAGCGCATCGGGCAACGCGCTCACGGGCCGGCGCGTGGCACGATCGACGTAGACGTGCACGAAATGCCCCTGCGCCGCGGGTGCGTCCTCGCCTTCGCGAAAGAGGCCTACCTCATAGCGCACGCTCGACGAACCGAGCCGCGCCACACGCAGCCCCGCCTCCACGCGCTCCGGAAACACGAGCGGCGCGAAGTAGTTGCACTGCGTTTCGACCACGAGCCCGATCGTCGTGCCGTGTTCGATGTCGAGCGCGCCCGCGCGTATCAGATACTCGTTCACGACGGTGTCGAAGTAGCTGTAGTAGACGACATTGTTCACGTGGCCGTAGACATCGTTGTCCATCCAGCGCGTGCCGATCGGCAGGAAATGGCGATACCCGGAGCGGGCGACGGTGACGGGTCGGTTCATCAGCGTGATCCAGGGAAGGCGTAGCGGGAAAGTGTCGAGCGTCTTGCGGCCATCACTGGCCCGGACGCTCGACGAACTCGAACGGCAGGCCGCGCCGGCGCATCCATTCTCCGAGCGCCTGCCCCGTGCCGGCGCGCCACGGCCGCAGCTTCGCGGGCTCGACGAGGCGGTATTCGAGCAGTTCCGGCGAGAGCGCGATCGTGCCCGACGCCTTCACGTGATACGCGATGATGAGTTCGTTCTTGCGGATGAATTCATACACGCCAACCAGTTCGACGCTCTCGGCGCGCAGCGCGGTCTCTTCACACACCTCGCGCGCGATGCCCTCTTCGGGCGTCTCGCCGTTTTCGAGAAAGCCGGTGATGAGCGCGAACATGCCTTCGGGCCACGCGGCGTTGCGGGCGAGCAGAATGCGGCCCTCGTACTCGACGATCGCCGCCACGACGGGCAGCGGGTTGTTCCAGTGGACGTAGCCGCAGGCGTAGTCCGGGCAGGCGAGACGCACGCGGCCGCCTTCGTGGTCGGGATCGGCGCGCTCGGTCAGGCGCGTGGCGCAGCGCGGGCAAAACTGGTAGTCGCTCATGGGGGAAAAGGCACGGGTCGATGGCGCTGCGAACCCGCTGCGCGGCCCGGCGGGCACGCTCGCGGCTCGCGCGAAAGCGTCCATTCTAGTGCGCTATCGACACGCGCGTGCGACCGCGCAAAACCGGTGCGATGCCGCGTGCCCGCCGTTTTCACGCCTCTGCACGACCTCACGGCTCACACTAGCGCGCCGCCTCGCGCGTGAGCCACACCCGCCACAGCAGTCCGAGCGCCCCGGCCACGAGCGCGCCCGCCGCGAGCCACAGCGACGGCGAGAACGAGCCCGTCGACGCCGCGAGCGGCGCGGCCACGAGCGGCCCCGCGATCTGCCCGACGCCATAGGCAGCCGTCGCATAGCCCATCAGCGCGGCCGCATGCTCGCCGCGCAGAAGGCGCGCCTCGCGCATCGCGAAGAGCGTGATCGCCGTGAACGGCAATCCGATCAACACGCTGCCGAACGAAAATCCCGCGGCGTTGGGCCAGACGATACCGAGCGCGATACCCACGGCCTGCAGCACGTACGCGCCCGCCAGCATCACGCGGTTGTCCCAATGCAGCGGGAAGCGCGCCGCCAGCAGCGCGCCGGTGATCAGCGCCGCGCCGAACATCGGCCAGAACAGGTCGGGCCACGCCGAGCCGGGCAGCGCGTGGCGCGCGATCACGGGCAGGAACGTCGCCGTGATGATGTAGCCGAAGCCGGGCACGCCATACAGCAGCACGAGCCAGAGAGCGTCCGCGCGGCGGTCTTCGCCGGTGTCGTGCGCGGTGCCGGCCGTCGTGCTCGCAGCGGGGCGCGGCGCCAGCGCGCGCATGTCCTCGCCAAACGCGGGCCAGACGAGCACGGCGAGCAGCGCGCTGATGAGCCCGAAGCCTAGCCAACCCGCGCGCGCGCCGAGACCGCCTGCCGCGCTCACGAACAGCCCGGTCGCGATAATGCCGACGCCCGGACCGGTGTAGATCACGCCGCCCCACTCGTTCGCGCCCAGTTGCGCAAGCCGCCGCAGGCCCCATTGCGAGGCGAATACGAACGTCCATGCGCTCACCGCGCCCGCCACGAAACGCACCGCCGCCCAGATCCAGAACTGCTCGGTGAGGCCCATCGCGAGCGTGAGGAGCACCGTGGCCACGAGGCCGGCGCGTACGATCTTTGCGGGCGCGATGCGCAGCGCCACACAACTGAGCGCGCCGACGAAGTAGCCCGCGTAGTTCAGCGATGCGAGCCAGCCACCGTGGCGCAGGTCGAGCGCGCCGCCGTGCAGCATCAGTGGCAAGAGCGGCGTGAACGCGAAGCGCCCGACACCCAGGGCGACGGCGAGGGTCACCATGCAGGCCAACGCCGCGCGGCGCCCGGCATGCGGGCGTGGCCCGGAAACGCAGGCGGCGCGGGGGACGTAATCGTTCATGAGTTCAGTGGGTTAAGCGATCGCCTACCATCGTAGGCAATTCTATCGTTCACGAAAAATGAATTATCATGAATCAATGCATCCCGAGGAGAGAACCATGGACCTCGCCGAACTGGCGATTTTCCGGGCGGTCGTCCGGGAAAACGGCGTAACGCGGGCCGCCGCCAAGCTCAACCGCGTGCAGTCGAACGTGACGACGCGCATCAAGCAACTCGAAGATCAGCTCGGCACGCCGCTCTTCACGCGCGAGGGCCGCCGCCTCATTCTCACGCCCGCGGGCGAAACCCTGCTGCCCTACGCCGAGCGTCTGCTCGCGCTTGCCGACGAAGCGCGCCATGCGCTGAAGGCCGGACGCCCGGCGGGACGCCTGAGGCTCGGCACCATGGAAAGCGCTGCGGCAAGCCGTCTGCCCGGCCTGCTTGCGCACTATCACCAGACGTGGCCCGAGGTCACGCTCGAACTGGAAACGGGCACGACGGGCACGCTGATCGAACGTCTGCGCGAATACGAAATCGATGCCGCGCTGATCGCCACGCCGCTCGACGGCCTGCCGGACCCCGAGGTGTTCGACGTCGTGCCGGTCTATCGCGAGGAACTCGTGATGCTCACGCCGCGCGGGCACCGGGCAATCCGTCAGCCTCGCGATATCGCGCTCTCCACGCTCGTCGCGTTCGAGCGCGGCTGCGCGTATCGCGCCTACGTCGAGCGGTGGTATCTGGAGCATGGCATCCGGCCGTCACGCGTGCTGGAACTGGGCTCGTATCACGCGATCGTCGCGTGCGTGGCGGCGGGCGCGGGTGTGGCCGTCGCGCCGCGCTCGGTGCTCGAACTGCAACGCAGCGCCGACGAGGTCACGGTGCATTCCCTTGGCAAGCTCGGCCAGATCGACACGCTGCTTGCCTGGCGGCGTGGCCACTTTTCGCCCGCGCTCGGCGCGTTGAAGGACGCGCTGATGGAGCATGCGCAACACACAGGCTGCGCGGCGTCACCGTTAGCGGGTGAAGCTGCAGCGACGGCGGCAGGCCTGCACGCCATTTAAGCCGCGCGGAAAACAAAAAGGGCTGCCCTCACGGACAGCCCTTTTTTCATTGCCAAGCGGCGATCAAGCCGCCGCGCGCGGCATTACAGCTTCGCTTCGACCCAGCCCTTCACGCCGGCAAGCGCGGCCGGCAGGTTGGCAGGCTCCGTGCCGCCCGCCTGCGCCATGTCGGGACGGCCGCCGCCCTTGCCGCCCACCTGCTGGGCGACGAAGTTCACGAGTTCGCCGGCCTTGACCTTCTTGCTCGCCTCGGCGGTCACGCCGGCGATCAGGCTGACCTTGCCGCCTTCCACCGCCGCCAGCACGATGGCCGCGCTCTTGAGCTTGTCCTTGAGCTTGTCCACGGTCTCGCGCAGCGTCTTCGAATCGGCGCCGTCGAGCGTCGCGGCGAGCACGTGCACGCCATTCACTTCGATCGCCTGGCCGACGAGCTCGTCGCCCTGGCTCGAAGCGAGCTTCGACTTGAGCGCGCCCAGTTCCTTTTCCAGCGACTTGACCTGGTCCTGCACCTGCGCGATGCGCTGCGTGAGCTCCGAAGGCTGCGCCTTCAGCGCCGCCGCTGCCGCGTTGATGCGGGCGTCGAGGTCCTGCACGAAGCGCACGGCGTTGTCGCCCGTGATCGCTTCCACGCGGCGGATGCCCGCGGCCACGCCGCCTTCCATCACGATCTTGAAGAGGCCGATATCGCCGCTGCGATGCACGTGCGTGCCGCCGCACAGCTCGCGCGAGAAGCCGAGGTCGAGCACGCGCACTTCGTCGCCGTACTTCTCGCCGAACAGCGCCATCGCGCCGCCCTTCACGGCATCGTCGTACGACATCACGCGCACGATGCCGGGCGCGTTCGCGATCACTTCCGCGTTGACGATCTGCTCGACACGGCGGATTTCGTCATCCGTCATCGGCGCGTTGTGCGCGAAGTCGAAGCGGGTTTTATCGGCGTCGACGAGCGAGCCCTTCTGCTGCACGTGCGCACCGAGCACTTCGCGCAGCGCCTTGTGCATCAAGTGCGTGGCCGAGTGGTTGCGCGCGGTGCGGGCGCGGCGAATGGCGTCGATTTCCGCCTTCACGACGTCGCCAACCTTGAGCGTGCCTTGCTCGAGCGTACCGTGGTGGCCGGCAACGTCGGCTTGAACCTTGAGCGTGTCGGCAACGGCGAAGCGGATGCTCGCGTTCGAGATCACACCCTGGTCGCCCACCTGGCCGCCCGATTCCGCGTAGAACGGCGTGTGGTCGAGCACGACCACGGCGTCCTGGCCCGTCTTCACTTCGTTGACCGAGGAGCCGTCCACGTAGAGCGCGACGACCTTCGCGTCGTCGAACACGATTTCTTCGTAGCCGTGGAACGTCGTCTTCGCGCCCGAGTATTCGAGGCCCTGCGTCAGCATCTTGAACTTGCCTGCCGCGCGCGCCTGCTCGCGCTGACGCGCCATCGCTTCGTCGAACGCCGGCTCGTCGACCGTCATGTTGCGCTCACGGCACACGTCGGCCGTGAGGTCGAGCGGGAAACCGTACGTGTCGTGCAGCTTGAACGCGAGTTCGCCGTCGAGCGTCTTACGGCCCTTGGCCTCGAGGTCTGCGAGTTCGGCTTCGAGGATCGACATGCCGTTCTCGATGGTCTCGAAGAAGCGCTCTTCTTCCTGGCGCAGAACGTCCGTCACGCGTTGCTGCGCTTCGGCGAGTTCCGGGTAAGCCGCGCCCATTTCGGCGACGAGATCCCCCACCAGCTTGTGGAAGAACGCGCCCTTCTTGCCGAGCTTGTAGCCGTGGCGGATCGCGCGGCGCACGATACGGCGCAGCACGTAGCCGCGGCCTTCGTTGCCCGGAATCACGCCGTCGACGATCAGGAACGAGCACGCGCGGATGTGGTCGGCGATGACCTTCAGCGAATTGTTCGTGAGATCGGGCGTGTTCGTTTCGCGCGAAGCCGCCTTGATGAGGTTCTGGAACAGGTCGATCTCATAGTTGCTGTGCACGTGCTGGAGCACGGCGGCAAGGCGCTCGAGACCCATGCCCGTATCGACGCACTGCTTGGGCAGCGGCGTCATGTTGCCCTGGGCGTCGCGGTTGAACTGCATGAACACGAGATTCCAGATCTCGATGAAGCGGTCGCCGTCTTCCTCAGGAGACCCCGGAGGGCCGCCCCAGATTTCCGGGCCGTGGTCGTAAAACACTTCCGAGCACGGACCGCACGGGCCGGTATCGGCCATCTGCCAGAAGTTGTCGGAAGCGTAGCGCGCGCCCTTGTTGTCGCCGATGCGGATGATGCGCTCGACCGGCACGCCGATTTCCTTCGCCCAGATGTCGAAGGCTTCGTCGTCTTCCTGGTAGACGGTCACCGTGAGCTTCTCTGCCGGCAGCGCGTAGACCTTGGTCAGCAGTTCCCAGCAGTAGTGGATCGCGTCGCGCTTGAAATAGTCGCCGAACGAGAAGTTGCCGAGCATCTCGAAGAACGTGTGGTGGCGCGCCGTGTAGCCGACGTTTTCGAGGTCGTTATGCTTGCCGCCGGCGCGCACGCTGCGCTGCGCCGTCGTGGCGCGCGAGTACGGGCGCTGGTCGGTGCCGAGGAACACGTCCTTGAACTGCACCATGCCCGAGTTGGTGAAGAGCAGTGTCGGGTCGTTGCCCGGCACGAGGCTCGACGAGCGCACGATCGTGTGGCCCTTCGATTCGAAGAACTTGAGGAATTTCTCGCGGATGTCGGCGGCTTTCATGGCGTGCGTTGGGTCCTTCCTGGGGCGTCCGGTGCTTCAATCTTGGTCGTGGTCGGGGCCCCGGCCGGTGGCGAAAACCCCGATGCTGAATCGAACGATTATACGGGATCGCCGCCCGCTCGCGGCGGCGCCCCCCGCGTGGTTTGCATGGGCGCGACACGGCGTGCGGCGGCGACGGGCCGCTCGGCTTTGTTCCGCAGTGCGGAACTTTGTACCGAATATTGACGTGTACCCCGCCTTTTCGCTTACTATGGGCGGCATCGGCCTGCGCGCCATGTGCGCTCACGGCCTGCCTTAGAACGACATTGGAAGACACAGCATGGGCGCTCTCAGCCATATTCGCGTACTCGATCTCACCCGCGTCCTCGCCGGACCGTGGTGCGCACAGACCCTCGCCGACTTCGGCGCCGACGTGATCAAGGTCGAGCGCCCCGGCGCCGGCGACGACACGCGCCACTGGGGGCCTCCGTACCTGAAAACGCCCGACGGCGCGGACACCGCGGAAGCGGCCTACTACCTCGCCGCGAACCGCAACAAGCGCTCGGTGACGGTGGACATCGCCACGCCCGAGGGGCAGCGCATCGTGCGCGAGCTGGCCGCGCAAAGCGATGTCGTGCTGGAGAACTACAAGGCGGGCCAGTTGAAGAAGTACGGGCTCGACTACGAGTCGCTGCGCGAAGTGAAGCCCGACCTCATCTACTGCTCGGTCACCGGCTTCGGCCAAACGGGGCCCTACGCCTCGCGCGCAGGCTACGACTTCATCGTGCAGGGCATGGGCGGCTTCATGAGCATTACCGGCGAGCGCGACGCGCTGCCGGGCGGCGGCCCGCAAAAGGCGGGCGTCGCGATCGCCGACCTGATGACCGGCATGTATTCGACCATTGCCGTGCTCACGGCGCTCGCCCACCGCGACCGCACGGGCGTGGGCCAGTACATCGACATGGCGCTGCTCGACGTGCAGGTCGCCATGCTCGCGAACATGAACTCGAACTACCTCGCAAGCGGCAATCCGCCTGCGCGCTGGGGCAACGCGCATCCGAACATCGTGCCCTATCAGGCATTCCAGACGAGCGACAGCTGGATCATCCTCGCGGTGGGCAACGACGGACAGTTCCGCAAGTTCGTCGAAGTGGCGGGCCAGCCCGAGCTTGCCGACGACGAGCGCTTCGCGACCAATCCGGCGCGCGTGCGCCATCGCGACACGCTCGTGCCGATCGTCGCCGGGTTGATTCGCGGGCGCACGAAAGCCGACTGGATCGGCGCGCTCGAAGCCGCGGGCGTGCCGTGCGGGCCGATCAACAACCTCGCGGAAGTGTTCGATAACGAGCAGGTGATCGCGCGCGGGCTGCAGGTCGATGTGCCGCATCCTTCGGGCGGCACGGCGCGGCTCGTGGGCAACCCCATCCGCATGAGCGAGACCCCGCCGCGCGTGACGAGCCATCCGCCCACGCTCGGCGAGCATACCGATACGGTACTGCGCGAGGTGCTCGGCTACGGCGACGAGCAGGTAGCGGCGTTGCGCGGCAAGGGCGTGGTGTAACCACGACGCCCAGGGCGGCTAGCCGCGGTTCCCCGCCGACATCAGCCACGCGAGCCCCTGCGGCCAGTCGGCGAGCCCGCTTTCCGCGTTGATATGGCCGCGCGCGCCGATCTCGAACCAGCGGCTGCCCCACGCCTGCGCGCAGCGTTCGGAGAACGCCGCGCCGCCATACGGATCGTCGCTGCTGGCGACCACGACGCTCGCAAACGGCAGCGCCGCCAGCGGCACCGGATCGAAGCCCCGTGCGTCGCGCGGAAATTCGGGACCGTGTGGATCGGGTAGCGCCACCAGCAGCGCGCCAGCCACCTTCGCGCGGGTCGCGGCGCTCGCGTGATGCGCGGCCCAGTGCGCCACGGTCAGGCAGCCCAGGCTGTGGGCGGCGAGGCGCACGCCAGCAGGCGCGCGTTGCACGGCGGCTTCGAGCGTCGTGCACCACGCCTCGCAGTCCGGGTGCATCCAGTCGGGCATCTGCACCCGTGTAAAGCCCGTGTGCGCGGCTTCCCAGCGCGTCTGCCAGTGCCCCGGCCCCGAATCCATATAGCCCGGCAGTACCAGCACAGACGTTTCATTCATCGTCACGTTTTTTCCTCGCTTGTTGTGGTCCGCGCGACGATCCGGCACCGGGACTGGCACGGCGGGTCGCGTCAGGTAGAATGGAAGACACCATCGGGTGCCCGGTTACGCGCTTTTATCCTTTTGACGGGTGCCCTCGAACGACTCCCTTTTCGCATGAATACCGAACGTAAAGACGCCGACCGCACGGACGCGCCTGCGGCATCCAATTTCATCCGCAACATCATCGACGACGACAACCAGTCGGGCAAGTGGGCGCAGCGCGTCGAAACGCGCTTCCCGCCGGAGCCGAACGGCTATCTGCACATCGGCCACGCGAAGAGCATCTGCCTGAACTTCGGCGTGGCGAAAAGCTACGGCGGCGTGTGCCACCTGCGCTTCGACGACACGAACCCGGAGAAGGAAGACGTCGAGTACGTCAACTCCATCATCGACGCTGTGGAGTGGCTTGGTTTCGAGTGGAAGAAGGACGACCAGGAATACCTCTTCTACGCGAGCGACTACTACGACAAGCTCTACGAGTTCGCCGAACTGCTGATCCAGCGCGGCAAGGCGTATGTGGACAGCCAGTCGCCGGAAGAGATGCGCGCGAACCGTGGCTCGGCCACGGAGGCCGGCAAGAACTCGCCGTTCCGCGAGCGCTCGGTCGAGGAAAACCTCGACCTGTTCCGCCGCATGAAGGCCGGTGAATTCGCCGAAGGCGCGCACGTGCTGCGCGCGAAGATCGACATGGCGTCGCCGAACTTCAACATGCGCGACCCGGTCATCTACCGCATCCGCTTCGCGCATCACTACCGCACCGGCGACAAGTGGTGCGTGTATCCGATGTACGACTACACGCACTGCATCTCGGACGCGCTGGAAAACATCACGCATTCGCTGTGCACGCTCGAGTTCGAAGACCACCGTCCGCTGTACGACTGGGTGCTCAGCGAACTGGCCGACGCCGGCGTGTTCGCGCGCCCGCTGCCGCAGCAAATCGAGTTTTCGCGTCTGAACCTCACGTACGCGATCACGAGCAAGCGCAAGCTGCTGCAACTCGTGACCGAAAACCACGTGGACGGCTGGGACGACCCGCGCATGCCGACCATCGTCGGCGTGCGCCGCCGCGGCTTCACGCCTGAAGCCATCCAGCTTTTCTGCGAGCGCATCGGCGTGACGAAGGTCGATTCGTGGATCGACATGAGCGTGTTCGAAGGCGCGCTGCGCGACGACCTCGACGACAAGGCGCCGCGTGCGACCGCCGTGCTCGACCCGCTCAAGCTCGTGATCGACAACTACCCCGAAGGCCAGTCCGAGGCATGTAGCGCGCCAGTGCATCCGCATCATCCGGAGCGCGGCAATCGCGCGTTCACGTTTTCGCGCGAACTGTGGATCGAGCGCGAGGACTTCCAGGAAACGCCGCCGAAGGGCTATTTCCGCCTGTTCCCGGGTAACAAGGTGCGGCTGAAGTACGGCTTCGTCGTTGAATGCACGGGCGCGGAGAAGGACGCCGACGGCAACATCATTGCCGTGCATTGCAACTACTTCCCCGACAGCAAATCGGGCACCGAAGGCGCGAGCAACTACAAGGTCAAGGGCACGATCCACTGGATCAGCGCCGACAACGCCGTGCCAGCCGAAGTGCGCCTCTATGACCGCCTGTTCCGCGAAGAGCAGCCCGATGCGGGCGGCCGCGACTTCCTCGAGGCGCTGAATCCGGACTCGAAGCGCGTTGTTCAGGCTTTTGTCGAACCGGGCGCACGCGACGCCGCGCCCGAAGACCGCTATCAGTTCGAACGCCATGGCTACTTCGTCGCCGACCGCTACGATTCGAAGCCGGGTGCGCCGGTGTTCAACCGCATCGTCGGTTTGCGCGACAGCTGGGGCAAGTAAGGCGCGCGCCCGCCATCAAGCAAAAAGCCCGCACAGATTTGTGCGGGCTTTTTCTTTTCGACAGCGGCTAGCGAGAACGCCTTAAAGTTTGCGATGCAATTCGGCGAGCGAAAGCGTCGTGTTGAAAAGGCGCGCGAGACTGCGGCTCGCGTAGCGATCGACTTCGCCTGGCGGGGTCCAGCGCCAGGCGTCCATTTCCGGGATCATCACGCCGTCCTCCCTGCGCGGAAAGAGCGACACGCAAACGCAACGCGAGAGATCGAGTTCATCGGCGCTCGCGCGCGCGGCGAAGAGATGCAGATCCTTGTCGCGCCGGTACAGATAGCGCCCAAGATCGACGAGCCGCGACGCCGCCACTTCGATGCCGGTCTCCTCGACCATCTCGCGGCGCGCGCTTTGCGATTCGGTCTCGCCGGACTCGCCCTGCCCCTTCGGAATGTCCCAGTGATTCGTGCCGGTTGCGTGCGCGAGCAGCACGCGGCCTTCAGGATCGAGCAGCACGATGCCGCACGAAACGATCTTGCCGTTCACCGCGCGCTCAGTGCTGCTTCTGGAAAACCCACGCGCCCTGGCCCGTGCGGCAGAAGTGCGGACGCAGCGTCATCGACTGGCCCTTCGCGTTGATGACGACCTCGGTGTCGCGGCAGGTCTTGTCGCCTTCCTTTTGCGTATTCGACGGCGTGATGGTCGAGGTGATGCGCGTGCCATTACGCGAGCCCTCGTTCGACCACGCCGTGGCCTCGCCATCAGCCTTGTGCTCGACGGCATCGCGCACAGCGTTCTGCAGCGAGCTGTAGTCCGCCTGGTTCATGAACGACATGGGCGTGTTGTTCAGAAAACCCAGGTTGGCGGCATGTGCGTTGCCCATGCCGACCGTGACAAAGAGCGCCGCGCCCAGGGCGCTCAGCGTATGCAGGGTTCGGGGCATTCTCGACATTTTGTGTTCTCCTCGACTGACTGAGCGATTCGGCGAAAAGCATAACACGCGCCCTTTTTTCGGCTCACCGAGCGAGGCCGCGCTCGCGCCCGGTTTCTTTTCAGATTGATTTGATGGTGAGGGCTAGCACCGATCACTACGATGGGTCCGTCGCCCACTTACATCTCCATCAGGAATATCTGACATGACCTACGCCATCGCCCTAAGGGTCTTTGCGGTCCTGCTGGCCCTCATCTGCATCGGCCTGATGTCGTTCGTCGCGCACTACACGCACGCGCCACAAACGCAAACACCTGGCCCGAACCTCGCAATACACCTTGAGCGCCCTGAGCGCACCGAGCACGCGCCGCGCTGGCCGGACGCCACGGTGCGCATCGGTACGGTCGCGTTGCTCGTCTCCTTCGTCGTGCTCGCCGGCGTCTGCCTGCTGATCGCGGGCGTCTGACGCAGCGCGCTCAGTCCACGCTCAATGCGCCCCCGGCTGCCAGCCGTCGGTGAGCGTGTCGAGAAACGCGATCACGTCCTTGATTTCGGCGTTACTGAACACTGGCGCGTCGCCCGGCTTGCGATCGAACGGCGGGTCCGTGTTCAGATTCACCCAGTAGCGGCGCGGTAGATCGTCGAACTTCTGCACGCGGCCCTTCACCACCGGATAGAACTCCTCCGGATTCGTATCGCGCCGCGCGTAGAAACGCAGCACATCTTCCAGCGAGTGATAAACGCCGTTGTGGAAGAACGACTTCTTGAGCGCGACGTTGCGCAGCGTCGGCGTGCGAAAGAGCCCGCAAAATTCCGCGCGATGATCGAGGTCCGTGCGTTCCGGGCCGCATGCCCCTAGATCAAAAAACTTGCGGTCGTGATTCACGGTAAGCGCACGGTTGCGCGGCACGCCCACAGCGATCAGACCGAAGTCGCTGAATTGCGGAGGCGAGCCGTCCTTTGCACGCTGGCTGATATGGCAGCTCGCGCAATTGCCCTTCTTCTCGTCGTTGAAGAGCTGCAGCCCGCGCAGCTCGGCGGCGCCGAGCGTGGCCTTGCCGGCGAGGTACGCGTCGTATTTACTCGTGTATGGATAAAACACCTCGGGCGATTGCTCGAATGTCTCCAGTGACTTCAGCACGGCCTTGAAGGTTGCATCGTCGTCAGCCAGGACGCGCGCGCCGAATGCCTCGCGAAACGCCTCAGCGTAAGGTGCCGCCCGCACCGCCTCGGCTACCTTCTTCGGCGAGCTCGCCATCTCGAACGTCGAGAGCAACGGAATGCGCGCCTGGTCCGAACCGCGATCGACGCGGCCGTCCCACGTGAGCCCGCCGGTCGGACCCGCATCGACGCTCTCATCGCCTTCGTCGTCGGAGTCGTGATAGTGCTCGGCGAACGCCGGCACCGCCTGCAGATACTTGAGCGTCGGCACGGCGCGCATGCCCTGGCGTCGCATGTCCGTGCCGCCGATCTGCACGTCGAGCGCGTTGGCCGGCGTGAACGCGTGGTCCGGGCTGTGACACGACGCGCACGCCATCTTGCCCGAGCCCGAGAGCGACGGGTCGAAGAACATCTGTTTGCCGAGCACCGTCATGCGGCGCACCTGCGCGTAGACCTCGGCACGCGTCTGTCCACCTTGCGCGGGCGCGGCGATTTTCATCAGCTTCACGCCCTGTGCGGCGCGCGCGTTCGCATTGGCGTCTTGCGCACGCGAGGCGCTGCCAGATGCGCCTGTCGTTGCATCGGCGGTCGCGGAACCGGACATGCTGCCGTCGCACGCCATCAGCAGCGACGACAGCGCCGCCGCCATCAGGAAGCGCCCCGCCTGGCGGCGCGCGCCGCCGTGCGATCGAGCGCGCGTCTCACTGTGTGTTCGCGCCGTACGACGCGCCAATCTACGCAACATGCCTGGTCCCCGAAGCTTGAGCGCGACGCGCGCTTGCCGCCGCGCCGCTGCAGTGCGAATGCCGATGCGCTCACCCGCACATCGAAGTCGCGAAAGCGTATGTCAGGGATGTGACGCTCAAATGACATGCAGTAAGACAGATGTCATGCAATCAAAGGGCACAAAAAAGCTAAATGTAATTTTTTACATATCGCTGTCAAAAACGATTGCGACACTGCGCCTCGCCCGAAGGCCGGTGTCATTCGCGCCGGCCCTCCATGCGGGCCCCCAACGCGAGAGAGAGAAAAAAATGATCAACAAAAAGTGGTTCTATGCCACGCCGATCGCGGTAGCGGCGGCGACCCTGGCCGTCGCCGCTTGCGGCGGCAACGACAACAGCAAGCCCGGCCTTTCGTCGGTGAAGAACATCGTCGTGATCTACGCGGAAAACCGCAGCTTCGACAACCTGTACGGCAGCTTCCCGGGCGCCAATGGCCTGCAGAACCTGAGCGCGCAAAGCACGCAGCAGCTCGATCGCGACGGCTCCGTGCTCGCCACGCTGCCGACCGTCTGGAACGGTCTCACGCAAACGGGCGTCACGCCCGTGGTGACCGCGGCGATGACCGAGAACATGCCGAATGCGCCGTTCGCCATCGACGACGCGAAAGGCTACAACGTGCCGCTCTCGGTCACGACGCGCGACCTGTACCACCGCTTCTACGAGAACCAGATGCAGATCCACGGCGGCAAGAACGACATGTTCGCGGCCTACGCCGACTCCGGCGGTCTCGTGATGGGGCACTACACGACGAGCGCAGAAAAGCTGCCGCTCTGGAAGATCGCCCAGCAATACACGCTCGCCGACAACTTCTTCATGGGCGCGTTCGGCGGCTCGTTCCTGAATCACCAGTGGCTGATCTGCGCGTGCACGCCGTTCTATGCGAACGCGGATACGAACCCGGCCAAGCCGACGATCTCGGCCGTGGACGCCGACGGCGTTTCGCTCACGCTCGCGTCGAACTCGCCGAAGTCGGCGCTCGTCGGCATTCCGAAGTTCGTGAAATCGGGCAATCTGACGCCGGACTTCTACGCGGTGAACACGATGCAGCCGCCGTATCAGCCGAGCGGCAACGCGCCGGCTTCGGGTGGCGACGCGAACCTGGCCGACCCGTCGAACGCCTCCACGATGCCCGCGCAAACGACGCAGAACATCGGCGACCTGCTTTCGAACGCGGGCGTGACGTGGGCGTGGTACGGCGGCGCGTGGGGCGCGGCCGTGAGCGCGGCGCAGAACAGCACCTCGGGCGTGATCTACGGTGCGAACATGACGGCGCCGAACTTCCAGCCCCACCATCAGCCGTTCAACTACTTCGCGAACTACGCGCCGGGCACCGACGCGCGCGCGAAGCATCTGCTCGACGGCGGCATGGACGGCACGGAGTTCCTCAAGGCGATCGACGCAGGCGCGCTGCCGGCAGTGGCGTTCTACAAGCCGCAGGGCAACCTGAACGAGCACGCGGGCTACACGGACGTGACGAGCGGCGACCAGCATATTGCCGACGTCATCGCGCATCTGCAGAAGAGCCCGCAGTGGAACAACATGGTCGTGGTCGTCACCTACGACGAAAACGGCGGCTTCTGGGATCACGCTGCGCCGCCCAAGGGCGACCGCTGGGGTCCGGGCTCGCGCATTCCGGCGCTCATCATCTCGCCGTATGCGAAGAAGGGTTACGTCGACCACACGCAGTACGACACGACCTCGATCCTGCGCCTCATCACGCGGCGCTTCTCGCTGCCGACGCTGCCGGGGCTCGCGAACCGCGACGCCGCGCTCAAGAGCAACGGCGCCCAGCCGATGGGCGATCTGACCAACGCGCTCGACGTGAAGCTCTAAGCGCGAGACACCAACCGACCATCGATGACCGGATGTTGCTCATCCGGTTTGACGGGCAGCCCTCGGGCTGCCCTTTTTTATTGCGCCGGCGCCAGGCGCTGAGCCGCGACGTTTGACCACGGATCCTTCTGCGCGAGATGCACTACCTTACAGATTGGTTACTGCACAAATCTTGACGGAGGTCATTGTGAAATACGTCGAATCGACTCTCCTGCCGGGCGAGAGGATCGTCTGCGAGGGACACCCCTGCTTCTGGGCGATGGGTCCGCGTATCACATTCAGCCTTTTGCTCATGGTTTGGGGCGTGCTCATCGGCACCATGGGCACGTCGCCGTTCGCTGCGGTGGGGTTTTTCGTCGCAGGTCTGGGACTGTTCGGCGCCTCGCTGCTCGCGTGGTGGACGACGGAATTCGCCGTGACAAATAAACGCGTGGTGGCGAAGTTCGGCGCGCTGCGTCGGCACACCGTGGAGCTGACGCTTGCGAAGATCGAGAGCGTGCGGGTCGAGCAAAGCCTGATTGGCCGGATATTCGACTACGGTTCGCTCGTTATTGGTGGTGGGGGCCTCATCGCGACGCCGATTCCCGGCATTTCGAATCCGCATGAGTTTCGCCGTATGGTGTTTCTCGCGCAAGCGGCCGAGGAGCCGGTGCCGTTGCGGCTCGTGGCGTGAGGGCGTTGATTCCGCGTCGATTCGTGGTGTGTGAAAAAGCAAAAAGCCCGGCGGTGAAGGCCGGGCTTTTTGTTTGTTTGATCTGGCGCGACAGGAGGGGCTCGAACCCCCGACCCTCGGCTTAGAAGGCCGATGCTCTATCCAGCTGAGCTACTGTCGCGTGGACGTGCGCAAGGCCGCAAGCGGGCCGCACGAAGACGGGGCTGGATTATACCGCGATCGTCCCATGCGGTCGCGCCCTGCTCATCACGCCTGCGAAGGGCCTTCGCGCCAGATTCAAACCGGCTGCTGATGGAGCGCAAACCAGCCAAGGCAGATCGCACCCGCGATCAGGCAGTACGCACCGAACGATGCGAGGCGCCCACGCCCCTCGAAATAGCTCATCAGGAACTTCACGCTCAGCCAGGCCGCGATGCCCGTGAGCACGCCGCCCACGACCGCAGTCATCAGCTGATCTCGCGCGTGAAAGAGCTTCGGCAGTTCGAGCACGCCAGCCGCAAAGATGATCGGCGTGCCGAGCAGGAACGAGAACTCCGCAGCCTTTTCTGCCGTGAGGCCTGCCGCATTGCCGGCGATCATCGTGAGACCGCTGCGCGAAAAACCGGGAATGAGCGCGCCGATCTGGGCGAGGCCGACGAGAAACGCCTGGCGGAACGTGAGCTTCTCGGGCGGACGATGTGCACGCGCGCGCTGGAGACGATCGCCGAACCACAGCAGCACGCCATTGACCATCAACGCGGCCGCGACAATGCGCAGATCGTGAAAGATGGCTTCGATGCGCTTTTCGAGCACGAGGCCAACGATGCCCGTCGGAATCGTCCCGATAATGAGCGCCCACATCATATGGCCGTCGTCGTTCTTGCGGCCGGCCAGCGAACTGAAGAAGCCGCTGATCAGCGCGACCCAGCGTTCACGGAAATACCAGAGGAGAGCGACCGCGGTTCCCAGATGCAATGCGACGAGGAACGGCAGCAATTGCGGTGCGTGCTTGTCGATGTGCATGCCGAACAGCGCGGGCACGAGCAGCGTATGGCCAAGACTGCTCACGGGGAACAGTTCGGTGACGCCTTGCAACACGCTCAGGAAGAATAGAAACCAGAGACTCACGCGCGGATCCTCGTAATGATGGTGTAAGGGGCCGGACCGTTGCGGAGCCGGTGCGGCAAAGCGCACCGATTATGCCTGGGCCGTATTGCAGCGCCAAGCCTGGAGAGGGATTTGTCGGAAAAGTTACTGCGTCGCAACAAAGTTGGCTGCGAAGACACGGATTCTGGCGCGAACGCGCGTGTCGCGCTTGCGAGAACCGGATGAGGGGGACGGAACGTCGCGCGATCAGCGCGCCATCTTGTAGAAGAAATACGCGCTGCTGCCGACAAAGAGGCTGAACAGCGCCATGCTCATTGCCATTGCGAGGTCCATGGGGGTCTCCTGCGAAAATGCTCTGTGCGCCAGCGCACGGTCATGCGGATTATGCTGACTCTCGTCCTTGAACAATACCCACGCTTTCCCGACAAGGGTTTTCACGCATGAGAAAGCAGCGCAAAATCCGCCTGCCCGGCGCATGTGCGCCGCCCTCCTTCCACCCACTCCAGGCCCGCCCATGAACGCTCATCCAGAAAAGGACATCCTCACCCTCACCCGCGGTGCCTCGACGTTGCGTTTCGCGCCGTGGGCCGGCGGCCGCTTGCTCTCGTGGCAAGTCGACGGCCGCCCGGTCATCGTGTGGCCGGAGAATGCAAACTGGGCCGAACCGGCACGTGTGCGCGGCGGCAATCCGCTGCTCTTCCCGTTCCTTGGGCGCCATCGTGTGGACGGCCAGATCGGCCGCTGGCGCGACGCCCAAGGCGTGGTTCGCGATCTGCCGATGCACGGCTTTGCGCGTGACCTGCCGTTCGCAGCGCTTGTCGACGACGATGGCCACGGCCTGAAGATGACGCTCGTCGACTCGGATGCAACGCGCACGGGCTACCCGTTCGCCTTTCGCTTCGAAGCGGCCTACCGGCTCGCCGACGCGCATACGCTCGAAGTCACGCTCGCCGCGACCAATACCGGCGCGCAGCCGCTCCCCTGGTACGCGGGCCATCACTTCTATTTCGCCCTGCCGCACGCCCAGCGCGCGCAAACGACGCTCGACTTGCCGCCTGCCCAGCGCCGTCATCAACTCGCGGACGGCTCGATCAGCGCGCCCGAGCCCGGCAAGGCGCAATACCGACTCGACGACGCCAGCATCATCGACCGTTTCCATGTGCTCGAACCCACGCCGCCCGCCACGCCGGTGCGCCTCGTCGCACCGGGACTCGGCCGCGCGGTGACGATCGATCTGAACCGGCCCGGCTCGCTCCCCTGGTACGCCGTGACGACGTGGACGGAAGCCGCGGACTCGGACTTCTACTGCGTCGAACCCTGGCTTGGCCTGCCTGATGCGATCCATAACGGGCTCGGCCTGCGCTGGCTCGCACCGGGTCAAACGGAGACGGCGACGCTGCGCATCGGCGTCGAGACGCTCGGTGGCTAATCGCGCCCGCAGGCCTCCTCTGGTGCCGGCACGGACATGGGCGCTGCCGCTTTCGTCAGTCATTCGTCAGGCAAAACCCCAGTTGCTTTGGCAAAACCGCTAAAATCGGGCGTTTTGCCAGCGCGGCGGACTTCGGTCCGTCGAGGCAAGGTCATGCGAGGTTCAATGTTGGCACCAGGAATCAGACGGATTGCGTGTGCGGCGCTCGTTGCGTTGCTCGCGGCGTGCGGATCGGCTCCAGTCGGCCCCGGCTTTTACCGCGTGGAACGCGGCGACACCGTGTACAAGATCGCGCGCAGCAATCGCCAGTCCGTACAGAACATCGTGCGCTGGAACAATCTGTCGAATCCCGACGCCATCGAAGTCGGCCAGGTCCTGCGCGTGGAGCCGCCTGCCGGTACAGCGAGCGCCCGTACCGGTGGCGCGCCACGTAGTGCAGCTGCGCCGCGCGAGAGTGCCAATGCAGCCGAGACGGCTGCTGCGCCGTCACCCGCGGAGTCGTCCGCACCGTCGACAGCGGCCGCGCCTTCGATTTCGCTCGTCTGGCCGACTAGCGGTCAGGTCATCCGCGGCTTCGATGGCCGCAATTCGAAGGGCATCGACATCGTCAATGCGGCCGGCACGCCAATCGTCGCTGCCGCGCCCGGCACCGTGGTCTATGCAGGCAATGGACTGCGGGGCTACGGTAACTTGCTAATCATCAAGCACAGCGGCGATTACCTGACAGCCTATGCACACAATCAGGCATTGTTCGTGAAGGAAGGTCAAAGCGTCACGCAAGGGCAAAAGATCGCGGAAATGGGCAACAGCGACAACGATCGCGTGATGCTGCATTTCGAGCTGCGATACCAGGGGCGCTCGATCGATCCAACTCGACAACTCCCCGCGCGCTGACACTGGCCGTTGCTGCCAGCCGATCAATGAACAAAAAAAAAGCCCGGCATGGCGCCGGGCTAACGGGGGTTTGGCGCATATCGGCAAAGGACCGGTTTACCATGCGCCGAATCGCAATCTATCAACGGGCTTCCTGCGGCGCAATCACTTAATTAGCCCGAAAATGTGCTACGCCGCACGGATTATGTGTCGCATCACTTTTCAGCAACGAATGAGGACGCCGAATCAACTGTTCGGGTGCACCGAATCGCGCGCTTCAATGACACAAGACGACAACTCGTCGAATGGCGCAAAGGCTTGCTGGACGGGACATTCAGGCTGACGTCGATTGCGCTTTCGAGGGCTTTTCGCAAGCCCGAATCGGTGGTTTAAAGCATGGCGATTTGTGCATTTTCGAGGCCACTGGCTTTAGTGGGCGAGCGCACGTAACAGCGCATTTATTCGGCGTGCTGTACAAATTTGAAACATCAATTCGCAGCACGCTTAGATCAGATGTTTGGCCGATTTAATGTTGCTTATTGTCTGTATTTTGGCGGCGAAAGCCTGGATATCGACAATTAATGTGATTAATCCCGCTGCTTTGGCGTTCGCCATCCGGCCAGCGGCCGGCAGACCGACTATCGTTTATAGTATCGGCCGCAACGAATTCCCCACTACCATGACTATCGAAGACGCCAACCCCAGTTCGACGTACACCAAGCTGCTCGGCGAAACCGCCAAGATCGACTGGCAAGATCTCGAGCGCTTCTTTGCGCAAGGCAAGCTGTTGAGCGTAGCGCGCGACCTCGACCTCGTGAGCGTGGCCGAGGCCATTGCCAGCGACAATAGTGCGGTCGTCACGCAATGGCTGTCTTCGGGCCTCGTCGAACGCATGCAGGCGGAAACCGCAGCGGATTACGCGGCTCGCAAGCCCGAGTTGTGGGCGGTTGTCGTCTCGCCGTGGGTGTGCGTGCAGGAACGCGCTTGAGCGGCGCCGAGGCCCTGCCCGATCAACGAGGTTGGCATCGGCGCGTGCTGACGCTCGCGTTTCCCATCGTCCTCGCCAATCTCACACAGCCTATCCTCGGTGCCGTCGATACGGCTGTGGCAGGTCACCTCGGCAGTGCGGCCGACCTTGGCGGCGTCGCACTGGGCGGCCTGTTCTTCAACTTCGTGTTTTGGGGCTTCGGCTTCCTGCGCATGGGGACGACCGGACTCGTCGCACAGGCCTACGGCGCGCGCGACCTCCCCGCCCTGCGCGCGAATGTCGTACGCGCCCTGCTCCTGGCATTCGCGATCGGCGCCGCGATCTTGCTGATTCAAGCTCCCTTGATCCGGTACACGCTCGCGGCCATTGGCGGCAGCATCGAGGTGCAACGCAACGCCGGGGTCTACTGCCTTGCGCGCATCGGCTCGGCGCCGTTCGCCCTGGCTAACTACGTCGTGCTCGGCTTTCTGCTCGGCACGCAGCGCGTGCGCATTGCGCTGCTTTCGCAGATCTTTATCAATCTCACGAACGTCGTCGCGGTGCTCGCCTACGTGTACGGGTTGCGATGGGGCATCGCCGGTATCGGCGCGGCAACAGCGACGGCAGATACGCTCGGTTTTGTCTTTGGGGCCTGCGTGCTGTGGAGGCTACGTCCTCGCGGGCTCGCACCGCTTGCGCTGCAAATCGTGCTCGCCCCCGCGGCGCTCAAGCGCCTCGTCGCGATCAATCGCGACATCTTTTTGCGCACGCTCTGTCTATTGGGCTCGTTCGGGTGGTTCGCACATCTGGGCGCCAAGCAAGGCGACGCGATCCTTGCCGCAAATGCGCTGCTGCTCAACTTCCAGACCTTCATGGCCTACGGTCTCGACGGGTTCGCCCATGCAGCCGAAGCGCTGGTGGGCGCGGCGATCGGCGCAGGCAATCGTCATGCGTTCCGTCAAGCCGTGAAGATCAACCTGTTCTGGGCAGCACTAGGCGCCGTTGGTTTTTCGCTGGTTTATTGGGTCTGTGGCCCGTGGATCATCGCTCAGCTCACCGATCAGCCAGCGGTGCGTGCCGCCGCCGAGGCATTCCTCCCATGGGCGGCGCTGTCACCGCTCATTTCCGTGTGGGGATTTCTGCTGGACGGCGTATTCATCGGGGCCACGCGAACACGCGAGCTCATGCAAGCCATGGCCGTGTCGCTGGCTGTGTTTCTTTGTGCGTCCTGGGCGCTGGTCGGGCCGCTCGGCAATCATGGATTGTGGATTGCCCTGCTTGTCTTCATGGCCGCGCGCGGCATGACGCTCTCGCCCTTGCTGCCGCGCATTAGCGGCGCGATCGGCCCTATGTCTGCGCAGTTGCGCTGAGCGTGCTCGCGCCCGGCATCGGCGCTTATTGAGCGGGTGGCGGGTTGTCGATCATCATCGGCGGCCGATCGTCGGTCGGCACGCCGTGGTAGTCGGGCGGGTCCTGCGGCGGGGTGCCGTGGCGGTGATTCGTTGCGTTATCAGCGCATGCCGAAAGCAAAACGGCCATTGCAAGGGCCAGATAAACACGGGGCATCGCCTCAAATCCTTTCTGAATGATGATCCGATCAGCGCTCCCGAGAGGTCGCGAAGCGGCTGAACTTGCTATTTTTTCCGTTGCCACATTGTTCTAAGATGCGGACATGGCTGCAATCGACAGGAGGCTGCCATGGATGCCGAAACTATTGCGGGTCTGATCGGTCTTGGTGTGGGTCTGATCGTTCTGCTCGGGCTATCGATTTTCGAATCGCGCGCCTACCGGAAGGAGCACGACGGCGAAGGCATGATGCATCACTGGCTAGCCGAGCATCACGTGCTTGACAGGGTTCGCCGCAGGCACTGAACCCAGCGCCGGTAGCCCACGGCGTGTACATTGCCTGACTCTCGCCGCGGCCAGTCGAGCTGGCCGTGTGTCGGCTTTCGCTACGTCGTTTCGTGAACGGCAGACTCGCGCTTTCATTTCAACGCCAGCCCAAACGCCAGAACCCCGGCTCTCTTTCGGAGAC